>NZ_JBEPQF010000003.1:0-525554 GCF_040547695.1 Bradyrhizobium sp. JR4.3 | reverse complement strand
CGTAAAATGCTTCAGGGCCAGCGCTTCAGAGCGCGGCTCAACGAAAGGTCTAGCGGTCAAATCCATTGTGGCCGACTTTTGCAACAAAATCGGCCCATAGCCGACTCTCTAAGGTGGGCTGACCATGTCCGCTCCCAACTTGCGGCTATTCACCCAAATCGATTTTGTGAGCACCCGCTCACGGCGCCGGACACGCCGCTCCCGTCTTGGCCCAGGCTTCCACCAGCGTGCCGGCCTGCTGTTGCGTGCCCGGCACGGGCGAGCGGCCGAAGCCGGGCTTCCAGGCCCAGCCGACGAGGGTGTCCTTGCCGATATGGTCGATCAGGTCTTCCACCTTGCGGCCGCCATTGCGCGCAGGATCCCTGATCTGCTCGCAGATCTCGGCGACAGTCTTGCCCTCCCAGGCCATCTCGCGCGGGGCCAGATGCCAGTCGGGATGGCCGGGCATGCGGCCGGGCTCGAAATTGGCCTTCTGGTGGCAGCTGTTGCAGCGCATCGCCTCGAGGCCGTGGCCGTCGGCGCCGCGCGTGACGGGTGGCTGATGCAGGCGGGCATTGTCGCCCTGGTGCGGCCTGTCGCCGGCCGGATGACAATTGGTGCAGCGCGGATGCGTCAGCACCTTGCCGAGCTCGGTGAAGATTGCGGCCGAACGCTTCTCTGTGTCGCCGATCGAAGCAAAGCTCTCGGGTGAGGCGAGGGCGTGGCTTGCCGTCTCCGACGCCGCGTAGCCCGCACTGAGACTGCCGGCGAGGGCGGCGACCACGGCAATCATCTTGAACCGCACGTCGGAGATCATCATGCGTGTCACTTGGTGGCCATGAGGTAGCGCTTCGAGTCGGCGAGGATCACGTCTCGCACCGCCTCGTGATATTTGACGTAGCCGGTGCAGCGACAGAGATGACCGTCGAGCGCATCCGCGATGGTCTGCTCCAGCGCCTCGCGCGCGACCGGCGTGCGCGAGAGACGTTCGAGCAGCACCTGGCCCTCGTTGAGGAAGCCGGCGGTGCAATAGCCGCACTGAAAGGCGAAATGCGCGATGAACGCCTTTTGCAGGGTCGAGAGCTCGCCGTCCTTCGCGTGGCCCTCGACGGTGCGGATCGACTTTCCGTCGAAATTCACGGCGGGCGCGACGCAGGTCGGGCTGGTGGTGCTGGTGCCGTCGGGCGCATCGACGATGACAGCGCAGCTCAGGCATTGCGCGGCGCCGCAGCCGAACTTGGTGCCGGTCATGCCCAGCATCTCGCGCAGAAAATCATTCATCGAGAGATCGTCGCGGACGTCCATCGGACCGTGCTTCTGGCCGTTGATGGTGAGGCTGAGGGTCGTCACGCGAGCACTCCCTTCAATAGGCTTGCGGTGACCGGCAGCGCGCGGAAGCGATGGCCGGTGGCGTCGTGGATGGCGTTGATCAGCGCCGGCACGATCGGGATCATCACGACCTCCGCCATGCCCTTCGGTGCTTCGTCTGCCGTTTGCGGCTTCAGCATCTCGATCTCGAGATCGCGGAGCGGCAGGTCGGAGCCGCGTGCGACCAGATAGCGCCCGAGATTCCATTCGCCGTTGCCCGGCCCGCCTTCGAACGGGGGCAGGGTTTCGAGCAGCGCGTAGCCGACGCCCATGGCGAAGCCGCCCTGGGCCTGGCCCATCACCACCTCGGGCACGAGCGCGGTGCCGCATTCGAGCACGCTATAGGCCTTGGCGATGCGAAGCGCGCCGGTTGCGCGCTCGATCTCGACGCGAACGACCGTGCCGCACATCGAGGTGTAGGCGGTGCCGATCCGGTTGTTGTCGGTCGGCGGAAACTTGACGCTGGTGCGGTTGATCCGCTCGAACTTGCCGTTGCCTTTGCGGATCGCCAGTGCGTCGATATCGGCGCGGTATTGCTCGCCGGACAGCGGGAAGCGTGCCCGCGACCACGCCCAGCGCGAGAAGCTGTGCGCAACCGCACCGGTGACGAAGCCGCGCGAATGAGCTGTTGCCGAGAGCACGGAGAGGGCGAGCGGTTCGAGGCCGGGCATGGTGAGCTGGCCGTTCTTCCAGCTTGCGCTGGCCCATTGTCCCGCGCGCGGATCAGTCTTTGCGATGCGCCACAGCTCGAGCGCCGAGGGCCATAGTCCGAAGCGGAAAATGACGCGGGCGGCTTCCGCGGCGGAATGGGTGCCGACATGGGCGCCGATCGAGGAGCTTGTCGGCGAGCTGATCGCGGGCACCCAGCGCGGGTTTTTCTCCGCGGCATCCTGGGTCTTCTGGTCCATGGTGGAGGGATCGCCCGACGTGACCAGCCCGAGCACGTCATAGCTGTCGACGCGGGCGACCGAGACCTCGTCGGCGATGGCGCCGAGATGGCCGGCGACGCGGTTGGCCAGCGCCGTCCCGATGCCGTTGCCCATCTCGACATGATCGCAGAAGATCACGATCTTGCCGTCAGGTCCAAGCTCGACACGGCCGAGCGAGCCGTCCGCGCCGGAGCCATAGTCTTTCGTCACGCAGGCGACGCCGGTGCCGACCAGCCGATCCGACGAGGTCTGCTTGAACTGCGCCCGCTGCTGCCAGATCGGGTGCTTCTCGAGCTTGTCGAGGATTTCGGGCGTGCGCACCGAGACGATGTAGGGATTGCCCGTCATGGTCCGGCCGTTCTGGGGCAGCGCGTTGCGCCGCCGGAATTCGATCGGATCGTGCTTGAGCTCGGACGCGGCCTCGTCGATCAGGACCTCCAGCGCCGTCATGGCTTGCAGGATGCCGTAGCCGCGCATCGAACCCGCGCTTACGCCGCGCGAGTGCACCGCGACAGTCCTGACGTCGACCTTCGGAATGTCGTAGATGCCGATCGCGCCGGTGGCCGCGACGACGGCAACACTGGCCGAGAAATGGGCGATGCCGCCGCCGTCGAGCACGTGATCGGCCGCGAACGCCTTGATCTTGCCGGTCGCGCGATCGATACCGATGCGCGAGCGCATCTTGATCGAATGGCGCTTGATGCCGGCCTGAAACTGCTGGTAGCGGTCATGCGCCAGCCGCACGGGCTTGCCGGGAAAGCAGACCGCCGCGAGCGCAACATAGAGAATGAAAGGCGTGTGATCGCGGCCACCAAAGCCGCCGCCGACATGGGCGAACTGCGCGTTGATGTGCGCCGGCTTGTAGGGCGCGCGGGCCTTGCCCAAGAGATGCGCGATCGATTCCGCCGCCTCGTAGGGCGACTGGACGCCCAACAGCAGTTCGAGATTGCCGCCCTTGCCGTCGTACCAGGCGAGCCCGCATTCCGGCTCCAGGAACATCGGGTCGACCGATTGCGTCTCGAACTCGCGGTCGAGCACAAGCATGGAGGCGTCATCCGCTGCAAGCTCGGCACGGATCTGCTCGCCATATTTCGCCGCCTTGGCGTAATCCGCGGGCATGTCCTTCGCGAGCGGCGACCACACTGGCAGCGCCGCGCTCTGGACCTTCTTGGGCGAGACCCAGCCGGCCTGGAGCGGCGAATAGACATCCGGCTTGTCAGGCGAGGGGCCTGCCACGCGGGTGAAGCGGAAGGCCCCGTAATCGGGGACGACGACTGGCCCGGTCTCCTCGCCGAATTGGACGAACGTGCCGTCGCGTAGCGCCAGACGTGCCTGATCGAAGGCGTCGAACTTCTCGAAGATCAAAAGCGCGACCGGCTGTCCCAGATAGAGCGGCGTCTTGCCGATCGGACAGAACAGGTCGCCCGCGTAGAACTCCGGCACCTGGGTCCCGATCCGGTCGAGATCGGCGGCAGTCACCACGACCGACGGCTTGAGCGCGCCGCCGAGGCGGGCGAGGTCCAGCCCGGTATAGACATGCGTGGCGTCGTTGGCGCGGACCAGGATGGCGTGCGAGGTGGCCTGAGGCCAGCCCTGCAGATCATTGGCGCGGAAGTCGGAAGCGTAAAGCTTCGCACCGGTGACCTTGGCGACGCCGTCGATCCGGCCGGCGCCCGCCGTGGCGGGATTGAACTTGCCGCGTCCAGGCAGCGTCTCGTGCGCTGCGAAGGGCACGCCGGCTGCGGACGCCAGATGTGACAGGCTGACCGAGATGCCTCCCGCCGACAACCACTTCACGAACTCACGTCGCGAAGGCCTCATGATCATATCCTTGTACAGAGTTTCGAGAACATCGGGATGCGGCCAGCATGCGATGTCCGGAGGGCATAGGTCAGCGCCAGCGCGAATCCGTCACGATGCATCCTGCGACGATAGAACGGCTGAGGAGGTTTACAACCAATGAATGTGGTGCGCTTGCGCCTCGAATTGTGGTTTGGTGCTTGCTTTAGAGTCGAATCGAACGGAAGACGGTCCGGCAACAGGGGGCGCAATTCAAATGCAGCAGGATCCGAACGGTGCGTCTTCAGTCACCAGCGCCATGGGCACGACGACATTGTCGCGCCGTCAATTGCTGGATTGCGGTCTCAAAGCGGGCGCGTTGTCGCTGTTCGCAGGTGCCGCAAATGCCCAGCACGCCGTGCACGACCATGCGGGCATGTCCCACACCGCGGACATGTCGCCGAGCATGGGGATGGTCGCTGAAACGCCCGTTCCCGCCATGGACCAAGCGCTGGTCGAGCCCGAGGTGCGGCGGTCCGTCAATGGCGTGCTGAGCACGACCATGCGCGTCGGCTATGCCTATCGCCAGATCGGCGGCGTCAGGCTCTATGTCAGGTCCTATGAGGGCGGCAGCCCCGGCCCGACCTTGCGCATGAAACCCGGCGATACCCTGCGCATCAAGATGATCAACGATTTGCCGCCGAACCGCGATGGATTGCCGGCCGACATCAGCCATCCGCACCAGTTCAACAACACCAATTTCCATTTCCACGGCGCGCATACCAGCCCGAGCGGGATTTCCGACAACGTCATGCGCTCGATGGCGCCAGGCCGCAGCTACAACATCGAAATCACTCTGCCGGCCGATCACACCATGGGCACCTACTGGTATCACCCGCATCATCACGGCAGCGCCGACATCCAGATGTCCTCCGGCATGGTCGGCGCCGTCGTCATCGAGGGTGATTTCGCCGACGTCCCCGAGATCGCGACAGCCCGCGAACGGCTCATGGTGCTCACCCAGGTGGTCTACGATTCCAACGGCATGGTCGAGAATTTCGAGACGCTGTTTCCCGAGACCGCGACGCGCTTTCTCGCCATCAACGGCCAACGCCGGCCAATGATCGAGATGCGGCCCGGCGAGGTGCAGCGCTGGCGCATCCTCAATGCCGCCTATCAGGACGACATGCTGCTCGACCTGGAGAAGCACGATCTGCAAGCGATCGCCTATGACGGCATCCAGCTCGGCGCCATGCAGCCGCTCAAGCAGGTCCTGATTGCGCCCGGTCAGCGCGCGGACATTCTGGTGAAGGCAGGCAGCCCCGGCACCTACGCCTTCAACGCTACGCCCTACGATCAGGGGCATCCGTCGCCGGTCGGGCCCTTGGCGCGGGTCGTGGTGTCAGGTGCGCCGATGGACATGAAGCTGCCGCGCGCCCTGCCGCCGGCGCCGCTGGCGACCATCAAGGACTCCGAGATCACCAACCGCCGCAAGGTGGTGCTGTCGGCGACCGCGCCGGAGGCCGACGCCGCCGGCCATTGGCAGGAATTCGAGTTCTTCGTCGACGGCAAGAAGTTCGACCCCGGCCGCATCGATCAGCGGGTCAAGCTGGGCGCGGTCGAGGAGTGGACCATCGTCAATACCCATGAGCATGACGACCACGTCTTCCACATCCATACCAACCCGTTCCAGGTGATCTCGGCCAATGGCAAGGCGCTGGCGGTGCCGGAATGGCGGGATTCCGTGATCGTGGAGCGCAAGGGCGGCCAGGTCGTGTTCCGCTCGCGCTTCATCGATTTCACCGGCGTCTACATGCTCCACTGCCACATGATGAACCATGAGGAGATGGGCATGATGCAGACCGTGGAGGTCTACAAGGCCTAAGCTGCGGGTCGAATTGCGCGAATTCGGCGGCGCGCGGGGCTGATCCGGGTCCGGCCGGGCTTCCCCTGGGGGCCCGCATGGCCTATGACGCTGCAACGCAACAATCCCCCAAAAAGACCTCATGATCCGCCTCGACAACGTCAGCAAGCAAGCCGGCCACCAGATCCTGTTCATCGAAGCGTCCGCCGCCCTCAACAAGGGCGAGAAGATCGGGCTCGTCGGCCCGAACGGCGCAGGCAAGACCACGCTCTTCCGGATGATCGCCGGCGAGGAACCGCCCGATGAGGGGCAGGTCTCGACCGATCGCGGCATCACCATCGGCTATTTCAACCAAGACGTCGGCGAGATGGCCGGCCGCAGCGCCGTGGCCGAGGTCATGGACGGGGCGGGACCGGTGAGTGCGGTGGCGGCCGAGCTGCACGAACTCGAGACCGCGATGGCCGACCCTGATAAGGCCGACCAGATGGACGAGATCATCGCGCGCTACGGCGAGGTGCAGCACGCGTTCGAGGAGCTCGACGGCTACGCGCTCGACGGCCGCGCGCGCGAGGCGCTGTCCGGCCTCGGCTTCAGCCAGGAGATGATGGACGGCGACGTCGGCAAGCTCTCCGGCGGCTGGAAGATGCGCGTGGCGCTGGCGCGTATTCTCCTGATGCGTCCCGATGTCATGCTGCTCGACGAGCCGAGCAACCATCTCGATCTCGAAAGCCTGATCTGGCTGGAGAAGTTCTTGCGCGACTACGAAGGCACGCTGCTGATGACCTCGCACGACCGCGAGTTCATCAACCGCGTGATCTCGAAAGTGGTCGAGATCGATTCCGGCTCGCTCACCACCTACGCCGGCAATTATGAGTTCTACGAGCAGCAGCGGGCGCTAAGCGAGAAGCAGCAGCAGGCGCAGTTCGAGCGCCAGCAGGCGATGCTCGCCAAGGAGATCAAGTTCATCGAGCGGTTCAAGGCGCGCGCCTCTCACGCAGCGCAGGTTCAGAGCCGGGTGAAGAAGCTCGACAAGATCGAGCGGGTCGAGCCGCCGCGCCGCCGCCAGACGGTGGCGTTCGACTTTCCGCCGGCACCGCGCTCGGGCGAGGATGTCGTTGCGCTCAAGAAGGTGTTCAAGGGCTACGGTAGCAAGCGGATCTATGACGGGCTCGATTTCATGATCCGCCGCAGGGAGCGCTGGTGCGTGATGGGCGTCAACGGCGCCGGCAAATCGACGCTGCTCAAGCTCGTCGCGGGCGCGAGCGAGCCGGACGATGGCACCGTGGCGGTCGGCGGCAGCGTCAAGATGGGCTATTTCGCGCAGCATGCGATGGATTTGCTCGACGGCGAGCAGACGGTGTTCGAGTCACTCGAATATGCGTTTCCGACCGCGGGGCAGGGCTCTCTGCGCGCGCTCGCCGGCTGCTTCGGCTTCTCCGGCGACGACGTCGAGAAGCGCTGCCGCGTGCTGTCGGGCGGCGAGAAGGCGCGCCTCGTGATGGCGAAGATGCTGTTCGATCCCCCGAACTTTCTGGTGCTGGACGAGCCGACCAACCATCTCGACCTCGCCACCAAGGAAATGCTGATCGCGGCGCTGGCGGATTTCGAGGGCACCATGCTGTTCGTCTCGCATGACCGGCATTTTCTCAGCGTCCTGTCGAACCGCGTGCTGGAGCTGACGCCCGAGGGCATCCACCAGTTCGGCGGTGGCTACACCGAATATGTCGCGCGCACGGGGCAGGAAGCGCCGGGGTTGCGGAGCTAGCATTCCGCTACGCCGCCTTGACGCGTTGGTGCCTCTCGCTACGCTCTTTCAAAAAAGGGAGCGAAACAGGCATGAAGCAGCTGCGCATCGGCGACATCACCATCGACGCGGTGATCGAGCGGGAGGGGCCGTGGCGGCGGCCGCAGGATTTTTTCCCGGCCTATGACGAGGGCGTATTCAAGCGCCATTTGCTGACGATGGAGCCGGAGGTGTTCGACGCCGCGCGCGGCATGATGGTGATCACCTATCAGACCTTCGTGGTGCGCACGCCGCGCTATACCATCCTGGTCGATACCTGCACCGGCGAGGACAAGGGCCATCCGCCGCCGTTCGATTTTCCGGGCAAGGCGCGCTGGCGCAACCAGCTGTTCGCGCTCGGTATCTCTTTCGAGCAGATCGACTACGTGTTCTGCACGCATCTGCATATCGACCACACCGGCTGGAACACGACCTTGCGCGACGGTCGTTGGGTGCCGAATTTTCCGAATGCGAAATACGTCTTCCACAAGGGTGAATATGCGGCTTGGGAGGCCGAGCATGCCAAGGGCAGCAATCCGCCCGGCACCGTGTTTCGCGACAATTGCCTGCCGATCGTCGAGGCGGGACAGGCGCTGCTGGTCGATGACGACTACGCGCTCGACGACACCGTCACGCTGACGCCGACGCCGGGGCATTCGCCCTGCCATTGCTGCGTGAACATCTTCTCGAAGGGGCGCCGCGCGGTGGTCGCCGGCGACCTCATGCATCATCAGATCCAGTGCCGCGAGCCGGACTGGTCGGCCAGACCGGATTGGGATCCGAAGCAGTCGGCGGTGTCGCGGCGAAAGTTCTTTGCTTCCGTCGCGGACACCGACACGCTGATCCTGCCGATTCATTTTCCGGCGCCGACGGTCGGGCTGATCAAGCCGCTCGGCGCCGCCTTTGATTACCGTTTCAAGCGAGAGTAGGGCTAGCTCAGTAGGTGTAGAACATCCGCTGGATTTCCTTCGTGTCGGTCGTCTTGGTCAGCGCCAGCATCAGCAGAATGCGCGCCTTTTGAGGATTGAGCGTATCCGAGACGACGAAGTCGTGCTCGTCGTCCTTGGCCTCGCCGTTGCGCGCGACGATGCCGTTGCCGACGCGGCTGCTGCGAACGATCACGACGCCCTTCTTGCGGGCCTCGTCGAGAGCTGGCTCGACCGCGGGCCTGGCCAGGCTGCCGTCGCCGACGCCGGCATGCACGATCCCCTTGGCTCCGGCGCCGACAAAAGCGTCGATCGCGACCCGGTTCATGTTGGCATAGCCGTAGACGATATCGACTTGCGGCAGGACATCGAGGCTGGAGACGTCAAATTCGGAGTCCGCCGTGTGGCGGCGCGTCGATTGACGATAGAAGTACGGCTTGTTGCCCTGCATGTAGCCGAGAAAGCCGAGTTCCGGTGTACGGAAGGTGTCTGCCGTCGAGGTGTTGTTCTTGGTGACATCGCGAGCCGCGTTGATCTGATCGTTGAGAGCAACCAGCACGCCCTTGCCGACGGCCTCGTCACTGCCCGCGAGGATCACCGCGTTGAAGAGGTTGATCGGCCCATCCGCGCTGATCGCCGTCGACGGTCGCATTGCGCCGACGACGACGACGGGCTTCTTGCTCTTGACGACGAGGTCCAGGAAATAGCTGGTTTCCTCGATCGTGTCGGTCCCGTGCGTGATCACGATGCCGTCGACGTCGTCCTGCGCGAGCAGCGTGTTGACGCGCTTGGCAAGCTTGAGCCAGTAGTCATTGTTCATGTTCTCGCTGGCGATCTGGAAAACCTGCTCGCCCTTGACGTTGGCCACCGTTTTCAGTTCGGGGACGGCATTCAGGAGGGTCTCTATGCCCACCGTGGCTGCGGTGTAACCGACCACGGTGGTGCTGCTCGCCCCGCTGCCGGCGATCGTGCCGCCGGTTGCGAGCACCATGACGTTGGGCAGTCCCGGGCCCCGCGCGTTCGCGGCTTCAAGTCCGATGAGCAGAGAGAAGAGCAAGCTCATTGCCGCGATGAAGTGATGACGCACTCGAGGTTGCCACATCTTGACGTTCCCTTTCCTAGAAAGCCTTGTCGATGCGCCCCGCTTCGCTCAGCGCCACATGATCGGTCAGTCGAGAGCTCCTGTCTAGGGCGACGCTTTCGGATGATTTGGTCTGGAGGCCGGCACACGCAAACACACACGCGAATGGCCGGGACAAGCCCGGCCATGTGGCAGTTCGTCTGGCGATTGCTCGCTAAAGCAGCAGCGAATTCGCGGCGCCTTACGCGCCCATCTCGCACTTCTTCATAAAGCTGTTCTTGGCGGCGCCGGCGAGCGGCTTGCCCTCGGCGCTGACGGCCTTGGGCGCGCAGGCTTCGGCTTTGCACTTCTTCATGAACGAGGTCTTGGCGGCGCCAGCCAGGGCCTTGCCGTCCTTGCCGACGGCCTTGCTTTCGCAGGTGTCCTCCGCGAAGGCCGAACCCGCTGCAAACGTGGCAACGATCGCCGCCAGGAAAATCCGCTTCATCATGATTGTCTCCCTAAACCAGAAATGGCGCGCGGATTGGAGCCGGGAATCGTGGCGCAATCAAGCTGGATGAGCGGCCGCCGTCCGGTCTTCCTGGCGATTTTTCGACCGCGGGTTCGACGGGGCTCACGGTCTGCTGCACTGCTCGCTGACCGGGACGGGCGATCCTGCTAGCTTCGGGCGAGTTTAGCCGAAGGGAGATCGTGATGGAGACCCTGATTGCGAACATGCCGGATGCCGCTTCTGACCGGCATTCTCACCTGGTTCGGCCGCAAGACATGGAATGGCAGAAGACGCGCTTTCCCGGCTGCGAGGCCAAGACGCTGCTGTTCGATCGCAGCAGCGGTCTGATGACGGCCTTGATGCGCTTTGCGCCGGGATCGGTGCTGCCCGATCACGAGCATGTCGGCGTCGAGCAGAGTTATGTCATAGAGGGCGCTCTCGTCGACAACGAGGGGCCGGCCAAGGGGATCGCCTGCAAGGCCGGCGAATTCATCTGGCGCGAGGCGGGCAGCCGGCATGCCGCCTGGTGCCCGGAGGGCGCCCTGATCCTGGCGATCTTCCAGGTGCCGAACAAGTTCTTCGAAGCCGACGGCCGCGTCGTCGATGCCGCCGGTCAGGATTGGGACCAGACGTGGGGGCACACCAACGCGCAACGGGCGGGAAGGCCGCGATAGGCGGCTCTTCGCAGCTCAACTGCCGTCATCGATGCTTCTGACGAGCATGGTGACCTGAACGGCGATCAGCCGCCGCATCTCCTTGCCGTTCCTGGCGGTTTCGCGCAGTCCCCGCATGCCGAACACCAGGCATCGCGCCAGCACCTCCGGCTCGATCGCTATCCCGGCGGCCTTCACCTGATCGCGGATGAGGTCGGCGACCAGACACTGGAAGTTGTCGTAGACCTTCCGAACTGCGGGGAAGCGGAGGTCGAACAGATCTGCCGAATCGGGATGCGCCTCGATCAGGTCGAAGCCATGCGATCCCCAGGATTTACAGGCGTGGAGCAGCTTGGCGTGAAGGCCGTCGAGGCGCGCGATTGCGGCCCTGATCTCCCGATGCTTCTGCTCGTCCATTCGCTGGATCACCGCCGCGAACACGGCATCCTTGTCGGGGAAGAGCAAATAGAGCGCCGGCCGCGACATTCCCGCCTTGGCGGCGACGTCGCCCATCGTCGTGCGGGCATGGCCGTAGCGGGAGAAGACCTCCGTTGCAGCCTCGACGGCAAGCGCCTCTTTCGAAATGCTGGAACGAGCCATGAGCCTCACAAGGTTGGAACTGAACGTCGAGTCATATTGACAAAGTATCAATAATTGTCAATTTGACGGAAGCGGCGTGAGGCCACGAGAGGTTCTGCGAGATGAACGATGAAGCGCGATTGAAGATCTGGAACACCTATCAGGCGGCGTGGGGACCCATCGATGACGACGAGCGGCGTCGGCTGCTTGAGCAAAGCGTGGCCGCGGACTGCGTGTATACCGATCCGGGCTCGCAGATTAAGGGACGCGACGCCTTGATGGCGCGCATCGGTCAAACCCAGCTCAAGTTTCCCGGCGCGCATTTCAGGAATGACAGCTTCCTCGAGCACCATGATCAGGGGCTTTTTCGCTGGACGATGTACGACGGCGCCGGTCGCGTGTTCGTCACGGGCGAGAGTTTTGGCCGCTTCGGCGACGATGGCCGCCTCGTTCAGGCGACGGGCTTCTTCGAGGTGCCCGCAGCCAAAGCCTGAGCGCTGGCCGGCGCGGCAGCCGATCCTGCCGCTCCGGGCGTCGCCCTCAGGCGCCGCGCGCGAGAAGCGCCTTGAAGTCCGCGCGTGCGCGCTGTGCTTCGGCTCGCGCCACCGCGGAGGCGTCGCCGAGGCCGAAATAGCCGTGGATCAGGCCGGGGCCTTCATGATGCTTCACCGGCACGCCGGCGGCTTCCAGCGCGCGTGCATAGGCTGTGCCCTCGTCGCGGAGGGGATCGAACCAGGCGGTGGTGACGATCGCGGGCGCGACGCCGGCGAGCGAGGCCGCGCGTAGCGGCGAAACGCGCCAGTCGGTGGCATGCGAGGGATCGGCGAGATAATGGCCGCAGAACCACTCCATCACGGCGCGCGAGAGGAAGTAGCCTTCGGCATTCTCGGCGCGCGAGGGGAAGCGTGCGTTCTCGCGCGCGTCCGCATAACTGCCGAGGACATCGGTCACGGGATAGACCAGGAGTTGTGCGGCGAGCTTGATGCCGGCGTCGCGGCAGGCGATCGCGCTGGTGGCGGCGAGATTGCCGCCGGCGCTGTCGCCGGCAACGCCGAGGCGTTTTGCATCGCCGCCAAATTCCGCGACGCGGCCAAACACGTCGCTCACCGCGGCAAAGGCGTCCTCGAACGCGCCGGGAAAGCGCGTTTCGGGCGGGCGACGGTAGTCGACGGAGACGACGACCGCGCCGGTCTCGATCGCAAGGTTGCGTGCCTGCCGGTCGTGAGTCTCGAGGTCGCCCGCGACCCAGCCGCCGCCATGGAAAAACACCACGGTCGGCGCCGGCGTGGTGCCGACCCGGTAGATACGTGCATCGAGCGGTCCGGCGCCGCCTTTCACCTTGATATCCGCGACGATGTCCACCGGCGGCGGCGCTATGGCCGCGCGTGAGGCAGCCAGTGCGCGCAAGGAATCGCGTGCGCTCTGTGGCGTCATCGTCGTGGCATCGCGCATCGGCAGCAGCGGAATGATCTGGGCGATGACGGGATCGAGCGGTGCGGCCATATTGGGATCCTCACAGGGTTCTTGGTCTTGCTTGCGGGTTAGCATAGATATGGCGCGCCGCATCGGCAACGGCTCGCAGTTGCCATGCCGGGGTTTGCGATGCCATGGGATGAACGGGCAGGGAGGTCTTGAGGTGGAATTCGAAACGCTGGTCCAGTCGCGCCGCAGCGTGCGCGGCTTCAGGAACGAGCCGGTGCCGCGCGCGGTGATCGAGGCGATCATCGACAGTGCCAAACGTGCGCCGTCGTCGATGAACACCCAGCCTTGGCGTGTCCACGTGCTCACAGGCGGGCCGCTGGAACAGCTGCGCCGACGCAACATGGAGGAAATGGTTGGCGGCGCCAAAGTCAAGCGCGACATCGTCAGCCATGGCGAATACCAGGGCGTGCACCGGACGCGGCAAGTCGACGTCGCCAAGAAACTGTTCGGCGCGATGGGGATCGCGCGCGACGACAAGCCGATGCGGCAGGACTGGGTGCTGCGCGGCTTCCGCCAGTTCGACGCGCCGGTCTCGCTGGTCTTGACCTATGACCGCGTGCTCGATCCCGGCGCGGTCTGCCATTTCGATCTGGGCGCGCTCTGCTACGGCATCGTGCTCGCGGCCTGGGACCGCGGTCTCGGTTCGGTGATCAACGGGCAGGGCATCATGCGTTCCGACATCGTGCGCGAGGTCGCGAACATTCCGGAGGACGAGGTGATCATGACCTGCGTCGCGATGGGCTATCCCGACGACAACTTTGCCGCGAACGCCGTTCGCTCCGATCGCGAGGGCAACGACGATTTCGTGCGTTACGTCGGATTCGCCGAGTAGCGCAGGCAGAGGAGATTATTCTCTCGCCGAATTTTTTTGGTGCGGACCGCTTGGCGGCCTCTTGCATTCTCGATCGTGCGGGAGGAACAATGTGCGGACTGAAAGGTTTGATGCTGGCGCGAGGGAATTGACATGCGGCGGCTCGCTAGCCTGGTTCGACGGTTCTTCGGCCCGCGAGTGCGGCGTCCGATCGATGATGATCCAAGTCTTCCTTTCACCCCCGAAGAGTTCGGCCGGATGATCCGCAGCGGCCGGCACGAGGACATGAAGCTGCTGGCCGAAGGGCTGGCCTGCCGGACCGTTCCGCGCCGCACCAGACACCGCGCCGCGCACTAGGCTGGGGTCGAGACGGGTTGCTGCGCTCATCTCGTGAGTGCGACCTGTCTGAACGCGGTCAGCAGTGCCTTTTCCAGCTTTCCACTCATTCCGCAGAGAATGTTATAAGCCTCTGCCCGCGGCATCGTTGGCTTGTAGTGCCGGTGCTCGATCAGGGCAGCGTAGATGTCCGAGATCGTCAGGATGCGCACGATATCGCCGATGTTCCCGGCGCAGAGCGCATCCGGGTAGCCGCTGCCGTCGAGAAATTCGTGATGATGCCGCACGGCATCGAGGATCTCCGGCGAGATATTGTCGTGGTCTTTCAGAAAATCGTAGCCCGCCACCGGGTGCGTCTCGATTGTGGCACGTTCCTCCGGATCGAGACGGCCGGGCTTGTCGAGGATGGCAAGCGGGATCCGGGCCTTGCCGATGTCGTGGAACATGGCCGCCGTGTATAGCCGCTCCAGGTCTGACCTGCCGACGCCAAGGCTCAGGCCGAAATCGATGGCGACGCCGGTGACGAGGAGGCAATGCTGATAGGTCCCCTCGTGATGGCGCCGCACCGTCGTGAGCCATTCCGACAGGCCATGCTGGGTGATGCGATCGGCGATCTGGCGGCCGGCTTCCCTGGCGCCGCTGACGTCAATCGGCTGCCCCGATGTCGCCGAGGCAAACATCGACGCGATGGCAATCGCCGCGGTCTCGACGGCGTTGTCCGGCTGCGGCGCGTGACCTGAGGAAGCAGGCGCCTCTTCGGCGGGATCAACCAGCGCTGCCAGCAGCTTGATCTTGTCGATCGTCCCGGGAAGGACGAGCGTGGCTCCGAGCGCGTAGGCCTGCGAGATACTCATGTGAGAGGAGTGCTCGACCAGGAAGATGCGCTTGGTTGCCTTCGCGAGCTTTAAGGCTCGTCTCTTGATGGCCGCAATGGTGTGGACGTCACGCAATTCCGCACGGATGACGATCGCGAACGGTACCTGGGACAGCTTGGCTTCCGCGTCGAGCCGTTCGCCTGCGACGGCAAACTGCTGCTCGAGCATCGAACAGACGCTCGACAATTTGTCTGAAGAATCAGCCAGCACATGCACGAACGGGCGTGCCGCTTCCTTCTCTCGGATGCCGCCGTCGCCCTTGACGGGGCGGGATATAATTCGCGCGTTCTGCACGGTTGACCTGAATTATGCTGAGTGGATGGGCTGATGAATCCTTGGGCCTATTTGCTCTGAGCGGCAGTCTGCGCGGCGGCTGCCGGTTTCCTCTTGCCGTCTGCGGTGACGAAGTGCACGCCGGCGGTGGTGCCGTCGATCCAGACCAATTCGCAGCGCCGGTAGGCGAGCCCCGTCGACGACAGCAGCAGGAAGAATTCCTTGGCCCGCAGAACGTCGAGCGTGCCCTCGACTTCGATCTTCGCACCGCTTTGCGATATGTCGAGCAGAACGCAGCTGCGCCGCCACGTGCCGTCCGAGCCCATCAGATTGACCGGCTGCTTGTGATCCATTTTCACGCGCTGCGCTTTGCGACCGTCGAACTTCATCGGCTAACCCCCATCTTCGCGCCGCGATTTGCCGGATCGCTCGTGTTGGCGCTTGCCGCTATTTCCCCCCATCGCACTGTCCATTGGCTGGTGGACAGAAGCAGCGTCTCGAAGATCCGTTGCGCGCGCTCGCGCCCGGCATAGGAGAGCCTTTTCCCGCTGCGGTTGCTCAGGATGGTAAGGGTGGTCTGCCAGTTCAGCCGCGAGGCCCGGCACGCCATGACCAGCCCCTCGCAATCGTCGTCGCTCACGACACGCTCGATGATTTCGAGCGGCGCCCCAGAAAGCACCGACAGCGCCGTGAATAGGTTGGCCGTCTCGCCGCGGATCGCAAAACGGTTCACCGTGGAATCGTTGAGCTTGCCGATGCGGTTGAGGACGACAATCTCCGGCCTCGCGCTGGCGTAGTCGGCCCTGCAAGGCCGCTTTGGCGGAGCCGGCTCCGTTTCCGGCACCGGCGACGCGGCGAGCGGGTTGGGCGTGGCCGGTGCCTTCCGGGCTGGTGGGGCGGAGAGCAGCTTGCGCACGACCAGGTCGGGCGTGCCGGGCCGGAGCACCAGCGCCTTCGCGATCTCGCCGTCCTGGTCGGCCATGGCAATCAGCGCTGCATAGGCTGCGTCGGAGAATTTCGTTCCCGGGTTCTTGATCAGGGCAAGGCAGATCGGGCCGCCGTGCTTGATCAACGCCTCGGTCACGGCCGGCGCGATGTCGCTGCGGGCGGCGATTGCGCGTCGATGCCACTCGCCACGGGAGTCAATGACAGCCTCGAGATCTGCCGCGGAAAGTGCGCGCGACTTGAGCAACACAGGACATGCCACGTCCGGATTATCGTGCGAGGCGAGACGCCACAATGTTTCGGGAGGCGCGATGTCAAGCTCGGCGAGCGCCGTGCTGAGCTGAACCAGTGCGCTGGTCTCGACCCGTTCCGTCAATCGCAGCAGAACACCGTCGACCACGTTGACGAGCAATTCCCGGCACTGGCCGCGGCTACCAGTGAGCAACTGCACCATGCCGGAGAGAATGCGTGCGCAACGCTCCGCCGGGCACGTTGCGACCGTCTCTTCCAATTCAGCGAGAATATCAGCAGGCGAATTTGCCATCATGGCAGGGGCCTGACCTAAAATTAATTTGGACTATCGAACTGCTTCTATTCCGCTCGACAAACGTTAATTTGAAATTTGGATTTTGCTCGTCTAGGTATATGTGCACCGCTGGCCACACGGGAAACGCTATCGAAAATTGGCGAGATTTGATGCGCCGGCTTGTCCTTGGACTTCGACGCTCGCCAACTGGTCAACATAGTTCGAAGTGATTCTTTCAGACTTAAGGGACACCGGAACGGGGAAGTTGGGCCGGCATCGTCGCCGGAGGCGCGTGTGTTGCGACGCGAAGTTTCACATTTGCCATGAACAGAACTGATGATGCGCCCACGCTAGCGCCGAAGGTATTTCGTTTCACCGACGTCGATGAATTTCGAAGTGCCATACGAGGCCTGAACTTCGAGTTCACGCCTTTCGTACGGAGGATTTCGGCCGAGCAGACCATTCTGTCGCTGCCCGGCTGCGACGTGAATTTGACGCGGGCATTTCCGCGGGTCGTCGACGCACAGCTCGTCGAGAATTGTACCGCGATCGGATTCACGATGGACGATTTGGACGTGCCGGTTCGATTCAACGGCACGCAGCGCACACGACCCGTCATCGTCATCGGCAGCGGCGGCGCGGCTTACACCACCATCGAGGAAGTGCCGCGGCAAATCGGCTCGGTGGTGTTCAGGCCGGAGGTGACGGATCGCGGCTGGCCACAAGCAGCCCTCTGCTTCAACATCTTCGAAACGACCGCCGCGGGCTTGAACCGGCTCCGCGGTGTGGTTCGGGAGGTGCTGGCAGCCGCTTCGGAGCCGGTCGATGCACCCGACGTGCCGCTGAAGGCTGCCGCCATGAGGGAGACCTTGCTCGGCGCTGTGGACGCAATTTTCGAAAGCATCGTTCCTGCGCGATGGACCCTGCGCCCCAATGACGAGCGGAAATTCAAGGTCTTTCAGGACATCCGCGCGCTGCTTTCCGACGACCTCTCGCAGCCCATCTACAGCGACGAGATCGCGCGCACGCTCGGCTTGTCCGTTCGCACCATGCACGACGTCGTCCGCCGCTATCGCGGCATGAGCCTGCACCGCTACTTGCGCCTGCGGCGGCTGTGGCTGGTGCGCCAGCGGCTGCTCGCCGGTGCCGACAGCGTCAAGGCCGTCGCGCTGGCGTTCGGCTTCTGGCATCTCGGTGACTTCTCCAGAAGCTATCGCGACCAGTTCGGCGAGACACCGTCGCAAACGCTCGAGCACGGACGGCGAACCTAGCGCGTCAAAACGTTGAGGCCGGCCTGCTGATCCGTGCTATACTACCGGCCATGAGCAATCGCATCCTCGTCCTCTACGGTTCCTACCGTTCCGACCGCATGGGCATACGCCTTGCGAATTTCGTCGTCGATCGCCTGCGCGGTCGCGGCGACGACGTCGTGTTCATCGACGCCAAGGCGATCGGCCTGCCGATGCTCGATCGTATGTACAAGGAATATCCCAAGGGCTCCGCCCCTGAGGCGCTGGAGAAGCTGGCCGGAGAGATCCGCGGCGCCGATGGCTTTGTCTTCGTCACCGGCGAGTACAATTGGGGCATCCAGCCGGGCCTGAAAAATCTCACCGACCACTTCCTCGAGGAGTGGTTCTGGCGTCCGGCCGCGATCGTGAGCTACTCGGCCGGCCGCCTGTCCGGCGCGCGTGCCTCGACCGCCTGGCACGGCACGCTGTCGGAGATGGGCATGGTGGTGGTGTCGAGCACCATCGGCGTCGGCCCGATCGCACAGACGCTATCGGAGGCGGGCGAGCCGATCGGCGAGGGCGGCAAGGCGCTCGAACGCTCGTTCCCGCGCTTCGCCGACGATCTCGCGTGGTGGATCGAGGCCGCCAAGGCGCAGCGGGCGCGCAAGGCGCCGCCTTATTGACGGTCCCGTAGCCCGGATGGAACGCAGCGCAATCCGCGGCCGACGTAGTTTGCGGCACGATTCCCGGATTACGCTGCGCTCCATCCGGGCTACGAAGCTGCGCGCCGCGCTTACGCCGACCTGACCTCGCCGAGGAAGCGGTCGAACTGTCCGGCGAGATCGCGCGACTGGGTCGAGAGTTGTTCGGCTGCGCCCAGCACCTCTCTTGCGGCCGTGCCGGTATCGTCAGCGGCGCGCTGCACGCCTGATATGTTGGTGTTGACCTCCTGGGTGCCGCGCGCGGCCTCCTGGACGCTGCGGGCGATCTCCTTGGTCGCCGAGCCCTGTTCCTCGATCGCGGCCGCGATCGCGGTGCCGATCTGGTCGATTTCGCCGATGACGTCGGCGACGTTGCGGATCGCGGTCACGGTCTCGTCGCTCGCGGCCTGGATCGCTGAAATTTGCTCGGAGATTTCGGTGGTGGCCTTGGCGGTCTGGCCCGCAAGCGATTTCACCTCGGCAGCAACCACCGCAAAGCCGCGGCCGGCGTCGCCGGCGCGGGCAGCCTCGATGGTCGCGTTGAGCGCCAGCAAATTGGTCTGCTCGGCGATGCTCTGGATCAGCGTGACGACGTCGCCGATCTTCTGCGCGCCCTCGGCCAGCGCACGGGCGGTGTCGCCGGTGCGGCGGGCGTTGTCGACGGCGCGGGCGGCGATCTCGGTGGATTGGGCCACTTGACGGCCGATCTCCGAGATCGAAGAGGTCAGCTCTTCGGTGGCGCTCGCAACAGTCTGCACGTTGCTCGATGTCTGCTGTGAGGCGGCGGCGACGACCGCGGCCTGGCTGTTGGTCTGGGCTGCCGTCGAGGTCATCGACTGCGCCGTGCTTTCCATGGTGGAGGACGCGCGCGACAGTCCGCCGACGAGCTCGGTGACCTTGGCTTCGAACGCGCGGGTGATCCCGTCGAGCGCCTGTGCGCGGCGCATCTTGCCGTCGTTCTCGGCCTGCTTCTCCGCCGCGAGGCTGTCGGCCCGGATCATGTTGTCCTTGAAGACCCGGACGGCCGCGGCCATCGCGCCGATTTCGTCGGAACGTTCGGCGCCGGGAATCTCTTCCGCGACCTCGCCGTCGGCAAGCCGCGACATCCGCGTTGTCAGATTGACGATCGGGGCGCAGACGCGGCGGCGGACCGTGACGATGAGGCCGGCGCTGGCGATCAGCACGGCGAGAAGGCCCGCGAGAGCGATGGTGAAGCTGGTGTGGGCCGCAGTGGAGGCACCGGCGAGAATGTGCTCGGCGTTGTCGTAGAAGGCGTCGCGGACCTCGATGATGGTGCCGAGGCCGCGCTGCGTGGCGGTGTAATAGGTGTCCATGTCGTGTTCGTACTTGCCGCTGACCGCACCCTCCTTCACCAGCTTGAGCTCGCGGCCGAACTCTTCGATGTAGATCGCGTTGAATTTCTCCAGTGCGGCGGCGATGTTCGCCGGCGTTGCGGGATTGCCGCGCAGCTCCAGCAGCGACATCACGATCTGATCGTTGCGGCCCTGCGAGCGGCTGATCTCGGCCTTCTCGGTATCGGTCGCTGGTTTCTTGCCCCCGACGAGGTTCTTGTGCAGGCTGGAGTTGAAGCCGCCGACGTCGCGCAACGTCATCGCGATGTTGGCGTAGCTGGCCTGCCGGTAGGCGTCGCCGTTGAGGATCGCCATGCGGCGGACCTGCTCGTTGAGCAGCGCAGTCACGCTGGCGTTGAGCACGGCGTTGTCGGCGACGATCTTCTTGGCGGCGTCCTTGCGCGCCTCAGGCGGGCCCGACATCGCCTTGTCGATGGCCTCGCGCAGCGACGTGAATTTCGAATTGATGGCGTCGATGTTGCCGCCGGTGGTGTTGCCGTCGTCGAACGGGCCCGGCAGGTCCTTGCGCAGCGCGTTCATCCTGTCGCGGGCGGCATCGGTCTGCTTGCGCAGCTTGTCCTGTTCGGCCAGCAGCGCCGGGTCGACGGCGGGAGGGCCATAGAGGATGTTGGTGGAAAAGCCGCGCTCGGGATTGAGGTAGCGCGGGATGTCGCTGACGGCGCGGACGATCGCCAGCCGCCCCTGGGCTTCGGTGATTCGCTCCATCGTCTGGTATTTCGTTACGGCGACGTAGACGGCGAGGCCGCCGCCCACGGTCGAGAGCGAGACGATCGCGGTGGTCAGGAGCGTACCGATTTTCATGAGTCTGTCCGGCAACTGGCGCGGGAAATAATTTGCACGGACAATAGGCAGGCGATGTTAATCCCGGGTTTACGCTGGTGGCCGCGGTCACTTGGGCTGTCGGTCGAGGACCGCGAGGATATCGAGCGTTGCCTGATCGCGCTTGCCCGAAAAATACCGGGCGAGCGCCTGGTCGAAAACGGGTTCGTCGGACACCGCGTCGAACAGCGTCATCGACGAGCGGAATTTGGCATCATCGGGCGCGCCGAGGATCGCGTTGATGGTCCGGCCTTCGACGGCAAGCACGAGGCGGGTGCATTCGATCAGGCGCGGACCGAGGATGGGGTGGGCGAGATAGGCCTTGGCCTCCGCGCGGGAGGCGATGGCGTAGCGCTGCGACATGGCGCTGAAGCCGAGGCCGGCGACCTGCGGGAAGACGAACCACATCCAGTGGCTCTGCTTTCGGCCCCGGGTCAGCTCCCCCTGAACGTCGCCATAGACCGGGTCCTGGGCCCGGACAAAGCGTTCTAGATCGAACGGATCGGTCATAAGATACCTTGGGATACCCCGGAATGGCTTGCCGGAGCCTTGCCAGACGCCCGCCGGCCCCGATTATGCCTAACTTTTGGCTCCCAATGTGGTAGCTGGTATAGAGTCTCCGGGTGGGGGTGGGTCCCCCGGGGGTCGATTTTGGGGAGCTGATGGTTTCCGACCGGGCACAAGCCGAGAGGCTATTGTCGCGCCGCCGTATTGGGCGAGCCGAGACGATATTGCTGTCTCTGGCCGCCGTCGCGCTGGCACTGGGCGCTGCCGCCTGGGTCGCGGATATCGGCGGTTCGGCCTCGCTGGTCACCGCCGCACTGCCGCCGGCCAATGCCCCTTCGTTCGATGATCGTTTCGCTTCGGCATCTGGCAATCCGCCCGCCCGCGAGCTTGGCCTGCGGGCGCTGGAGCGCTCCGCGGTGAGCGCAGTCCAGCTCAAATTGCGCGATGCCAAGGCGATGCTTGCGCAGAAGCTCCAGGGCGACGACTGGCGCTCGACCCTGACCGACGACGACCGGCATATGTCCGAGGAGACGAGACAATCGCAGCGTGCTGACGCCATCCCGATGCCGCGCTCGCGCCCGCCCCAGGCCGACATCTCCGCCCAGATCGCCTCGAGCCAGGCTTATGCCGAGACCAACCCCAGGGTCGACAACCGCAACTTCTTCGAAAAATTCACCGACAAGATCAAGCTGGCCTCGCTGACGCCCGACAGCGGCCTGTTCGGCAAGGCGCCGGATCTCGCCGCGCTCGGTTACGATTCGCGCACCGCGGTCTACGACATCTCGGCCAAGGCGCTTTACCTGCCGAGCGGCCTCGCGCTGGAAGCGCATTCCGGGATGGGCGCGCTGATGGACGACCCGGAGCACGTCGACCAGCGCATGGTTGGCGCGACCCCGCCCGCGACCTACGACCTGAAGCCCCGCGAAAAACTGTTTCACGGCGTCCGCGCACTGCGCTTGACTCCCACCGAGGGCACCAGCGCGCTCGGCCGCGTCGGCCTGCTCACCCACAATTACATGCTCGGGCCCCGTGGCGACTCCAACGGCTGCGTGTCGATCAAGGACTACGATCGTTTTATGAAGGCCTACGATAACGGTGAGTTCAACCGTCTGGTCGTGGTGCCGAAGTTGAGCCCATCGGCGACCGCCTCGCAGCGCGCGAGCACCGAGTCCTGATATCTGCTCCTGATATTTGCCTGCCACGGCGGGGCTGCCGTTTTCCCTTCGTTAAGCCGTCATCGTGCAGAAGCAGCCCATGAGTGATCCGCAAAGTGAGTGATCCGCAAAGTTCCGAGACCCCGCTGCGCACGACGTTCAAGATCAAACTGAACGGCGACACGCTGGCGATTGCGACCGTCGGCCAGGCCTATCAATTCCTCACCAACTTCAAATCGGTCGAGTGGATGGAATTCCGCTCGCTGCATGAAGACGCGGTCGCAGCGCTCGAAGGCGCCGCCGAGAACGCCATGCTCGTGGTGCAGGCGACCAACGCCGTGCGCGCGCTGTTCGTGAGCGCCAAGCTGCTCTGAGAGTGACGCGGTAGATACTTGGGGGATCCCGGGATTGCGCTGCGCTCCATCCGGGCTACCGCTCACAACTTGAACTCCGCTATAGGAACGGCAATAGCTCGCGAAGATCGCGCTCAAGCCGAGACGTTGAAACATAATTCAGGGAGAGACCATCATGAAACGCCGTACGTTCCTCAAGGGCGGCGCCGTGGCCGGCGCGACGACGCTGGTTGCTGCACCTGCGATCGCGCAAGGCGCGCCCGAGATCAAGTGGCGCCTGACCTCCAGCTTCCCGAAATCGCTGGACACCATCTACGGCACTGCGCAGACCTTTGCGAAATATGTTGCCGACGCCACCGATAACAAATTCCAGATCCAGACCTTTGCGGCCGGCGAGCTCGTCCCGGGCCTGCAGGCGCTCGATGCCGTCAGCACAGCCTCTGTCGACATGGCTCAGACCCCGCTCTATTTCTACATCGGCAAGGAGCCGGCGCTGGCCTACGCGACCGGTGCGCCGTTCGGCATGAACCATCGTCATCAGGAGTCCTGGTGGCATTTCGGCGGCGGCGCCGACCTCACCAACGAGGCGCTGAAGCCATTCAAGGCGCACGCCATCCTCTGCGGCAATTCCGGCACCCAGATGGGCGGCTGGTTCCGCAAGGAGATCAAGACGGTCGACGATCTCAAGGGTCTCAAATTCCGCATCGCCGGCATGGGCGGTCATGTGCTGGCGCGGCTCGGCGTGGTCCCGCAACAGATCGCGGGCGGCGACATTTATCCGGCGCTGGAAAAGGGCACGATCGACGCGGTCGAATTCGTCGGACCCTATGACGACGAAAAGCTCGGCTTCCAGAAGGTCGCAAAATACTACTACTTCCCCGGCTGGTGGGAAGGCGGCGCCATGCTGCACATGATCGTCAACGACGAGAAGTGGGCGTCGCTGCCGAAGCAGTACCAGGCGATCGTCAACCAGGCCGCGTCGGCTGCGGGCGCCTGGATGCTCGAGAAATACGACAGCGTGAATCCGGCGGCGCTGAAGCGGCTGATCGCCAATGGCGCGGAGCTGAAGGCGTTTCCGCAGCCGGTGCTGGAGGCCTGCTACGCCGCGACCCAGGAGCATCTGAACGAGCTCGCCACCAAGAGCGACCTGTTCAAGCGCACCAAGGAAAGCCACGACGCCTATATGAAGGAGCTGCTGTTCTACACGCAGATCGCGGAGAATTTTTACGATAATTATCTGCTCGGCAAGATGCGCAACAAGACCTGATCGCGCAAACTCCCGTAGGGTGGGCAAAGGCGCACTTGCGCCGTGCCCACCACTGCTTGCATGACTCGCCATGGTGGGCACGCTTCGCTTTGCCCACCCTACAGCATCTATCGTGCGGTGAATTAAGCCGCGCCCAGACCCAGCTTCTCGTAAATGCGCCTTGCATAGGCGCCGAACGCGTCCGTCGTCTTGAGCGGCAGAGCCCGCGGGAAGGGCAGGTCGATCGGAAAATAATCGGCCATCTTTGCCGGGCCGGCGGTCAGCACGGCGCAGTGCGAGGACAGGAACACGGCTTCCTGAATCGAGTGCGTGATGAAGATGATGGTCTTGCCGCTCTCGCGCCAGATCCGCAGCATCTCCAGATTCATCTGCTCGCGCGTCAGCGCGTCCAGCGCGCCGAACGGCTCGTCCATCAGGATCAGTTTCGGGTCGTGAATGAAGGCGCGCGCGATCGCGGTACGCTGCTGCATGCCGCCGGACAGCTCTCGCGGATATTTCTGCTCGTAGCCGGCAAGACCCACCAGATTGAGCAGATCGCGCGCCCGTTCGCGCGCGGCCCTCATGGGAAGGCCGACGATCTCCGCCGGCAGCAACACATTGTCCAGGATCGTCCGCCATTTCAGCAGCAGCGCCTGCTGGAATACCATGCCGATGTCGCGGGTCGGATCGAACGGGCTTTTGGCATTGCCGATCTTCACCGTGCCGCCGTCGGCGCCGTGCAGGCCGGCCAAGATCTTCATCACTGTGGTCTTGCCGCAGCCGGACGGGCCGACCAGCGAGACAAGCTCACCCTCCTGCACGTCCATGGTGACGTCGGACACCGCCAGGAATTCGGCGCCGCCGCTACGATAGACCTTGCGGACGCCTTGCAGGCTGATGAAGGGGTTTGAGCTCATGCCAGCCATTTGTTCAAGTTTGCGGCCACGAAGGCGTCGTCGCTGAGATCTGAATGCTCGCGAGTGACGCGGTCGATCTCGTCCTTCTGGCCGGGACTCATGCCCTCGTTCGGATCGAGGCACCACAAGCCCTGCATCAGGCCCTGCCGTCGCAGCACCTCATGGCAGCCGGCGATGCAACCGTGAAAATCGTTGGCGACGTCGAAGAACGCGCTGTTGCAATCGGTGACGCGGGCATCGAGCGCGAGCAAATCGGCCGGGACGCTGTCCTTGTGCCGTGCCGCCTTGCAGCGCTCGAATTGCTTGATCGCGCTCGCCGTCCAGACCGACCAATGGCCGAGCAGACCCCCCTTGAAGTAGGTCCGCGTGGTGATGCCGTTGTCGCGGAGGTCGAACGGCAGCATCAAATCGAGCAGGATGTGGTCGTCATTGCCGGTATAGAGCGCAACGCGGTCGAGCGCGCCAGCCGCCGCGACGCCGCGCAGAACATCAAGGGTCCTGTAGCGGTTGAACGGCGCGATCTTGATCGCGATGACATTGTCGATCGCGGCAAAGCGCTGCCAGAACCGGCTCGACAGGACCACGCCGCCGACTGCCGGCTGAAGATAGAAGCCGACCAGCGGAATCTCGGCCGCGACCGCTGTGCAATGCGCGATGATTTCGTCTTCGGACGCGCTCTTCATCGCAGCGAGACTGAGGAGCCCTGCGTGGTAGCCGATGTCGCGCGCGGTGAGGGCTTCAGCGGTGGCCTGCTGGGTCGGGCCGGCAAGGCCCGCGACCAGCGCCAGCGGACGCTTGGTCCAGTCCGCCGCCGTCTCGGCAGCGAGCTCCAGCACGGGACGATAGAGGCCGACATCGCGGATCGCAAACTGCGTGGTGTGCACGCCGACCGCAACGCCGCCGGAGCCGGCGTCGACGTAATAGCGCGTCAGCGCCCGCTGATGCTGTTTGTCGAGCTGGCGTTCGGCGGTGAGCGCGAGGGGATGCGCCGGCAGCACGGTGCCGTCGGCGATCAGCTTGCGGATCTCGCTGTTGATCTGGCTGTGGTGCATGATGTCCTATCCGAATTCAGGGCCGGCGACGGCGAATGGCATGTCCTCACCCGTGGCTATGGCGGGTCCGAACCGCATGCGCTGGAACGGCCGTTCGATGCTCCAGCCCGACGCGGTCAATCCGTCAGGGAACGCGGCTTGCGACGCGACGGCGTCGAGCAGCAGCGGCCCGGTTTCCGATCGTGCGATGGCATCCACCAGGGTCAGCGCTGCTGCCGTGTTGTCGGCAAATAGCGGGCCGATATGGCGCGCGGTGCGTCCGTCGCGAACCAGCGCGATGGCTCCGTTCGCGGAGACGATGCGTGAGCCGGGACGCCGAGCGAAGTTGGAGAGCAGGGCGGTTCGACCGAAACCAGTGGCGCGCCGGTCACGCATGCGGAGCGCGTCGAGCGTCGCGGATGAAGGTGCCTGCCCGGACGTTGACGCGGGTTTCACCAGTTTGAGGCGGCGCAATTGCAGGGTCGGCGTGAACCCGAGCGGCCCATAGACGGCAGCACCATCCGGCGTTGCGTCGAGCCAGCTCGTCAGGCCGTTCCTGCGGGCGGTTTCCAGGCAGGCATCGACGAGGCGCGTTGCAAGGCCGCGGCGGCGATGGGTGCCTGATACCAGCACCATGCTGATCCAGGCATTTTTGCTGGAGTAGGGCAGCAGGGCCGCGGTTGCCACCAGCCGTCTGCCGTCACGGATGCCGAACACGATTCCATCGTGCAGGAAGATGCGCCAGTCCTCCTCGGTCTGGTTCCAGCGTGCTTCCGTCGACAGCACGAGCCCGGCGATCGCATCGTCGACGCCGAGCTTGATGATGGCCGGCTCGTCAGTAGCGTCCATCGCGCACCTCGTATTTGGTGGGCTTGCCGAGGCTCGGCATGGCGCGGGACACCCAATCCGCGGTCCAGGCGATCAGCTGCTCGGTGTCGACGACCGGCAGGCCGAACAGCTCGACGGCCTTGGACGTGTCCGTCAGCCACGCCGTCGGCTGTTCGTTTCCTGTCAGCACCGGCGCGCGGCCGAACCTGGCGCCGAATCGTGCTGCGAGGTCGCGTACCGCCAAGATCTCGTGGCCGCTGACATTGATCGGCGAGGTCGGCGTCGTGCAATGCGCGAGACAGCGCAGCGCCTGGGACGAGGCATCGCCCTGCCAGATGAAATTGACATGACCGATGCTGACGTCGATCGGCGTGCCCGTGAGCACCTTCGATGCGATGTCGTGGAGCACGCCATAGCGCATGTCGATCGCGTAATTGAGGCGGAACAGCCGCCCGGGCGTTCCGAATTTGCGCGAAAAAAACTCGAACATGCGCTCGCGGCCGACGCAGGATTGGGCGTATTCGCCGGGCGGGTTCGGCGCCATGTCCTCGCGCGAGCCTTTGCCGTCGACGGGGACGAAGGGATAGATGCAGCCGGTCGAGAACGCCACGATCCGCGACGAGGGGAAGGCCTGCGCGACCAGCGCCGGCACGTGCGCATTCATCGCCCAGGTCAGCGACAGATCGCCCTCCGCGCCGAATTTGCGGCCGGCCATGAAGACGATATTGGGCGCCTTCGGCAGCGTCTGAATCGCGGTCTCGTCCATCAGGTCGCAATTGATGGTCTCGACGCCACGCCCGTGCAGCCAGTCCTTGACGCCGGCGTCGCTGAAGCGGGCGACGCCAATGACGCGGCGATCGGGCGCTGCGGCTTTGGCAAGCCCCGCCAGCGTCGGCCCCATCTTGCCGGCGACGCCAAGGATCATGATGTCGCCCTCGACCCTGGCGAGGTCGTCGATCAATGCCTGGGTCGGCCGGCACAGGAGATCGTCGAGCGCAGCGATATCAGGGATGGTCTTCGGCAGTGTCTGGCGGGTCAGGAGCATGGTTGTGGTCCCTGGTCTTGGCTTTGACGTTTCAGGTCGGTGTTGCGTCACCGACCACGAATATGCGTTCGAGGGCGAGCACGAAGCCGTAAAGCGCGACGCCGAGCAGCGTCAGCAGCACGACGGCCATCACCATCGCGGGCGTGTCGAGCGATGACTGCACCTGGATCATGAGGTAGCCGAGCCCGCGCTCGGAGGCGATGAACTCGCCGACGATGGCGCCGGCGACCGCGAGGATGGCGCCGACTTTCATGCCGGAGAAGATGTAAGGCAGCGATCCCGGCAGCTGGATCTTGCGGAACAGCGTCCAGCGCGAGCCGCGCAGCGATTTGACCAGGTCGAGCAGATCCGGCTCGACCTCGCGCAAGCCCCGCGCGGTGGTGAGCAGGATCGGGAAGAAGCAGATGCTGAAGGCGATCAGGATGTTCGGCACGATGCCGTAGGAGAACCAGACGATGAGGAGCGGGCCGAGCGCGACCTTCGGGATCATGTTCAGCGTCACGAACAGCGGCAGCAGCACGAGGCTGATCAGCGGCGCCCAGCTGAAGATGACGGCCAGCGCCACGCCGACGAATGCGCCGAGCGCAAAGCCGCCGAGGATCTCGATCGCCGTCACCAGCGTATTGGCGCCCCAGGCGTAGCTCGCGGTTCCCAGCGTCTGGATTGTCGCGAGCGGCGAGGGCAGGATGAACTTCGGCACGTGGAAGGCATCGACCAGGACCTGCCAGAGCACGAGCACGGCGAGGTGCACGATCAGGACGATCGCAAAGCTGCGCGTATTGCGGGCGCCGTCTCCTGCCACCAGTTGCTCCCTGTTGCCAGCGGCCACCTTGCCGCTGGTCGCAAGCCTAACCGGCATCGAGGGAAGTTTCAACCAGTTGGTTGATTACGGCCGGAGCGAATGCAGCACGAGATCGGCGACGTGCCGACGGCGGGCGCGGCGCGCGGCCCGGCTCGACAGGTCCTTGCCGAAGATCGCCGAGAGCGTCGGTGTGTTGGAGAGATAAAAATAGCTGAGGCCCGCGATGGAGATATAGAGCTGGATCGGGTCGATTCCCTTGCGGAACATGCCGGCGCGGACGCCCTCGTGAAGGATGTGGGACACGCTCTTCACCAGCGGTGAATGCATCGCCTCCAGCCGCGTCGAGCCGCGGACGTGGCGGGCACCGCCGCGGTTCTCGTCGTTCAGAAGCACGATGAAATCGGGGTTCGTCGCCAGATAATCGAACGAGGCTTCGATCAGTTTCCGGATCGCCTTTTCCGGCGGCAGGCCTTCGAGATTGAGCTGGCGTTCCTGCTCGCGGATATCGGCGTAAACCCATTCGAGCACGGCGAGATAGAGCGCGTCCTTGTCGCCGAAATAATGGTAGACGAGCTGCTTGTTGACGCCGGCGCGCTCCGCGATCTCGTCGACGCGGGCGCCGGCAAAGCCGTGCCGGGCGAACTCCTCGCGCGCCGCGGTGAGCAGCTTCTTGCGTGTGGCGACCGGGTCGCGCCGCTGCGGCACGGTGTCGCCTGAACGTTTTGCGGGCATTTCCAACCAAACAGTTGACAAGTTGAGGGCGGCCTTGTTGCATTGGTATCCTCACAGGGGGAGAGCGACAAGCCGGGTCGCGGGCAACGAGGAGAGATGCGATGAAGCGTTTGCAGGCGGCGGGCTCGGCCCTGGCTGTGGCCCTGATGCTCGGATCACCAGTCGTGCCCGCGACCGCGGGCGAAGCGGTCAATCTGATCCTGAACTGGGCGCCGACGGCCGATCACTCGCCCTATTATTACGCCAAGGCGCAAGGCTGGTACGAGAAGGCGGGCATCGATCTGACCATCGAGGTCGGCAAGGGCTCCGGCGTCTCCGCCGCAAAGGTCGGCTCCGGTGGCTCGCCCTTCGGCGTCGCCGATCTCGCCACCATGCTGGTGGCGAAGAGCAAGGGCGCTGACGCTGTTGCCGTAATGAGCGTCTACGCCAACACCGGCCAGACCTTCTACTGGCTCAAGAGCTACGGCGTGAACGGGGTGAAGGATTTTGCCGGCCACAAGATCGGCAATCCGCCCGGGGACGCCTCGCGCGTGATGTGGCCGGCTTTCGCCAAGGCTGCAGGGCTTGCACCCGACTCCGTCGGCTTCGTCAATGTCGGGCCGACGGCGAAGATCGCCGCGCTCAAGAGCCATACCGTCGACATCATCAGCGACTTCTACAACGAGCACGATTTGAAGGTGATCGAATTCGGAAGCGATCTCGGCTACGTCAACTGGAAGGACATCGGGCTCAATCCTTACGGCAATTCGCTGATCGTCAACGGCGGCTATCTGCAGAAGAATCCCAAGCTGGTCGAGGAGTTCGTGCGCGTCACGCAAAAGGCGTTCGCGACTTGCGTCGCCGACGCCGCGCCCTGCCTGAAGGCGTTGCTCGATCAGGTCTCCGGTCTCGACAAGGAGAACCAGGAGCGCCAGTGGGAGCGCATCAAGTTCCTGATGACGGACGAATTCACGACGACGAAGGCGCTCGGCTGGATCGACGGCGAGCGCATGAAGAAGGACTACGAGCTGGTCCAGACCTATCTCGGCATGGAGAAGCCGTTCGACGTCACGACGGCGTTCACGACCAAGATGCTCGACCCCGCCATCAAGATGGACGCGAGCAAGGTGAAGAAGTAGGGGGCGAAGAGCCGTCGCGCCGCCCCACACACCGGTGTCGTGCCCCGCGAAAGCGGGGCATCCAGTACGCCGCGGCCTGTCGATTAACCCACAACCGTCTCGGAGTACTGGATCGCCCGCTTTCGCGGGCGATGACAGTTGGGACGGGCACGTAACCCCACGGAGAAATTAACCGGCCATTAACCATATCGGCGGCATCGTTAACCATTCAATAACAGGGAACGAGTCGGCCGCTATGGAGGCTGCAGTAAAACCTCAACGCCAAATGGTTCGCCTGCGCGGGCGCTCCTATGTGGCCTTCGTGTTCGTGCCGACGGTTCCCATCCAGGACTGGCTGCAGGAGATCGACACCACCATCGCGCGCTCGCCGGGCTTCTTTGCCGGCCGCCCCGTGGTGATCGACCTGTCCTCGGTCGATCTCAGCCAGTCCGGCATCGGCCATCTGCTCACCAGCCTTCAGGACCGCAACATCCGCGTGCTCGGGATCGAGGGCGTGGAGGAGGGCCGGCTGACCCCCATGATGCCGCCGCTGCTTTCGGGCGGGCGGAGCTGCGTCATCGAACCGAGCGCTCCCAAGAAGGTTGAGGCGAAGGTCGAGACCAAGCCGACCTCCTTGCTGCTCGAAAGCCCCGTTCGGTCGGGCCAGACTGTGATCTTCCCCGAAGGCGACGTCACCATTCTCGGCTCGGTCGGCTCCGGCGCCGAGGTCGTCGCCGGCGGCTCCATTCACATCTACGGCGCGCTGCGCGGCCGCGCCATGGCGGGCGTGAACGGTCACACGAGCGCACGCATCTATTGTCAGAAGATCGAAGCCGAACTGCTTGCAATCGATGGCTTTTACCAGACAGCCGACGATATCGACGCGGCCCTGCGCGGCAAGCCGGCTCAGGCCTGGCTCCAGGGCAACACCATGCGAATTACTGCGCTGAACTGACCAGAAGGAGATTTCAGAGATGGCCAAGGTACTGGTCGTGACGTCAGGCAAGGGGGGCGTTGGCAAGACCACGACGACCGCCGCACTGGGGGCTGCGCTCGCGCAACGCGGCGAAAAGGTCGTGGTCGTCGATTTCGACGTCGGCTTGCGCAACCTTGACCTCGTGATGGGAGCCGAACGCCGCGTCGTGTTCGATCTCATCAACGTGGTGCAGGGCGTCGCAAAGCTGCCGCAGGCCCTGATCAAGGACAAGCGGTTGGAGAACCTCTGGCTGCTGCCGGCCTCGCAAACCCGCGACAAGGACGCGCTGACCGAAGAGGGCGTGGGCAAGGTCATCGACGATCTGCGCAGCCGTTTCGACTGGGTGATCTGCGACAGCCCGGCCGGCATCGAACGCGGCGCCTCCATGGCGATGCGCTTTGCTGACGAAGCCGTGATCGTCACCAATCCCGAAGTCTCCTCGGTGCGCGATTCCGATCGCATCATCGGCATGCTCGATTCCAAGACGGTGCGGGCCGAGAAGGGCGAACGGGTCGAGAAGCACATCCTCATCACCCGCTATGATCCCTCGCGCGCCGCGCGCGGCGAGATGCTGACGATCGAGGACATCCTCGAAATCCTCGCGACGCCCTTGCTCGGCATCATCCCCGAGAGCCAGGACGTGCTGCGCGCCTCCAATGTCGGCACGCCCGTGACGCTGTCGAACGCGGAAGGCGCACCGGCGCGGGCCTATATCGACGCCGCCCGCCGGCTGTGCGGCGACACCGTGCCGATGCAGGTGCCGACCGAGCGCAAGGGCTTCATGGACCGCCTGCTGCGACGGAGGGCCGCATGAGCATGGGTCTGCTTCGGCTTCTCCGCGGCAACAAGGCCTCTGCACCCGTCGCACGCGAACGGTTGCAGATCCTGCTTGCCCATGAACGCGGACTGCGCGGCCAGCCCGACCTGCTCGGTGTGCTGCGTGAGGAAATCCTCGCGGTCGTTTCCAGGCACGTCACGCTGGACCCGACCAAGGTCATCGTCCGGCTCGATCGCGGCGACGAGGTCTCGACCCTCGAGGTCGATATCGAGGTGCCCAACGATTTCGAGCGCAAGCGCGCGGCGGCCGGCTAGGGACCTCGGCCGCGACGCTTCAAATTTGGGGTGGGTGAAAAGGCGGTCCGCTGGGCATAGCGGGCCGCCTTTTGCGCGCCGACGGGAACGCTGCGGAACGAGGTCAGGGGCTCAATCGTTGTGAAAACCCGCGGCGGCGCGATGCACCGCGGTTTCGTCAAACGGGAGAACGCCCATGATGACCGAGGTCCAGGTCCACACCGTCGCGCGCCAGATGCTGGAACAGCATGGTTTTGCTGCGATCGCGAAGGCCGCCGAACAGGCCAGGGCTTGTGACGGCCGCGGCGAGGGCGATGAGGCCAAAGAGTGGCGTCACATCGCCGACGCGATGAAGATCATCCGCGGTCCGCACCAGAGCTGACACCCTCGCGCGTTCAACGCTCCCCACGGTCGGCGCCCTGCGGCGACGTGCGATGCTGCGTCTGCGGCTGTGAGCGCTCGCCCGTCTCCTTGCAGGGGAGCGGCTCCCACGAGCCGTCCGGCGCCTGCTGATAGGCGCTACACGATGAGGACGAGGTCGATTTGTCCTCGCCCTTCTGGGCGTCGGAACTCTTCGCCAGCACGGGCGCGGTCGTCACCGTTGCGAGGGCAAACGCGACGGTAAGGAGGACATGGTTGATCCGCATGGGGCTCCCCTGTTCGAATTCGAAGAGAGCCGCATGCTGGCGAGGATTGTGACGATTATTGGCCGAAGCAAAAGTTCCGGCACAGCGTGCTTAACGCCGCGCGATGAGCGCTAACCGCCCTTGCTGCGGATCAGGCCGGCGAGGTTGGTCTTCTGGGCCTCGCACCAGCTGGGCATGCCGAGGCGGCGTTGGTTGAGGTCGGTCGCCTGGGTGGCCACCGCGACCTCGGCCATCAGATCGTCGTCCTGCTTCTCGCCCAACTTGCCGCCGGTGTGCATCCAGGCGATCGCCTTGCGGACCTTCTCGGTGGTGCCTTCGGGCAGCTGCATCTGCTCCGCCTTCTGCACCAGATCCTGGTAGACGATATCGGTGCCCGGACATTCGACCTTGGCGGCGAAGGCCTGCAAGACCAAGGTGACATAGGTCGAACGTGGATGGTCGGCCGCCTGGGCCGGCGCCGCCAGCAGCAATAGCGCCGTCATTAGAAAACCAGTCCGCATCCTTGGTACCTCCCCGAATTTTCGGGAAGGCTAGCGGCTGCCGCGCCGCTCCGCAATGGGGATAGCGTGCGGCCGCGAAGACGGCCGGCGAGCTAGCGCCGCCAGGCCGGCACCGGATCGAGCGGCGTGCGGTAGACCTCGTTGTGATCGCGGTCGGTGACGCGCACAGCGCAACCCTTGCTTTGCAACTCGGGCTTCACCTGCGACAGCTCGGTGGCCAGTTGGACGGCGCGATCGGAGGCGACCTCGATGTCTTCGAGGATGATACCGCCCTGGTTCTTGAACTCTTCACCAACCACGAGATCGAAGGAATAGTAAGGCATCCGAATTCCCCGGTGTGACGAATTGAGCTTCGGCTTTCAACACATGACTGATGGTACCACTGAGTCGATGTTTATCGAATGAAAGGCGCGCGCAATCTCTGTGCTTATGGCGCAGAAATGATGTGCAGCATTCAAGCGTGTTAAGATTTTATTAAATATGTCGGCGTGATCATCAGGCATGGAATTGCAGCAGAACCGGGCTCCGGGAACCGGCAGCTGCAAGAGAAGGCCGCCGGCATAGATCCCGACGGCCTTTTCTCTTGATGGAAAACGATGGAAGCATCGCTTCCCCGTAGTCACCCGGATTCAACACGCCACATCGACTCGGACACCATCGCTGGCGCGACGCGTCGTGTCCTCGCGTGACGATGGTTCAGCGCAGCGGCATTGGCGGGCGTACGACAGGTCCATCGTCGTCGGCAACGGCTTGCGTCGTTGTCACAGGTGCAGCTGGCGGTGGGACCGCGGCAGCCTGCGACGGCGGCGGCGGAGCGAGCGGCGCGGGCGAATAAGCCGGCATGTAGGTGTGCGACACGACCGGCTTCGGTTTGCGAACCGGCGCCGTCGCAGGCCGCGGCGGCAGCACGGACATTTGCGCGCGCGGATCGACGCGCGGCTTCGCATCGGCCACCGGCTTCGGCGCGGGCGGCTTCGTCATCTCGCGTGCCATCTGCTCCTGCCCGGCCTTCAACTCGGCGATGTTGGCCTTGAGCTGCTCGATCTGTTGCGCCATCGCGGCGAGATCGCGCGTCATCGACTGCACCGATTGTGCAGGATCGGATTGTGTTGCCGTGGGCACCGCTGCTGCAACCTGGGTTGCGGGCGGAGCCGCAGATTGATCTGTCGGTTGATCCGTTGCGGCCTGATCCGTTGCGGCCTGGTCCGCAGGTGGCGCGGCCTGCGCGGCGGCGACCGGTGCCGTCTGCGAGGTCGAAGGCAGCAGCGACGCCAATACCGGCGTCCATTCGGCGAGCATCTGTCTTGCGGTGTCGCCGTGTTTCTCCCAAGCGATAGTGGCGGCCGCACTTCCGCCCGCAAACAGCATCGTGACGAACGCGCCGCGCAGCCATTTGCCAGCCGAGGAGCGCTTCTGCCGGCTGAGACCATCACCGGCCGCGACGCGCACGGCAGTGTCGACCGAGGGCGCTGCCGCCTGCGGCTCCGCGACGGGACTGAACTTCGGCTCCGGATTCATTCTGGACTTCAGCGTGAACGCCGGATCTATTTTGGGTTCCGGGCGGGCCGTGATCTCAGGCGCGAGCGCGGGCGCGACGCTGAGAGGGCGCGAGGCCAGCACAATGTCAGGCGAAATCTGCACCGCGTCGTGCGGGTCGTTGTTCGTGACCGTGTCCTTCACGATCTCATCGACGATTTGCCGAGAGTTCAGCGTCGCGAGCATCGCAGCTCCTTTGAAGCCCGGGTGGTTTGAAGCCCGGGCGTTGAGTAGTTGAAGTGTTGGCCGTCCGCATTCGCGCGAGCAGATCCGTTGAGGTGAGCCCGTCCAATTCCCCGAGGCCCAAGCCATGACGCACGAGTCCAGCCGGGTTTGACCAAAGCAAGGCGAGGGGATGGAGACTGTGCGACGCTCTTGCGCCCTTTGTGGTGATGGAACCCGCCTCAGAAAACACGCGTACGTGTTCCATAATGCCTTGTTTTCAGCACGATTTTGGCAGCATCTGGTGTTGCTGGGGGTGCTGCTATCGCTATCGGGGCCGGCGGTGCCAAGATCCTTATTCGTTCTATTCGTTGTTGCCATGCTTCCATTGGGCGGCTGCATGCAGACAACGCTTTCGCCATCGACAGATGCGAGCATGACGCCGCGCGACCGGCAGTTGCTGGCGCATACGCCTTACGCGCAAGCGAACGTGCCCGAGCAATATCTTCGTCATATCGTCGATTATCCGCGCAAGGAGCAGCCGGGCACGATCCTGGTCGATACCGATGCGCGCTATCTCTATTTCGTGCTGCCCGACGGCAAGGCGATCCGCTACGGCGTCGCGGTCGGCGAGGAAGCCATGGCGTTCTCCGGTGTCGCGCGGGTCGGCCGTCTAGCGGAATGGCCGGACTGGGTTCCAACGGCGGATATTCAGGCGCGGCTCGGACCCTATCCGGCGCGCGTGCCCGGTGGTCCCGCCAATCCGCTGGGTGCGCGCGGCATCTATCTCTATGCTGGCAACAAGGACACGCTCTACCGCATCCACGGCACCAACCAGCCGGAATATATCGGGCAGGCGATCTCGTCCGGATGCATCCGGATGCGCAACGAGGACGTGATCGATCTCTATGACCGGGTGAAGCTCAATTCAACGGTCGTGGTGCTGCCGCCCGGACAGAACGCGCAAGTCGAAGCGCAGCCCAGCTGGCGCGGGTAGGTCGCCCTAATTCTCGGGACGGGCAATGCGCCATTGCAGCGTCGTGGCATTGCCATTGGCCTCGCCCGGCGCCTTGTCGGCCGGCGAGGTGTAGAGCGGGCGATAGCGATATGCCCACATCTTGCTGCCGTCGTTACGGTTGATCACGGTGAAATCGCCGATCGCCTTGGCATCGGCCGTTGCGGACAGCGGCACCCAGCTCTCGACGCATTTGCCGTTGCAGTTCGACGTCTTGCCGGTGGTATCGCGCTCGTAATAGTAGAGCGTCATGCCGTTGAGGTCGACGAGCGTGGGGCCCTGCTTGGTCAGGATGACTTTCGCCGGTGAGGTCGCGGGCTTCGGCGGAGGAGGGGCATCGCCGCCGCCATGGCCGTTCGCGAGCGCAGGAGCGGTCGAGAGCGCGATCGCCGCCGCCGCAATGAGGAACCTGAACATCCGAAACTCCAGACCGGCAAAGTTAATCGCGCGTTAAACGCCGAATGCGGCGGACCGTAACAGGGGAAGGTTAGTTCCTGGTTTCGCGACACTGCGACAACGACCGGTAGAATTACGGGGGGTTAGGCCTGCACTTCGCGCAGCGGGGCGCGGCTGAGCTCGTTGCCGGCGGCGATGGCCTTGTGCAACAGCCGCATCAGATCCACACTTTCTTTCGCGCTGAGGCCGCGCAGCATGATGCGTTGCGCGGATTCGACGGCCGGCGTGATCTTGCGCAGCGTGCGGCGGCCTTCGTCGGTGATCTCGAGCTCGCGGGCACGACGGTCGCGGGGCGAGGCGCGGCGCTCCGCGAGCCCCTTCTGCACGAGGCGGTCGATCACGCCGGTGATGGTGGTGCGGTCGTAGGCGATCAATCCTGCGAGCGTCACCTGGTCGAGCCCCGGATTGGCCTTGATGGTCGCGAGTGCGGCGTATTGCACCGGCGTGAGGTCGAAGCCGGCATCCCCGACCTCGGCCAGAAACACCGCGACCGCGATCTGCTGGAACCGGCGCGCCAGATGCCCGGGCATGTCGTTGTTGTCTTTCACCGAATTTCTCCGTTGGGGCAGGACGGCCGGGATCGTTGACAAGTATACTGATAGTCAGCATACTGAGCAATATCCAAACAGAACGTTTCCGGGAGAGGTGCTCATGCAATTCCATCTCAATGGATTTCAGCCGGGCGACCCTGAAATCGCCGATCCCGCCACGCGCATTCAGGCTTCGGGCACAACGGGGGGCGTTCCTGACGAGGTCGATGTCCTCATCGTCGGCTGTGGCCCTGCGGGCCTGACGCTCGCTGCCCAGCTTGCGCAGTTTGCTGACATCAAGACCTGCATCGTCGAGCAGAAGCCGGATCGCTTGCTGGTCGGGCAGGCCGATGGCATCGCATGCCGCACCATGGAGATGTTCCACGCCTTCGGATTCAGCGAGCGCGTCCTGAAGGAAGCTTGTTGGGTGAACGAGACCACGTTCTGGAAGCCGGACGAGCGGATGCCGGAAAACATCGTCCGCAGCGGCCGGGTGCAGGACGTCGAGGACGGTTTGTCGGAATTCCCGCACGTCATCCTCAACCAGGCGCGCATCCATGACGGCTTTCTCGACGTCATGCGCAAGGCGCCGGCCAGGCTCGAGCCCCATTACAGCCGGCGCCTGCTCGACCTTCAGGTCGACCCGGCCGCGGGGCCGGCTGACCATGCCGTGACGGCGCGGCTCGAACGGGTCGATGCCGAGAACGAGGGCAAGATCGAGACGATCAAGGCGCGCTACGTCGTCGGCTGCGACGGCGCCCGCAGCATGGTGCGCAAATCGATCGGCCGCGAGTTGCTCGGCGATTCCGCCAATCATGCCTGGGGCGTGATGGACGTGCTGGCGGTGACCGATTTTCCCGACATCCGCTTCAAGGCCCTGATCCAGTCGGCGAAGGACGGCAGCCTTCTGATCATTCCGCGCGAGGGCGGTTACATGGTCCGCCTCTATGTCGAGCTCGCCAAGCTCGACGTCGGCGAGCGCGTCGCCAATCGCAACATCACCGCCGATGACGTGATCGCGAAGGCGCAGCGGATCCTGAAGCCGCATATGCTCGATGTGAAGGAGATCGCGTGGTGGTCGGTCTACGAGATCGGCCAGCGCCTGACCGACAAGTTCGACGACGTGCCGGAGACCGAGATCGCAACGCGTCTGCCGCGGATCTTCATCGCCGGAGATGCCTGCCACACCCACAGCCCGAAGGCGGGGCAGGGCATGAACGTCTCGATGCAGGACGCCTTCAATCTCGGCTGGAAGCTCGCTGCCGTTTTGCGGAAGCAGTCTGCGCCGAGCCTGCTGCATTCCTATTCGGCCGAGCGCCAGGCGGTTGCGAAAGAGCTGATCGATTTCGACCGCGAATGGGCGGGAATTCTCGCGTCCGCCGCCAAGGCCGGCGGCGCCGATGCCGCCAGGACGCAGGACTATTTCGTGAGGCACGGTCGCTACACCGCGGGCACGGCGACGCATTACCGCCCGTCGGTTCTGACCGGAGCGACGTCCCACCAGCATCTTGCGCAAGGCTTCGTCATCGGCACGCGCTTTCATTCCGCACCGGTGATCCGGCTTGCGGATGCCAAGCCGGTGCATCTCGGTCACGCCGCGCCGGCGGATGGCCGCTTCCGCATCTACGCTTTCTCCGGCGCTGAGGATCCGGCAGCAGCCGGCTCGGCCATTCGCGCCTTGTGCAGTTTTCTCTCCGACGCCCGGGAGTCGCCGGTCCGGCGTTACACGCCAGCGGCCGCCGACATCGACAGCGTGATCGACCTGCGGGCGGTCTTCCAGCAGGATCATCGCGAACTCGCCATGGAGGCGATGCCGGCGCTGCTGCTTCCGCGCAAGGGCCGGTACGGCCTGATCGACTACGAGAAGATGTTCTGTCCGGACCTCAAGAATGGTCAAGACGTTTTCACCATGCGCGGTATCGATCGCAAGGCCGGCTGCATGGTCGTGGTGCGGCCGGATCAGTATGTCGCGACCGTGCTGCCGCTCGATGATTTTGCTGCGCTTGCTGCGTACTTCGACGGTTTTATGCAGCAAGTGAACTGACGGGACGGCGGCGCACACTCTCTCTGCGCGCGGTCTCGATGAACAGCGAATGAATATTGAACCGCGCGCGGCATCCGTCTCGATCTTTCGGCGAATGAGACCTTCGTACGCGGAACGCCCGTTCCGCTGGCGCGTTCCGACTCGAAAGAGGAGGATTACGCCATGAAATTCCGAAGCGTGTTGTTAGCCGCATTGCTGCTCGCCCCGACGGCCGCGCTGGCCGCACCGGGCATGGTCACCGTCTCGACCGGCCTGCGCGCCGGGCCGGGTCCGGGCTTTCCGCTGGTCGACCGCATCCCCGAGGGCGCCCGCGTCGACATCCATGGTTGCCTGCGCGGCAATGCCTGGTGCGACGTGAGCTTCTCGGATGACCGCGGCTGGGTGTCGTCGCAATATCTCGAATATCTCTACCGCAATCATTACGTCTATCTCCCCGACTATGTCGACGAGGTCGATGTGCCGATCGTTCCGTTCGTGCTGACCTCGTACTGGTCGAGCTACTATCAGGGGCGGCCCTGGTATCGGCGGCATGCCCACTGGAATAGCTACTGGACTTCGCATCAGCGCGACGCGATGCGGATGACGATCGATCCGCGCGCGGCTCGCATCGGCCGCGCGGCAACGCGCGATGCGGCAGTCGCACTGGGGCGCAACGGCGCGAATGCCAAGCAAAGTGCAAGGGAAAATGCGAAGGAAAGCCTTAGAGGCGCGGCCGCGGTCTCGGGCCGTGATGCCCCGGCTTCACGGCACGACGCCGCGATCGCCAGGCGCGAGACTGCGGTGACGACGGACCGGGCCCGCGCGGGACGAAGCGACCGCATCGCGCATGAGCGGACCAATCTGCAGAGCCGCAATCCGCGCGATGCACAGGCCCGCGTCATGCACGAGCGGGCCGCGGGCCGCGCAGCGGTGCGTGCGCAACCGATGGCACGCGCACACGCGGCGCCGCGTGTCTCAGCCGCTCCCGCAAGCCGGCCTGCGATGCCGCATGTGGCCCAGCCCAATGTGAGCCACGGCTCGCCGATGAATGCTCATGCCCAGATGCCGGCGCCGCGCGCGGCTGCGCCTGCGATGCCTCATGGCGGTGGCGGCGGCGCTCCTCACATCAACGCCGCGCCGCATGGCGGCGGTGCGCCGGCCGGCGGTCCCGGTGGCGGGCACCAAAAGCACTAGAGTTGCCAACGAAAGCCCGGCCCTCGCGCCGGGCTTTCTGCTCGGGGCGGACCGGGTTCCGTGCGCGTACAATTTAAGAAGCTTCTTCGCGGGCAGATTTCATCGATCGTAATATGTCTACTCAAAGCTGTAAGCATTCCACTCGGGGCAGCGGGGCACGGGAGGATGACGACGATGAGACAGAACCAGGCGGAGACGCGCCGCCATAATGTCGCGAAGCGGTCGATGACCAAGGAAGCCAAGCAGCTGTCCGGCCTGATTGCCGGATTGCGCCAATCTCTCGAGGTGATTCACAAGGAGCGATCGAGCACAAAACTTTCCGGCGCCGAGATGGGCCTTCTCGACGAACGCCGCAACAATTTGCTGCTCACCATCGCAGCCCTCGATGACCGCCTCTCGGCGGTGCAGGGGCTGATCGATCTCGGCCGTCCCCATATCATTCGCGTCCACTGATCGGAGCGCAGACCTGATGCTATCGGCTTCGTCGCGGCGGCGACGGAACCGGGCTCAGCTGCCGGCTCGGCGTGGCATAAGGATTGGCGTAGCACTGGGCGGACTGCCCGGAGGCGGTCGCGGCGCACTGCGCGATTGTCGCAAAACTGCAATCGATGCTGCGGCCGTCGATCGTGTAGATCTCGATGCAGACGGGATGGCGCGGATCATAGGTCTGCGCGGCTGTCGGCGTCACGCCGAGCAAGCCCGCACTAGGCCAGCCCGCTACAAGCAGAATCGCATTCATGATGCGGCGCACGATCCATCTCCATCGTTCGGCCGGAACCAGGCACAATGCTGCCTTGGATGGCATCAAATTGCCACGCTCCCGGCGAATTGCCGCCAAAGCCCGCTGCCACGACGAGAGCGGGTGCAGGGGCAACGCAAGGGGATGCGCATTGGCCTACAAGATGGTCGCAGAACGCGACAACGAGAAGTGCAGTTTTGCCCGCGAGAGCCGTTTGCTCATCGTGGCGAAGGCGAAGGTTTGGGCAAGCGAGGGGTGGAAGGTCGTCATCACCGACCAGGACGGCAAGGCCTACGCGCCGCCCGAATTCGATCAGCTATTGGCGGCCTGACCGCAAGACGGGGCAGGGGACGACATTGATTTCGCACTTTCGACCGGGGCGCGACCTGATCACGCCCCTAGTGACTCTTGCAGCCGCGGCCGTCCTGACGACGACATTTTCCGCCTCGCAAAATCTCGATGCCGGCAAGTCGCCGCAAAAGCTCTTCGCCGATGGTTGCACGACCTGCCATCGCAGCCCACGCGGCCTTGCCAAAGGGCGCTTCAACCTGACGCTGTCCTGGTTCCTGAAGGACCATTACGCAACCAGTTCGGACACAGCCAAGGCGCTTGCCGCCTATCTGGAATCGGTCGATACGGCGTCCCCGCGAGCTGCGGCCAAGCCTGGCACAAAGCGATCCGGGCCGCGTGCTCCCAAGCCGTCGCAAACCCAATAGGCGTGAGTCGGCCGCTGGCAGGGCGTCGCGAAGCAAGGCCTGCCGGTGAACACCGTGCTTGCCGGCATCAATGCACCGTGCTCGCCGAGAACAGGTTGATGACCACGACTCCGGACACGATCAGCGCGATGCCGACGAAGGCCGCAGCGTCGAGCATCTGGCGAAACAGCACGAAGGAGACCGTTGCAGTGAGGATGATGCCGACCCCGCCCCAAATCGCATAGGCGATGCTCAGGGGGATGACCCGGATCGCGACCGACAGCGCGTAGAACGACGCGACATAGAACAGCACCATCGCCAGTGTCGGCCACAGCCGCGTGAACTGCACGGATTGCTGGAGGAAGGCGGACGCCGTGACCTCGAGGACGATAGCGAGGGCAAGTGCTGCGTAGGCATTGAAGGCGGAAGTCATCACGGGCTCGGGCGTGTTGTGCAAAGAAAGATACCGCGCGGTACGGGGAATATGACGTTTGCCCGGGTCCAGCTATCACGTGTCAGTGACGAGCCTGCGACACGGCCGAGCGCGGCACGACACCGCCGCGCGATGGTTTGCGCCGCGGCTCATTGGGTCGCGCCGGCTCGATGTGGCGGGGCGTCAGTTGATCCGCACCGAGAGTTCGACGTCCTCGGCAAAGGGCGTGGACATGTAGCCGCTTCCGGGCCTGCGCATGCGCGCCAGATAGTCGGGGCTGTCGTCGGCATTGTCGGCGACGATGATCGCGCCCGGCCGGAGATGGCCTTCGACCAGATCCAGGATATCGGGGTAGAGCGCCTTGGCGCCGTCGAGCAGCACGAGATCGATCGTATCAGGCAGATCGACTCGAAGCATCTTCAGCGCGTCGCCTTCGCGGATTTCGACGAGGTCCAGCAGCCCGCCGGCCGCGAGGTTCTCGCGCGCCCGGGCCGCCTTGGACGGTTCGAATTCGGTGGTGATGAGGCGGCCGCCGCCATTGTCGCGCAAACCCGCGGCAAGGTGCAGGGTCGAGGTGCCGAACGAGGTGCCGAACTCGACGATCGCTTTGGCGCGGGAGCTGCGTGCGAGCATGTAAAGCAGGTGACCGGTCTCGCGGGAGACCGCGAGCGGTGCGTCCTTCAGCCGCCCGTAGAGGTCGCGGTAAGCGGTCTTGCTCCGCATCATCCGTGCGCGGTCGGCGTCGGTCACATCGGCGAAGGCGGCTCGCATCGCGCCGCGCGCCGCTTCGTCCTGGTCGAAAAGACGATCGAGCAGTGGCGCAAGTGATGTGATGGTCGGGATGCTCATGCGTCGTCTCCAGATGTCGCCGCGAGGCGAGTGCTTGCGTAAGAGTTGAAATACGACTAATTCGTCGCATTCGCTATTCGCATTGCCCGAGGGCGCTATGGCCGATCGCCGAAGCCGTTCAGTTTCCTCACGAAAACAGCCGCAGCAGGCCCGCTCGAACGAGCTGGTGTCGGACATTCTGGAGGCGGCTGTTCAGGTCCTGGCGAAGGAGGGGGCGCAGCGCTTCACGACGGCGCGGGTGGCCGAGCGGGCCGGGGTGAGCGTCGGGTCGCTCTATCAATATTTTCCGAACAAGGCGGCGATCCTGTTCCGCCTCCAGAGCGACGAGTGGCGGCGCACGAGCGAGCTCCTGCGCGGCATCCTGGCCGACCGAGCGAAACCGCCACTGGTGCGGCTGCGCGCGCTGGTCCACGCCTTCATTCGTTCCGAGTGCGAGGAGGCTGCGATCCGCACGGCGCTCAGTGACGCCGCGCCGCTTTATCGCGATGCGCCCGAAGCACACGACGCGCGGGCCGCCGGTAAGGGCATCGTCGCGGCCTTCATGCGGGAGGCCCTGCCCGAGGCGCCGGATGCGACGCGGGAGCTTGCCGGCGAGCTGATCAAGACGACGCTGAGCGAGGTTGGCAAGCAGTTCTCGGAGACACCGCGCAACGAGGCGGAGATCGCGCGTCATGCGAACGCAATGGCCGACATGTTTTGTGCCTATATCGATGAGCTTGCGCGGCGGCGAAGTCATTCCTGACATCCGCGTTTGCGGGCCAATATCGTTTCCGACTTGACTGGATCATGAGTTAGCCTCGGTTTGTCCTCCAGCCAGTCATCGAGCGCCCCGCCATGCATGTCCTCCGCCCCCAATTCCGCATCGAGGAGCAGCAAGCGCTGGAATTCGCAAGCCAGCGCGGCTTCGGCATGATCGTCGCGGCGGATGAGCGCGGCCCGCGCGCCTCGCATGTGCCGTTCGTGCTGGAGCAGCGCGACGGGCGTGCGATCGTCCAGATCCATCTCACCGCCAGGAATCCGCTCGTCCCGCTCGCCGATGGCGCGCGGCGCTTTCTGCTGATCATTGCCGGCGACGACGCCTACATCTCCAACGACTGGTATTCTTCGCGCGACAACGTCTCGACCTGGCTTTACGAGGCCGTGCATTTGTCGGGCGTGGCGCATCTGCGCGGGCTCGACGTGAACCGCAGGCACGGCGATGCACTACTCGCGGTCTCGGAAGCGCGCTTGCCAAAAGCACCTTGGGACCTCGCACAGATGGAGCCAGACAAGCGCGAAACCATGTTGGCCGCCATTCGCGTCATCGATCTCGTGGTGGATACCGTCGAGGGGCAGGCCAAGCTCAACCAGCACAAAAGTGATGTGGATCATGTCGCGGTCGTGGACCGGCTGGCGCGGTCGGAGGAGAACGGGCATCGGCGGCTGGCGCGGAAGATGCAGGCTTTGCGGCCCGGGCTTGGGTATCACGGTTCGTGATCCGGGCTACTCTTGCGCCCTTCGGCATTTGACCCTACGGACCTCTTTCATGCTCGTCATCTCCATTCAAAGCCAGGTGGTCCACGGCCATGTCGGCAACAGCGCCGCCGCCTATGCCATGCAGGCGGAGGGCGTGAATGTCGCGGCGGTGCCGACAACGCTGCTGTCGAACCATCCGCGCTATCCGACCCTGCGCGGGCGGGTGCTGGAGACCGAGCTCGTTGCAGATCTGCTGAGAGGCGTCGAGGAGCGCGATCTTGTCGACGAGGCCGCGGTCCTCGTCACCGGCTATCTCGGTTCGCCCGGCAATGCCGCTGTCATTGCCGATTTCGTCGAGCGGGCGCTGACCCGCAATTCGAAGCTGGTCTATATCTGCGATCCCGTGATCGGCGATGACGGCCGGGTCTATGTCGCCGACGGCATCCTGGATGTGGTCCGGCACCGGCTGCTGCCGGCCGCCAATCTGACCACGCCGAACCAGTTCGAGCTCGGGCTGCTCGCAGGCCTCGACATCTCGGATGCGCAGGGTCTGCGCGCGGCGTGCGCGATGCTGGCCGGGACCGGCCGCATCGACGTGGTCGCCACCGGTTGCACGCTCACTGACACGGCGGAAGGGCAGGTGGAAACGATTCTGTCCGCCGACGGTCAGTTGTCGCGCTTTGCGACGTCGCGCCTGCCGATCCGCCCCTCAGGCACCGGCGATCTTCTCACCGGACTGATCGCGGCACATCTGGCCAAGGGCACAGCGACCGAGACGGCGGTGCGGCTCGCAGTCGAAACCGTCTTTGCAGTGCTGGTGCGGACGCAGGAGGCCGGCACCGCCGAGATGCGGCTCGTACCGCTGCCGCCGCCGGGACGGTAGACCGTCATACTCAGGTCGCGCGCTTCGCGGCCGATTGCGCTGATTTCTGCGGCTTCGCGGGGACCTTCTGCTCGCGCGTCGCCTGTGCCTTCGCCTTTGGCAACTTCGCGCTTGCCACGGCCCGCGCCTTACTCGGCTTGACGTTGGCTTCCTTGCGGTCCGACGTGCCTCGGCGCGAGACGTATTCCGTACCGTCGACCGGGCCGACATGCGGGGGATCGCGGCCGAGATAGGGTCGGCCGATGCCGAGCGCCTTGCCATTGGCATCGACCCACTTCCACAGCACCTCGGTCGAGACCCAGCGCTGCGCGCGGTTGTCGCCCTTGGTGCTGACGATGTCGGCCGCCATGCCGTGCCCGTAGCCGCCGCGCGTGCTGCCGCCGTGATAGGAACGGTCGGAGGCAGCCTTCAAGCCGCTCGCGATCGACTGGCGATAGTCATCGCGGAACGCGCTGGTGATGCCCGGCGAAAGCCCGGCAGCCTCAGCCGCGAGCAACGTGCGAAACAGCTTTTTCTTGAAACTCTTGTCCATGCCGCCGATGACGTAGTCCATCATCGACATGCCGGCGCGGTCGGCCGCCTTCGGATCCTTCCAGCCAAAGTCCTCGTCGACCAGTTTCGTGAAGCTGCGCATCACGGTCACCATCTTGCCCTTGCGCTTGACGGTGACGGCGCGGCGATCCTCGACCTTGATCGAGTCTTCCTTGGGCGTGCGCTGGTAGAGCGCCCAGAGATAGCGGTCGATGCAGGCTTCCATGACGTAGCATTCGTCGAGGACCGCGGTCGTGTCCGCAGACGGCGAGGTCTTGCTCGCCGCGGGCGCGGGGCCGGTCGCGATCGTCGCGGGCGACAGCGCCTCGGTCGTCACGATCTCGGTGGGATCGGCGGATGCGAGCTTTACCACGGGCTCCGGCGCCGGAGCCGGAGCCGGCGCAACCTCGCTGGCGATTGGTGTCGGATCAGGCGAAATCTGCGGCGCGAGTGGCGCTTCGGTCGGCAAGATCAGCACTGGGTCGGCCGAGGCGAGCTTGATGGCCGGAACTGGCGCCTCGGGCGCTGCCGCTTCAGCGGTGACTGCGCTTGGTGTCGCAGCGACCGCGGCGGCGATATCCGCGGTCAGGGCGACGCCGTCCTCGATGGCCGCAGCGTGCGGGATGTCGGCGAGGTCGAGCCGACCAAGATCTTTTGCGCGCGAGACGGCAGAAGCATTGGCGCCGCTGTTTTCGATCAGGGCAGGGGCGTAGGCGGACAAAGAGAGCGCCAGCCAGCCGGCGAGAACCGCCGAGGGGCAGGAGACCGCCACCAGAAGAGACCGCCGATCATTCATGATCCCTGCCTCCAAACGGTTCTATTGAACCTCGTCTTCTCCGAACAGTCTGACCAGACAGTCTTGGCCAAACAGTCTTGGCCAAACAGTCTTGCACGAAAAGGCACGCCGCGCGCCGATTGTTCGGAGGACGGTGTGGCAGCGCAATGGCGCAATTCGGCGAAAGCGGGCTTTTCGACCAGGTGTTGCGCGGCGGCAACGCGGGTTCCCATCGCGGTTCCACCGGCGCTTGCGCGCGGGCGGTGTAGAAAATTCGATAAAGACGAATATTTTGGCGCCGGCCGGCGTAAGGGTGTTTCGCCCACACGTTGCGCAACCTTGTCACGGTCGGCGCGTTAGGCGCCCATGACGCACTCCTCGCTTCGTCCGATGGACGCCTTCGACCCCACCGAGCCCGCCATCCTGCACGACCAGCTCTCCGATACGATCATCACCTGGACCGCTGAGCTGGCCGATGATTTCAGGCGGGCCAGCCGGCCAGGCGGTGACGGAACCGTGATCTGGAAGGACTACGTTTTCGACGGCTGGGGCCATGTGCTCGGCGGCTGAGCCCCGCCCACGCGCATTAAACATATTGCCATGCACTCGGCGCGTTGTTGCGTTGCAGCAGTGCATGTCGCAATGCAGCAAAATGCGCTTAGATGTGCTCCGAACGTTTCATTCAGGAGCATCACCCATGAACAAGAAGACTCTGTCGATCGCCGCCGCCATCCTGACGATCGCTGGCAGCACCGTGGCTTTCGCCGCCGAGCTGCCGACTTACGAGGCCAACGGTTTTCCGGTGTCCCCGATGCAGGTGCGCGTGCTCGGTGCCGCGCATGTCGAGCAGCAGGCCTCGGCGCCCACCACGATCGCTTCGGTCCACCAGACCCGCGTTCTGTCGCCGCGCAAGATGAAGACCGCTGATGTCACGACGGGCAGCGCCCGCTGATTTGGGGGCGCCACTAGCCAACATCAAGTCAACGTGATGCAGGCTCGTTTTCTCCGAGCCTGCCCGGACCGCGTTCCCTTTCGGGAGCGCGGTCTTTTTTTGGCGCAGCGAGTGATGATCACGTGCCACTTGTGTACGGCCGTTCAAAGCGAGTGTGATCTCTTTAATAGTTGCTTTGCAGATCGCGGCACTTGATGCGGCCGCCGCTTATTGAGCAGCCAAGAATCATTTTTCATAATGGAGTAGTCATGCCCGTTGCACAGAAAGCCGTTGTTGCAAGCGTCTCGCCGCGCGCGTTCATTCTCAGGCATCTCGCGTCGTTCGCAGCCGCCGCGCTGTTCGTGTTCGTGCTCAGCCTGACGTATGGGCTTGATCTTAGCCCCGGGTTTTTCTGACGGGCTACGCATGCTTCGATAAGCGCAGGCTCGACGGCGAGCGGCCGTAGAGCTCTGCGAAGGCGGCGTTGAAACGGCGCAGGCTGCCGAAGCCGGCCTGGAATGCGATGTCAGCCATGGTGTGATCGCCGGCATCGAGCAGGCGTTTTGCGCGCTGGACGCGCAGCGTCTTCGCAAGCTGCTGCGGCGTGGTGCCGACGTGACGCTCGAACAATCGCGCCAGATGACGCGAGGAGATGCCGAGCCGCATCGCGAAAGACACCACCGAATCCTCGTCGAGCGCGCCCTCATTGATGAGCTTCACCGCGCGTGCGACCGTCGAGCGCGTGCCGTTCCAGGCCGGGCAGAACGGTGCGGTCTCGGGACGGCATCGCAGGCAAGGGCGGAAGCCTGCGGCTTCGGCCGCGGCGGCTGACGGATAGTAGGAGACGTTGCGCGTCAGCGGCTGCTTGGCCGGACAGACCGGGCGGCAATAGATGCCCGTGGTCTTCACCGCCGTGAAGAAGCGGCCGTCATAGCGGGGATCGCGGCGCAGGCGCGCTGCATTGCAGACATCAAAGCTCAGCATGGCCTGATGATAGCGCATGGCCGCGCAGGCGAAAGGGCCGCGGGATGACCGAGTCCGATTGCGGCGAGCCGCGATGGGCAGGGCGGCTTAGAAAGCCGCCCTCGACGCAAGCCCCCCTGCGATGCCAGTCTTGGAGCCCGGCGTGACCAGCCCGAAAGACATCGTCCTCAACGCCTGGAAGATTGTTTCAGTATGCGACTCGATGCGCATCGCCGCGCTGTTCACCGACGACGCTGAGTGGATCGCGCCGAAGGGCAACGCCACCGCGGTCGCGCTCGATTACACCGACCACATGATCCGCGCGCAAGCGATCGCGCGCTTCATCGCAGGAGATGCACAGGATGTTCTCCGGGATCGATATCGGCTTTCGCGGCGTCTATGCCGACGGCGATGTGGTGATCGTGGAGGAGCGGATGCGCGCTACACTTGCCGGGGGAGCGCGTTACGAGAATGACTATAGCTTCGTGTTCACGGTGGCCGGCGACAAGATCCGCGAGGTGCGGGAATACGTGGACACGCGCAAGAGATGGCGGATGGTGTTCGGCGAGGAGGCTCGATGAGCAGGCATATTTTCCGCCGCGTGCCAGCCCTGCAACCGCATGGGTTGAGCCTCGTCGCTTGCTGACATAAGGCATGCTCCATGGATCAGCGAACGAGCGCCGACGCTCTCATTCGGAGGAACGATCAGGCGCCGGCCCTTGTCGGCGTGCTCTGCGGCCTCGCCGCGGCGGTGTTCTGGGCGCTTGGCTTCGCCGGCACGCGGCACGGCCTCAAGGTCGGCTTCACGCCGGTCGATCTGCTCGTGCATCGCTATGTCTGGTCCGGCATCGCATTCCTGCCGTTGGTGGTACGCGGCGGAATCTCCGATCTCTGCGGCATCGGTTGGGGCAGGGGCCTTGTGCTGATGGTGCTCGGCGGCCCGGTGATGTCGCTGATCTCCTACACTGGTTTTCTGTTCGTGCCGCTCGGCCATGGCAGCGTGATCCAGCCCTCCTGTGCGACGCTCGGCGGCCTGCTGCTCGCGGCCCTGTTCCTGAAGGAGCATGTTTCCGCGTCGCGCATCGCCGGCGCTGTCGTCATCGTCGGCGGGCTCGGTGTGATCGGCGCGGAATCGATCGGCCATATCGGCGTCGACGGCGTGCTCGGCGATCTGACCTTCGTGCTGACCGGATTGATGTTCGCAGGTTTCGGCGCGCTGCTGCGCCACTGGCGTGTCTCCGCCGTGTCGGCTGCGCTCGTCATCAACGTGCTGTCGCTGCTGCTGTTGCCGATCTACCTCATGACCGGCGGGCTCGCGCGGATCGCGGCGATCGGTATCGGTGAGAACGCCATTCAGGCGCTGGCGCAGGGCGTGCTTGCAGGTCCCGCTGCGCTTTATCTGTTCGCCGTCTCGGTGCAGCACCTCGGCGTGGCCCGCGCCGCCGTTGTCCCCGCCTGCGTGCCGGCGCTGACGGTGCTCACCGGCTGGCTCCTGCTCGGCGAGCCACCGACACTATTGCAGACGGCGGGATTGGTGACGGTGCTGTGCGGATTCTATCTGGCGCAGCGGCAGCGATAGATTGCGGCCTCCGCACGGCGCTTACCATTCGATGGCGGCAAACTTGACGCCGCGACAGGTCAGCTCCCGCCCGAGCCGCTCGGCGCGTTCGCTAGCGGATTTGCCCTGGCGAGTCCGGGGGCTCGGCTTACGCCTTCCTCACGAACTCCGATTTCAGATTCATCGCGCCGATGCCGTCGATCTTGCAGGCGATGTTGTGGCCGTCGGTCGCGTCCTGCAGGTGGATGTTGCGGACCTTGGTGCCGCCCTTGACGACGGAGGACGAGCCCTTGACCTTGAGATCTTTCATCACGATGACGCTGTCTCCATCGGCGAGCGCATTGCCGTTGGCATCGCGCACGCCGGCCTCCTGCGCGGCATCCGCGGCGGCCTCCGCCGTGCCGCTCCATTCATGGCCGCATTCCGGGCAGACCCAGAGGCCGCGATCCTGATAGGCGTGCTCGGAGTTGCAGGTCGGACATTTCATCGCGTCGGTCATCGTTCGCCTCGTCGCCCGTCACGGGCGCGCCGCACGCTTTCCGCCGGAAAAAGATGGATTGGGAGCAAATCCTTTACCATGGCTTTCAGTCCTTGGGGAACCCTTGGAAATTTAGGAGTTCAGGAAAAAATCTGCGGTATCGAGGTCCGGGATTTTTGCGGCTGCGTCGGTTCGACGTCGCTGCGCAAGGAGCGTCCAGGAGCCACGTCCCGTCATGAGCGAGCACCGCGCCGCAGTCAGACATCACATTTTGCGGACCGGCATTGTCGAGTTCGACAACGGCACCGGCAAGACCATCAGCGCACCCTGCACGATTCGCGATGTCTCCGGCACCGGCGCGCGCCTCGGCCTCAACGCCTCGCTCTGGGTGGCCGAGCAGTTCACGCTGGTCTTCAGCAGCGGACTGCGCAAGGACTGCCGGGTCGCCTGGCGCAAAGGCAGGCTGATCGGCAGCGCGTTCGTGGACGGCTATGCAAGCGCGGATGAGCAGGCCGTGATGATGACCGCGGACGAGCAGTCCCGGCACCGGCTCGGGATCGGTGCGCGCCTCAAGGCTGCGCGCGAAAAGCGCGGCTACACGCAAGGCCAGCTCGCCGAGCTCATCGGCGCCACGCCCGCCTTCGTGTCGCTGGCCGAGCAGGGCCAGGCGGACATTCCGCTCTATCAGCTGATGCACATCGCTGATCTGCTGATGGTCGGCCTCGACGGGCTCGTCGCGGGACCGGCGCCTGAGGATGTCAACGCGGCGTAGGTGACGACCTGTCAAAACAAAAACGTCGAAAACAACCCCATGCACAGTAGAAATCCCGAGGGATTTCAGAATGTTGCAAATCCGAAAAATCATTGACGATGGGCCGTAGCCCGGATGGAACGAAGCGCAATCCGGGAATCCTGCGGGGGCACCGGTCCCGGATTACGCTGCGCTCCATCGGAGCTACGGCCTCAAATCCACTTCGGTGATACCGAATCGAATTTGACTCGTCGGGCAAAACAGGAGCAGTATGGCATGATGGCGCCGCTGGAAGCTGGTGGCTCGCCAGCTGCGGAGCGACATGCCGAAAAAAGCAAAACCAAAAAGAAAACTGAAGACCTTCCAGACCTCGCTCGGCTTCTACGACCAGGCGATCGCCGCGCCCTCGATGAAGGCAGCGCTGGACGCCTGGGGCGCCAGGTCCAATCTGTTTCATCAGGGCGCCGCGAAGGAGACTGACGACCCCGACATCGTCGCGGCGACCATGGAGAAGCCGGGCGTGGTGCTCAGGCGTCCGGTCGGATCGGATGGGGCGTTCACCGAGCATTCTGAGTTGCCGACCGATCTCGCTGACGACGCGGCCAAGCCGAAGCGCAGGCCGAAATCCAAGCCGAAAAAGAGTCCTTCAAAGGCTGCAAAGCAACCATCCCGCAAGATCGACGATCAACAGGCGCGCAAGGCCGCCGCGGCGTTCGCGAAGGAAGAGCGCCGGCGGGAAGCCGAGCGCCGCAAGGAGGAGATCGCTCGCGCCAAGGAGCGCGCGCGCCGCGAGAAAGCGGTCGCGAGTGCACAGGCGGCGCTGGACGAGGCGAGGCGGGAGCACGAGGAGCGGGCGGAGGCGATCGACGCGGAGCGCGCTGCGCTCGATGGGCGTGCCGAGGCAGAGCAGAGCCGGTGGGACAAGCAGCGGATGAAGCTGACGGAGGCGGTGCGACGTGCGCGGGAGTAGGGCTCAGCCGCGCGCTTCGAGGCAAGCGCGGACCTTGTCTGCCTGCGCGCGGGGCACGGCATGGGCGCGCCACTGCTCGCGCGTGGCGCCCGCTGCGGTCAGGCACCGGCCGATGTTGCGATCGTAAGCGTCCTGGGACATGCGCTCGCGCTTGGCCTGGCACGCAGCGTTGCCGCCACACTCGTAAACGGGGGCAGCCTTGGCCATCGAGATACCCAGGGACAAAAACGCCACGACGAAAAATGCCATCGGCTTGTACATATATCCCCCAAAGGCTGGAATCGATTTGCTTCAATCGCCAGACGTTTAGCGTGTTGGATCGCTGTTTGCAATCCTGGCGAGAGCGGAGTCGATCAAAGCGCAGCACGCTGCGCTGGAGAGCGCGCCGAGGCGGAGCAGAGCCGGTGGGACAAGAAGGATGAAGCCGACGGAGGCGGTGTGGCCGGCATCGGTCATTCCGGCAAAGCTTGATCGCAAATTCGCTTGCCTTGCCTGGCGTCCTTTTGCACTCTGGCGGGAAGGAGACCAACGCATGAAGATCATGACTGTCGCGTTTGCGCTCGGAACCGCCCTGGTGCTGTGCAATCTCGGAATATCGGATGCCGACGCCCGGACGCGGAAGGCTCGCGTGGTGGATGAACAACGGCTGAGGGTGGATGTCCCCGTGCTCAGGCCGACGCCGTGGGATTACAATATTGTTCCGCGTTATCGTTATCGCCCGGAAGACGACCGGGTCGATCCCTACGGCCCGCCGCTGGTGTCGTCGTGGGTTCGGTATGAGGGCTGGCGGTGGCCGTATTGGTGGTGATCCCGTAGCCCGGATGGAGCGCAAGCGTAATCCGGACCATCCGCATCGCACGATCGCCCGCATGGCACGAATCCCGGATTTCGCTTGCGCTCATCCGGGCTACGTCCTTAATCGTCGTCGGCCGCAAGCCGCTGAAACTGCCGCTTCATCGCGTTGACCCTGGCGATATAGCTCGCGACGAGGTGATCGCCGCAGCGCTCGTCGGCGATCATCGCAAACTTGCGGCGTGCGTAGGCCATGGCGGGGCCTGCGCCGCAGAGATGGATGAAGGCGGCGAGATCCTGCCGCTCGCGCGCACTCGCCTTCACATCGCCCGCGCGGGCGAGAACATCGGCGACATTGCGGTCGAGATACACCGATGCCAGCTCGATCGCGTGGCTCGGGATCGCGCGGCTATAGAGGAAGGGAGACCCGCAGCCGGCTTCCGTGACCGCGTTGCTGCGAATACAGAACCGCGCAGCGTCGGCATAGGCTGCGTCCAGCATCTGGAAGAGGCCGACGGCACTCGATGCGGGCCGGTAGATCGCGAGGGGATTAAAACTCCATCGCCAGCGCCAGTAGGTGCGCGCGAGCGGATTGCCCGATGTTTCGACCTGCGCCAGGGCGGCCAGCAATTCGGGCGTGATCGTCGCGGTGGCATGCTTGCGGAACAGCGACCCGTATTGCCGCCAAGTCTCCGATGGCTCCTTGTCGAGCGCGTGGCCGACAAGGACGAACAGCTCGGTCGGCTTGCGCATCGTTTGATAGGCGATGTTCACGAGCGCGACGACCGCAAGCAGCATCGCCACGGCGCCCCCGATCTGAACCATCCGCGGTGCGCGCGCGAAAGTCTTTCGCATCCATCGCGCGCTACGCCTGAGCTTGCGAAGGCGAGAGAGGAGGGGCTTGCTTCGTCCTGGCATCGGTCTTCTGGGAGTGCATTGCGGAGGCTTTGTAGCTGGTTAACGCGGTCACCAGCCCTTGAAATCCGGCTTCTTTTCTCTCTGGTCGCGTCTTTTCAAGTCGCCGCTCCGTACTCCCACGGCAGCTCGTATCCTTGATGGAAATAACCCGAGGTTGTACTGTGCGCCGCAACAGGGTTAATTTTGTGTGAATGGATCGTTGGAATGACCGTCATTGAAAGCGTGGTGTCGGCGGAAGCTGCGGAGCGGAAGATGCCGCCGGGCGTGCTGGTCGAAGGGCCGGTGGTCGACGCCAAGTTTCGCGATTCCTACATCTCCTTCGTCATCATGATCAGCGGTTCGATCGCGGCGCTGGTCTGGGCGTTCTGGCAAGGCATCGGCTGGGTGGAGGTTTCGGTCTTCGCCGGCACGTTCGCGCTGTCCACGGTCGGGATCGGCTTCATGCATCGCTACTTCGTCCACCGCAGCTTCCGCTGCGGTCCGGTGATGCGGACGTTGTTCGCGGCCATCGCCACCATGGCGGTGCAGGGCTCGATCCTGAAATGGGTGAGCAATCATCGCCGGCACCATCTTCACTCCGACAAGCCGGGCGACGTCCACAGCCCTTACTATGACGGCGACGGCAATCCCTATGTCACCTTCGCCAAGGGGATGATGCATGCGCAAGGCGGCTGGGTGTGGGATCAGGCCACCACCGATGCCGGATACTACGCCAAGGATATCCTGGCCGATCCGATCGCCATGTTCTTCACCAGGACGCGCTGGTACTGGTACGCGCTCTCGGCGATGATCATTCCGGGCGCGATCGGCTACGCCTTTGGCGGCGTGCACACCATGACCGGCTGCATCCTGTTCTCCGGCCTGTTCCGCAGCTACCTCATGACCATGGCGACCTCGCTGGTCAATTCGGTCTGCCACAGCGACGGCCGCTATGGCTACCGCCGCTTCGATCTCGACGACGGCACCACCAACGAGTTCGTGACCACGATCCTCACCTTCGGTGAAGGCCTGCACAACAACCATCACCGGTTTCCGCGCGACGCCTACATCTCGCACGCCTGGTACGAGATCGACATCAACGGCCTGATCATTCTCGGGCTCGGGAAGCTTGGCCTCGTGCACGACATTTTCGCGGCTGGGAGCAGAACGCGTCCCTCTGGCGGTTCAGACGGCGGAGAACGTTCAGTGGCAGATACCGAAGCGATCGTCTAAAGGCTGTAGGATGGGTAGAGCGGAAGCGAAACCCACCAATCGCCGTCATCGCACGATGGGTTTCGCAAGTGCTCTACCCATCCTTCGGGCTCGGTGCTCGACTACGCCATGGATTTGGCCACACCGATCTAGTGGTGTGCTCACTAGCGCGGGCGCTTTGATGGCCCACGGGGCACGAAGTTTAGGCCGATGAACTATCTGGATCTCATGGACGACCGACGGACACCGGCGCCCTCCAACGCCATCCGCGCGCTGGAGCAACACATCGGTGCGCCGTTGCCCGCGCCCTACAAGGAGCTGCTGGCGCAATCGGACGGCGGCGGCTTCGACCGCTGCGGCGTCGAGCTGCCTTGGCGCAACGACCGCACCGTTTTGGACGTGCTATTCACGACGCATCCGACCGACAGCTACGGCGTCATCGACAATTACGATGTGTATCGGAGCATGAATCGAATCCCCCGGCTGAGCTGCCCCTTCGCACCCGATCCCGGCGGCGACCTGTTCCTGCTGAGTCTGGAGGAGGACAGTTATGGGCAGGTCTTCTACTGGGATCACGAGCATGAACCGGTGGACGGTGGCGACATGTTCGCCGATTTCCCGAACACAAACGAACTCGCGCCCGATCTTGAAACCTTCATTCTCGGCTTGGGAGAGGGGTGAATGGATATGCAGCTAGTAGGATGGGTTGAGCCCTTGCGAAACCCATCGCTTCTGTCGATTAGCTAGCGATGGGTATCCCTTCGCTCCACCCATCCCGCGGGCTCACCAATCCGGATCGCCGTAGTAGGGATCGACCATATAGGGCGGGGGCATCCAGGGCCCTCGCGACGGCCGGGGCCGCCGCGGTGCGGCCGCCTGCGCGTGCGGCCGTGGAGGCGTAGCGGCATCGTTGTTCATCACGCTGCGCGCGGCGGGTTTCGCGGATGCAGGTGCGGATGACGATGCGGACGACGTCGTCGGCTCCTTTTGCAGCGCCTGGACCTGTGCGGCGAGGCGTGCGTTAGCCGCCGCATCCTTCTCCTGCGCCGCCTTGAGCTGCTGAATGGTGTCGGCCTGCTCGCGCAGCGTCTGTTCGTTGCGGCTTTTCAGTTGCTCGAGCTTTCCGTTGATGTTCGCAAGCTCGCTGGTGATGGTCTTGAGCGATTGCGCGAGATCAGACGACGACGGGTCAGGCGTCGTGGCGCCCGTTCTTGAAGCGTCGGGTCTTGAAGCGTCAAACCCTGCATTGCTCTCCGTGTCCTTGCCGACCGGCGGCGCGGGCACCGTGCCGGGCTCATCCGCGGCAGCCAGCTGCACGGCCGCCGGTTGCGCCGGACTTTCAACCGCGGACGCTTGCGGAGGCCGAGTGGCGGCCGGTGGAGCCCATCGCGCCATGATCGATTTGGTCATCGACCCGGCCTGATCGCTATATTGCGAAGCGAAGGCTGCACCGAGAATGCCGATCGCCAGCACGAGACCGACCAGAGCACGCAGCATGGGCCGATCTCCCTTCAGGCCTTGGTTGCGAACCTCGCTATCTGGCGCCGGCGCCGCGGCCTTGGGAGTCTTGTCCTCGGGAATCTTGTCCTTGGGAGCCTGGATAGTCTCCGCACCGGCGCTTGCTCGCGAGACCCGCGGGCCTTCGCTGCCGCGTTCCATTCCGGAAACCAGCCGGTCCAGCCGCGCAAGGTCTTGCTCCGCGCTCTTGATCCGGTCGTAGGCCCGCGCCAGCCCGCCATCGGCGCGCACCTCGTCCGGCTTGGGAGCGTCCGGCTTAGGGGCATCAGGCTTGTGATCGTCAGGTTTGGGGTCGTTCGTCTCGGGCACCGATGCGCTCTCGATCCAGTCGGCGTCAATGGGAGTGCTGCAGTCCGATCGTTGGAACGATAGGTCGCGCCGCTGTCCAACACAACGCGCGTGCGAAGGAGAAATTATGGCGGGCTTCGGGGGCGGGCGTGGGCGTTGCCGAACCGGCATGCGTCGCGAGCGTCAGGTACATGACCGAAAGCGGTGTGGCTCCCGCTGATGCCCTATGTAGGTAAGCGTGACAGTTTCGCTGTCTCGTTATGAACTCGGCCGCCAGATCGCAACGGCCCGCATTGTTCTAAATCAACAAAACCCGCTGATTGGAGAATTACGCTGACGCACCGTTCCAATCCAGGAAGGAGAGTGGACATGTCGCGCCGAACCATCGTTTCACTTACCGCATCCGCAATCATTGGCATCGCCTGCATCGCGACTGTTTCGACCGACGCCTTCGCGTATCGAAGAGGCGTCGGGGTTGGTCGAGTTGGTGTTCATCACGGCGGTGTCTATCGCGGTGGCGTCTATCGTGGTGCAGCCGTGCGCCGCGGAGTTGCCGTGGGCGTCGGAGCTGCTGCGGTTGGTGCGGCAGCTTACGGGGCTTACGGAGCCTACGGCGGCTATCGCCGCTGCGGCTACGAACCTTACCCGCCCTGCTACTAGCCGGTCTTGTAGCCGGTCTTGGCGCAGCGGCCAGAGCACCGATGGGTCGGCTGTGCGCGGAGCACCTCTCTCCGAGCGGGGAGAGGTGATTCGAGTTCCGGGCCCGCACACACGGGATCCGGGCTGTGCTCGCTTGACCGTGCGTATTGGCGTGTCTGTTGCTCGACAGGTCGAATTCTAGCGAGGCGTGCGTGCCATCTTCGCCGGCCGCCACCATGAGAGGTTGAACGCCGAAAAGTCGATCGCTGCGTGCATTCGCGGCGGCCGGGAAAAAGCGGCAAAATTGCGGCTGTCAAGGATACATCAGGGTAGAACGGAGCTTATCCCCGTAATAAACCCAATGCTGTTAGGGGTTCTGGGTGCGTATGGGAGGATCAATAATGGCAAATGTCGAACAATTGCGCAGGCGGGACGGAGTGAACCTGGTCCAGCTCGAGGAGGACATTGCATCGATACGCTCGGGAAGCTCTCTTGCTTCCATTGCTCTGCCTGATTACGTCGAGCACACCGCGGGCGTGACGCGCGTCGGCGCGCTCAGTGCAGAGGCGGTCGTTCGGGACTATGAGTCCGCTGCAAAAGAGATCGAGGCCATGGGCACCGAGTTGATTGACGCCGCGCAAAAATGCGAGGCGCTGACAGCCCAGGTCCATGATGCGATCGCCTTCATGCGAGAAACGGCGGCGGAGTATCGTGAAGAGGGTCGGAAGATCTTCAGGCGCATCGAAGAATGCGCGCTGTTCACCGAAGACGTCCGCAAGACATGCGAACAGGTCAAGCGCAGGATGGTCGACGTCTCGCTTGGCTCATCGTCCAACGAGGAGTTCGCATCGCAACAGCCCGAGTTGAACGGGATCGCCGCCAAGGTGTCGATGAGCGAGATACGGTGAGGCGGGCGTAGATAGCCGTAAGGTGGGTTGAGCTCTAGGTCGTAGGATGGGCTGAGCCCTTACGAAACCCATCATCTCTCTCCGATCGAGCGGTGATGGGTATCGCTTCGCTCCACCCATCCTACGAGCTGGAGCCAACAATCAATAGCGGCCGCCGTGGCCCTTTTGCTGCGTGATCCAGTCCGACAATGTTTTCGGTGTCGATCCCACGGTCCGGCCCGGTGATGCCTTCGGATTGTCGCGAACGCCTTTCGTCGGACGGGTGCGCGGCGCTTCCGTTCCGTTGACGCTCTTCGAGCCAGCCATAGATGCTTCCGCAGCTTCCTTCTCGAGGCGCAGCTGTTTCAATCGCGCCATCTTGATGCGCTCTGCCTCGACTGCGGGTCCTTCGGACAGCAGCCGCCTGTGTTGAGCGACCTCCGCCGGGACGATGACACCGATAATGGTTGTCTCGCCGAGCGCCTTGCAGGCTTCGAGCCGATGCAGTCCCTCGACCAGAACGAGGCGGTCTCCGTCGAGCCGGACGGAAATGGGGGCCTGCTGCCCGATGTCCAGCATGCTTTCCGCGATCTCCCCGACGATCTCGGGCCTGATCGCTTTCTTCTGCTTCGTGGGAACGAAGATCTTCTCGATCGGGAAGCTTTCCGGTTTGGGCATAACTTGACTCCGCTTCTACCGGGCCCGTCGGAACCGATGCCGGCGGTGGTCGGAGTTTAGGAGGGAAGGGCTCGACGGCAAAGGTAATTTCGGCAGCGGGGTGTTAATGAATCGTAGGATGGGTTGAGCCCTTGCGAAACCCATCCCTTCTGTGGATTTGGCGGCGATGGGTATCGCTTCGCTCCACCCATCCTACGAGCTGTCGCCGCAATACCGAGCATATGTCCCTGTCGTAGACCTCGGGCTTTGCCTGCAGCTTCAGCGCAAGGCATCGGTCATTTAGGCGGCGTGTTCCGTGGATCGCGTTACATCGCCGCGGCCCGCGAGAAGGCCGGCAACGGAGATATCTTCGTCAAGCGCTTGCCAGTGCAGGCCGACGCGGCTGAGCTCGACCTGGGTGCGTTCGTCTGGCGTTGCATGGAGCAGGCGCGGAAACCACGCAAGCGGGATCCCGAGTGTCCTTCCATCGGACAGTTCGACCCACATCGTGTGTTCGTCAAAGCGAACGCTAGTTGCCGAAATGGTCATGCCAGGCCTTCAGAAGAAGCTCGCGGTTGTCTTCCACGACGCGCAGGATATTCGAAAGTTCCCGCGGATTGAAGCCATAACTGTCGGCTATTGATATGCCAGGCTCAAGCCAAATCTTGGCGTCCCGGCCGCCGCCTTTGACATGAATATGGGGCAGCTCGGGTGGCTGCCCCTCATTTGAGAAGAACTAGTAACGCAAGCCGTCCTGGCGTAATGCAACTGGCATCAATGCCTCCGGGCGGCTTGCGCTATTGGTATCAGCTGCACCCCGTCGTGCTGCCGCACGTATCGCACTTCATACACGTGCCATTCCGCACCAGCGTGAAGTTACCGCACTCCGAGCACATCTCGCCCTCATAGCCCTTGGCCTTCGCCTCCGCGCGGCGCTCGGCCTTGCTGGGCACTGCGGTTTGCGCGGTGCCGGCCTTGCTCCATTGCAGGGCCTCTAACTTCTCGGTGGGCGAGAGGTCGTGGGCCACTTCCTGCTTCAGCGCGACCGCGCCTTCCAGGACGTCGCCGGCACGGCCTGCGCCGTGCGAGGCGAGCGAGGTGACCTTGCTGCCGCCGGCCGGGGCGCTGTCGTTGCCTTGCGCGACCGCGGTCGAGCCGCCGCGCATCACCACGAGGTTGTCGGTGCGGGAGCGGGTGAGACCGCGCGACACCAGCTTGGAGGCGCGCTGGCCGTGATCATCCGGCTCCTTGCCTTCCTCGACGCCCTTGCCGAGCACGTCGAACCCGGTCTCGCTGGGATCGACATGGGCGAGGTCGAAGCGGCTGAGATAGCTCACCGCCAGTTCGCGGAAGACGTAGTCGAGGATCGAGGTCGCATATTTGATGCTGTCGTTGCCCTGCACCGGGCCCGCCGGCTCGAAGCGGGTGAAGGTGAAGGCGTCGACATATTCGTCGAGCGGCACGCCGTACTGGAGACCCAGCGACACCGCGATGGCGAAGTTGTTGATGAAGGAGCGCAAGGCCGCGCCTTCCTTGTGCATGTCGATGAAGATCTCGCCGATGCGGCCGTCGTCATACTCGCCGGTGCGCAAATAGACCTTGTGGCCGCCGACGACTGCCTTCTGGGTGTAGCCCTTGCGGCGATCCGGCATCTTCTCGCGCTCGCGCATCACGATGATGCGCTCGACCAGCTTCTCGACGATCTTTTCCGAGACCTGGGCGGTGCGGGCCGCCATCGGCTTGTCGTAGAGATGCTCGATCGCATCGTCCTCGTCCTCATCGTCGGCGATGAGCTGCGAGTTGAGCGGCTGGCTGAGCTTGGAGCCGTCGCGGTAGAGCGCGTTGGCCTTCAATGCGAGCTTCCACGACAGCATGTAGGCGGACTTGCAGTCCTCCACCGTGGCGTCGTTCGGCATGTTGATGGTCTTGGAGATCGCACCCGAGATGAAGGGCTGGGCCGCCGACATCATGCGGATGTGGCTCTCGACCGAGAGATAGCGCTTGCCGACCTTGCCGCAAGGGTTAGCGCAGTCGAACACCGGATAGTGCTCGGCCTTGAGGTGCGGGGCACCTTCCACGGTCATCGCGCCGCAGATGTGGACGTTGGCCGCCTCGATCTCGCGCTTGGTGAAGCCGACGGCCTGGAGCAGGTCGAAGCCGGGGGCCGCGATCGCCTCTGCGCCGATGCCGAGCTGGTCGCGGATGAAGTCCTCGCCAAAAGTCCATTTGTTGAAGGCGAACTTGATGTCGAACGCGGTCGGCAGCGCCTTCTCGACCTTGGCGATGGCTTCGTCGGTGAAGCCCTTGGCCTTCAGCGTCGTGGCGTTGATGCCGGGCGCGTTGGAGAGCGAGCCGTGGCCGACGGCGTAGGCCTCGATCTCCGCGATCTCGCTTTCGCGATAGCCGAGCGCGCGAAGCGCTGCGGGGACCGCGCGGTTGATGATCTTGAAGTAGCCGCCGCCGGCGAGCTTCTTGAATTTCACCAGCGCGAAGTCGGGCTCGATGCCGGTGGTGTCGCAATCCATGACGAGGCCGATCGTGCCGGTCGGCGCGATCACCGTGGTCTGGGCGTTGCGATAGCCGTGCTTCTCGCCGAGCTCGAGCGCCGCATCCCAGGCCGCTTGCGCATGGGTGACGAGGTCTCCTTGCGGGCAGGACACCAGGTCCATCGGCACGGGGTTGACGCTCAGCGCCTCGTAGCCGTTGGACTGGCCATGGGCGGCGCGGCGGTGGTTGCGGATTACGCGCAGCATGTGCGCGGCGTTCTTTTTGTAGCCGGGGAAGGTGCCGAGCTCGGACGCCATCTCGGCCGAAGTCTTGTAGGTGATGCCGGTCATGATCGCGGTCAGCGCGCCGGCGATCGCGCGGCCTTCTTTGCTGTCATAGGACAGGCCCATGGTCATCAGCAGGCCGCCGATATTGGCGTAGCCGAGGCCGAGCGTGCGGAACTCGTAGGACAGCTCGGCGATCGACTTCGACGGGAACTGCGCCATCATCACCGAGATTTCGAGCACGATGGTCCAGAGCCGGCAGAGATGCTCGTAGCCCTCGACGTCGAAGCGCTTGGAGGGGATGTCGTAGAACGTCAGCAGATTGGCAGAGGCGAGGTTGCACGCCGTGTCGTCCAGGAACATGTATTCCGAGCACGGATTGGAGGCGCGGATGTCGCCGGACGCCTTGCAGGTGTGCCAGTCGTTCATGGTGGTGTTGAAGTGCAGGCCGGGGTCGGCCGACGCCCAGGCGGCGTAGCCGATCTTTTCCCAGAGGTCGCGCGCCTTCAGCGTCTTGGTGATCTTCTTGGTGGTGCGCCCGACGAGATTCCAGTCGCCGTCGGTCTCGACCGCGCGCAGGAAGTCGTCCTTCAGCGACACCGAATTGTTGGAGTTCTGGCCTGATACCGTGAGGTAGGCTTCCGAATCCCAGTCGGTGTCGTAGACGTCGAACTGGATGTCCTTGTAGCCTTGCTTGGCGAACTGGATGACGCGCTTGATGTAATTGTCAGGCACGAGGCTGCGGCGCGCGAGCTTGATCTCGCGGCGGAGCGCCGGGTTCTTCTCGGGGTCGAAGCAGTCGTCGCCCGAGCCCTCGCAATTGACGCAGGCCTTCAGCACCGCCTTGAGGTGCTTCTGGTTGATCTTGGATCCGGTGACGAGAGCCGCAACCTTCTGCTCCTCCTTCACCTTCCAGTCGATATAGGTCTCGATGTCGGGGTGATCGACGTCGACGACGACCATCTTGGCGGCGCGGCGCGTGGTGCCGCCGGACTTGATCGCGCCCGCCGCGCGGTCGCCGATCTTGAGGAAGCTCATCAGGCCGGACGAGCGGCCGCCGCCGGAGAGGCGTTCGCCTTCGCCGCGCAGCCGCGAGAAGTTGGAGCCGGTGCCGGAGCCGTATTTGAACAGGCGGGCTTCGCGGACCCAGAGGTCCATGATGCCGCCCTCGTTGACGAGGTCGTCACCGACGCCCTGGATGAAGCAGGCGTGCGGCTGCGGATGCTCGTAGGAGGATTTCGACCGGGTCAGCTTGCCGGTGAAGGGGTCGACGTAATAATGGCCCTGGCCGGGGCCGTCGATGCCATAGGCCCAGTGCAGACCGGTGTTGAACCATTGCGGCGAGTTCGGCGCGACCATCTGCATGGTCAGCATGTAGCGGAGCTCGTCGTAGAAGGTCTGGGCGTCCTCGTCGGAGGAGAAGTAGTTGCCCTTCCAGCCCCAATAGGTCCAGCAGCCGGCGAGACGGTCGAACACCTGCTTGGCCGAGAGCTCGCTGACATAGCGCTCCTTCTCGGGCAGGAGGGCGAGCGCCTCGGTATCGGGCACGGAGCGCCACAGGAAGGACGGGACGGACTCTTCCTCGACCTTCTTCAGGCGCGCGGCGACGCCGGCCTTGCGAAAATACTTCTGGGCCAGGACGTCGGAGGCGACCTGCGACCACGCGGTCGGCACCTCGACATTGTCGAGCTTGAACACGACCGAGCCGTCGGGATTCCTGATCTCCGACGTGGTCAGCCGGAACTCGATGCCGGCGTAAGGTGACTGTCCCGAAGTGGTGTGGCGCCGCTCAATCCGCATGGTCTTGCCCCGTCCTATCTTTGACCGGACCGCCTCCGTTCAGGCGTGCCGGGTCATCATTTCATTTCGCGGTGCTCGAGGCCGCGTGGCCCTTGGCATCGCAGTTCAGCCGGTAGACCCGGCCCGTTTTCTCCCGACGCGATTGCTCGATGCGCGCACCGATCATCCGCCGGCACGTCCAGACCCATCCGCCCCAAAGGGATGAGCCCGACATGCGTTCAACGCCCCACAACGTCACGTCTTCAACCATTGCCATCCGAGCCTGTTTCCAGCCCGTTCAGGCGCCCGAAAGATCCGCTCTCGCCGGGCAGACAAGCCCGTATCCCGCTGCCTTTGTCTGGCTCGGCGGAGTGCTGTTTTGCAGACCCTTTGGGGGAGTGCCGGCGGGACGCAAACACACTCGCGCCGAACGGATCGAAAACTAGGACTCTCCGTTACGCCCGTCAAGAACTAGTGCGAGTTCCTGAATCAAATACTAAATATGGTGGATTGTGGGGGATAACAGGGGGCAGGCCCGCGCCTGTTGTTGAGCCAAGTATCAGTGAGTCCTCAGGGATTCCCAACCGAAAAAATTTCCATCTTGGGGCGCCGCTGAGGCTTCACCCCGCTGTTCACAGGGCAGGTATATTTTTGAATGGCGGGCTTGCCTCCGGGGGACTCACGTAGGGCTACGGAAGGTGAGGGCAGGCATGCCCGCCGGGGTGGTGGTGGGAGGGGCGAATCCGCGCCAAGCTCGGTCAAATTTTGCCGGACTACCCACATGCTTGATTCGACTCGGCCGGTGCTGCGAGCGCGCATCGCCCCGGCCGGCCTGATGTTCCTCGCCATCACCTCGGTGGGCTGGGGCTTCAACTGGCCGGTGACGAAATTCCTGCTCTCCGAGCTGCCGCCGCTGACCTTGCGCGGGGTGACCGGCGTGTTGGGCGCGGTGCTGCTGGCGGCGCTGGCGCTGATGCGCGCTGACAGCCTCAGGGTCCCGCGCGAGATCTGGCCGCGCCTTGTGACCGCCGCGGTCCTCAACGTCACCGGCTGGATGGTGCTGATGGGCCTGGCGCTGCTGTGGCTGCCGGCGAGCGAAGCCGCGCTGATCGCCTACACCATGCCGGTCTGGGCCTCGCTGATCGCCTGGCCGGTGCTGGGCGAGCGGCCGACCTTGTTGCGCACCATCGCGCTGGTGATGGCTTTTGCCGGCCTCGCCTCGATCATGGGCGGCAACGGCTTTGCCGCCACCGCGGACAAGCTGCCGGGCATCATCATGGCGCTGTGCGGCGCGCTCGGCTTCGCACTCGGCACGGTGTTTTCGAAGAAGTACCCCATCCGTCTGCCGCCGATCACGGCCGCGGCCTGGCAGATCGGGATCGGCTGCCTGCCGATCACGATCATCGGCCTCGCCATCGAGACCACGCATCTGGAGCTGGTGACGCCGGTCGGATGGTGGCTGCTGGTCTATTCGACCGTGGTGCAGTTCTGCATCGCCTATGTCAGCTGGTTCGCTGCCCTTGCGCGCCTGCCGGCCTCCGTCGCCGCGATCGGGACCATGGCAGTGCCTGTCATCGGCGTGGTGGCGTCCGCGATCGCGCTCCACGAGCCGTTGGGAGCAGGGCAGATCGCCGCGCTGATCTTCACGCTGGCGGCGGTGGTGCTGGCGACGCGGTAATAGGGCGCGGACTCATGAAGTTTGGCCGCCCGATGTCCGCCTTGCTGCGGCTGAAGATTTCGAACATGTGAAGGCGGCGAGCTTCCAAAGTTCCGCCGCCCGTGGGATGTTCGGGCCATGAATCTGCGGCGATTGCTCAGAGTTGCGTTCGCGGTCTTGGTGACCGTCGGTTTGACGTTGGCGCCCTTGGCGGCGCCGGCGGCCGCTGCGCAAGCTCGTCTTGACGGCATGAGCGACATGTCGATGTCGGCCGACATGCCCTGCTGCCCCAACGACCAGAAGAGCAATGACTGCCTGGACTGCCCGCTGGTTGCGATGTGCGTTCTGAAGACGACCCAGGCGGGACCCTCCGAGGCCGTCGCTTTGCCGCTGCGACACGCGATCCGGACCACCCACTCGGTGGCGGACGATTTGGTCGGCGACGGTTTGGTCCGTCCACCTCCCGACCAACCCCCTCGAACCCTGGCCTGAGCGGCGCTTGACGCCGATCGCGTCCGTGCGCCTCGCGCGCGCGGATGACGCGCGCCGCCTCGGCGGCGAATTCAGGACATCGAGGATACAACATGAAGACGTCTACCTTCGCGCGCGCCGTCCAGGCCGCGTTGATCGCTGCGGCCATCGGCGGCGCAAGCTCGGCCGCATTGGCCGACATCAAGGACTATAAGTTCGAGCTCGTCGACCAATCGGTGCAGGCCGGGCCAGACAAGGTCGTCACCGTCCGGCTCGTGAACACCAAGACCGGCAAACCGGTGCCGGATGCGGTGATCTTCGCCAGCCGTTTGGACATGGCTCCGGACGGCATGCAGGAGATGGCGACCAAGGTCGCGCCCATGCCGGGGACGGAGCCGGGCACGTACCGCTTCAAGGCGACCTTCGGCATGGCGGGGCGGTGGCAGCTTTCGCTCGGAGCCAAGGTCCAGGGCGAGACCGGCACCGTCGAGAACAAGCTCGTCATCACGGCGCAGAAGTGACCCGCCCCATCGCAGCAAGCCTGGCCGCCGCGTTGATCGCGGCGGCGGGCATCGCGTTCGTCGTCGCCGGCCCGCAGCGGCCGACGGCGCGAATCGCCGCCGTGATCGGCCCCGCTGCGGCCGAGGAGAGCGGCGCCGCGATCTACTACCAGGATCCGGACGGCAAACCGTCGTACTCGCTGGTGCCGAGAAAGACCCGGGATGGCCGGGATTTCCGCGCGGTGCCCGCAGGCGCCGACGTCAGCTTCGACGACGAGCAGGTGGCAGCCCCGCCGCCGGCGACACCGGCCGGCGCCTCCGGAGAGCGCAAGATCAAATACTACCGCAATCCCATGGGCCTGCCGGACACATCGCCGACGCCGAAGAAGGATTCGATGGGAATGGACTACATCCCCGTCTACGAGGGCGACGACAGCGACGACGGGTCGATCAAACTCTCGCCCGGCAAGATCCAGCGGACCGGCGTCAAGTCGGAGCCCGCAGCGATGCGCGTGATCCGGACCGTCATCAGGGCGCCGGGCACGATCGCGCTGGACGAGCGGCGGATCTCCGTCGTCGCCATGCGGGCGGAAAGCTTCATCCTGAAGGTCGCCGACGTCACGACCGGATCTCACGTGATCAAGGGGCAGCCGCTGATGGAGGTCTACAGCCCATCCATCTCCTCTGCTGCCGCCGAGTACCTCACCACCATCACCTCGAAGACGACCAGCGGCGACGTTCAGTATGGCCGTGGATCGCGCCAGCGCCTGATGAATCTGGACGTGCCCGATGCTGCGATATCGGCGATCGAGAAGAGCCGGACCGTGCCGACGTCGATCGGATGGACTTCGCCGCGCGACGGCATCGTGCTGGAGCGCAACGCCATCGAGGGCATGCGCGTCGAGCCGGGCGGCGTCCTGTTCCGGATCGCTGACCACTCGATGGTGTGGGCCCTGATCGACGTCGCCGAACGCGACCTCGGCATGATCGCCACGGGCCAGCCCGTCACGGTCAAGGCGCGGAGCTTTCCGGGACGGGAGTTCACGGGAAAGGTCCAGGTCATCTACCCCGAGATCAACAAGGAGACCCGGACGGCGCGCGTGCGGATCGAACTGCAGAATCCGGACCTGATCCTGCTGCACGACATGTACGTCGACGCCGACATCGACACCGGCAGCGGCGATGCCGTCCTCGCAGTGCCGGAGAGCGCGGTGATGGACACCGGCAGCCGGCAAGCCGTTTTCGTCGATAAGGGCCAGGGTCGGCTGGAGCCTCGTGAGGTCAGGCTCGGCCACCGGGGCGGCGGCTTCGTGGAGGTCCGTCAGGGTCTCGCGGAGGGCGAGGCCGTGGTGGTCTCGGCGAATTTTCTGATCGATGCCGAAAGCAACCTGAAGGCCGCGCTGAAGGGCTTTACCGAGGGAGCGCAGCAATGATCGCGCGTCTCATCGCCTGGTCCGCCCGCAACCTGCTGCTGGTCCTGTTCGGGACCGGCTTCGCCGCCGCGGCGGGGCTGTACGCGCTTCTGCATCTGCCGCTCGATGCCATCCCGGATCTCTCGGACACCCAGGTCATCGTCTACACGGAGTACCCGGGCCAAGCCCCGCAGGTGATCGAGGACCAGGTCACCTATCCGTTGACGACGGCGATGCTGACCGTGCCGAAATCGAAGGTCGTGCGCGGCTTCTCTTTCTTCGGCGTCTCCTTCGTCTACGTCATCTTCGAGGATGGCACCGACATCTACTGGGCGCGCTCGCGGGTGCTGGAATTCCTCAACGGCGCCAGCGCGCGCTTGCCGACAGGCGTGAACCCCACGATCGGTCCCGACGCGACCGGCGTCGGCTGGGTCTACCAGTACGCCTTGATGTCGAAGGAATTGAACCTCGCCGACACTCGGACCATCCAGGATTGGAATTTGAAGTTCGCGTTGGCCAAGGCCGAGGGTGTCGCCGAGGTTGCGAGCGTCGGCGGCTTCGTCAAGCAGTACAACGTGATCCTCGATCCGCAACGCATGCGCGACCGCGGCATCACCATGCAGAAGATGCGCGATGCCATCCGCGCCAGCAATGCCGACGTCGGCGGCCGGACCGTCGAACTGTCCGAGTTCGAGTACGTCATCCGCGGCAAGGGCTACATCAAGTCGATCAACGACCTCGGCGACATCGTGCTGAAGACGAACAACGGGACGCCGGTGCTGCTGCGCGACGTCGCGCGTGTCGAACTGGGCCCCGACGAGCGGCGCGGCATCACGGAGCTGAACGGCGAGGGCGAGGTCGCCAGCGGCATCGTGCTACAGCGCTTCGGCGTCAATGCGCTGGAGGTGATTGAGAACGTCAAGAAGCGCTTCCGGGAGATCGCCTCCAGCCTTCCGAAGTCGGTCGAGATCGTTCCGGTCTACGATCGCTCCAACCTGATCTACGCGGCCATCGACACGCTCAAGCACACGCTGTTCGAGGAAAGCGTCGTGGTCGCGCTGGTCTGCATCGTGTTCCTGCTGCACGTCCGTAGCGCCCTTGTCGCGATCCTGATGCTGCCCATCGGGGTCTTGATGGCGTTCGGCGCCATGAAACTGCTGGGCTTAGGCTCCAACATCATGAGCCTCGGCGGGATCGCGATCGCGATCGGCGCCATGGTCGATGCGGCCATCGTCATGATCGAGAACGCCCACAAGCACCTCGAACGGGCCGAGCCGGGAAAGCCCAGGATCGACGTCCTGATCGCCGCCGCCTCGGAGGTGGGGCCCGCACTTTTCTTCAGCCTGCTGATCATCACGGTGTCCTTCATGCCGATCTTCACGCTGGAATCGCAGGAGGGGCGGCTGTTCAGCCCGCTGGCGTTCACGAAGACGTTCTCGATGGCGGCCGCTGCGCTCCTGTCGGTGACGTTGGTGCCGGCTCTGATGGTGATCTTCGTGCGCGGGCGGATCGTTCCGGAGCGCGGGAATCCGATCAACCGCGTCCTGATCTGGATCTACCGCCCGGTGATCAAGGGCGTCATGCGCGCCAAGACGCTGGTGGTCGTGCTCGCGCTCGCTATTCTGGCCGTGAGCATCTGGCCGGCGCGGCAACTCGGTACCGAGTTCATGCCGAACCTGAACGAAGGCACGCTGCTCTACATGCCGACGACGCTGCCGGGCATCTCGGTCACGAAGGCCGGCGAACTGATGCAGACCCAGGACCGGATCATCCGTTCCTTTCCGGAAGTGGCCTCGGTCTACGGCAAGGCGGGGCGCGCCGCGACGGCAACCGATCCGGCACCCTCCGAGATGTTTGAGACGGTGGTCAACCTCAAGCCCAAGCAGGAGTGGCGGCCCGGTGTGACCATCGATGGACTGATCGCCGAAATGGACAAGGCACTGCAGTTTCCTGGGGTCTCCAACGCCTGGACCATGCCGATCAAGGCCCGCATCGACATGCTGTCCACGGGCATACGAACGCCGATCGGCGTCAAGGTGATCGGGACCGACCTGGTCGAGATCGATAAACTCGCCAAGCAGATCGAGCAGGTCCTCAAGGCCGTGCCGGGCACCTCATCGGCCTACGCCGAGCGTGGCATCGGCGGCTACTATCTGGAGGTCACCCCGGACCGTGCCGCGCTGGCGCGCTACGGCATCATGGTCCAGGACGTTCAGGACACGATCGCGACCGCGCTCAGCGGCCAGACCGTGACCACGACCGTGGAAGGGCGGCAGCGCTTTACCGTGAACATGCGCTATCCGCGCGATCTGCGCGACAATCCGCAGGCCATCGCCAACGATGTGTTGGTGCCGATGCCCGCCGGCGGCGCGGTACCGCTCGGCGAGGTCGCCAAGGTCGCGCCGGCGCGCGGGCCGACCTCGATCCGGACCGAGAACGGCCAGCTCGCGACCTACATCTACGTCGACATCCGCGATCGCGACCTCGGGGGCTACGTCGCGGACGCTAAAGCCTCTGTGCAGGCCAGCATCAAATTTCCGCCGGGCTACTACGTGATGTGGAGTGGTCAATACGAATACCTGGAGCGCGCAACCGCGCGGCTGAAGATCGTCGTGCCCGTGACGCTGCTGATCATCTTCCTGCTGCTGTATCTGAACTTCCGTTCGATCGCGGAGACGATGATCGTGATGCTCTCGCTGCCGTTCGCGCTGGTCGGCGGGCTTTGGCTGATGTGGTGGTTGAGCTTCAACCTTTCAGTGGCGGTCGCCGTTGGCTTCATCGCGCTCGCCGGCGTCGCCGCAGAGACCGGCGTCGTCATGCTGATCTATCTCAATCAGGCGCTGGCGGAGACCGCAGCCAGGCGTGCCGCCGAGGGGCGGGCCCTGACCCGCGGCGACCTCTATGACGCCATCATGGATGGCGCGGTGGAGCGCGTACGGCCCAAGATGATGACAGTCGTCGCGATCATGGCGGGCCTGCTGCCGATCATGTGGAGCACCGGGACGGGCTCGGAGATCATGCAGCGCATTGCGGTGCCAATGATCGGCGGGATGATTTCGTCGACCCTGCTCACGCTGATCGTCATCCCGGCGATATTCGGGCTTGTAAAGGGTATTGGCTTGCCAGGTGACGACCAGGGATGTTTTGGGGCTGGCCCGGGCGACCGACAAACAGCGAACAGGAGAGCGGGGCAGATTGCAGCACTGATCTTCACGCTGGCGGCGGTGGTGCTGGCGAGGCGGTGAGGCCATTACTCCGCGGCGACAATCCGCACCTGCTTGCCAGCCGGGGTGACGTCCTGCCGCCGGCCCAGCCAGACCTGCCAGGCCTGCGCGGCCAAAGCGAGGGAGCAGATGCCCCAGAACACCGGATATTCGTATCCGCCCGTGTTCCAGGTCCAGCCAAAGCCCTTCACAGTCTGGAGCGAATAGACCGCCACGGCCATCAGCCCGACCGAACCGAGCGCGGCGAAGCGCGTGCAGATGCCAAGCGTCAGCGCAATGGCGACCGACAATTCGGCCGCGGCGGCGACGTAGACCCAGGCCTCGGGCGGCGACAAGCCGGCAGACGCGAAGAACTTGACGATGGCCGGATTGAGAACGCCGAAGCCGACGAACTTTCCGGCGACGTGAGGAAGATAGAAGGCGCCGCAAGCGATGCGAATCACGTTGTCCATTCGCGTGAGGTCGAAGTTGTCTGCTTTGATCCGGAAATCGTCGGGCGCTATGAACATGGCTGCTCTCCTTTCGAACAAGCCTAAACGTCGAAGCGGCAGACGTCCTTGATGCAACTCAAGTCGAGGCTTTCGCAAATGCCTGGGACGGACGCGAAGAAATCGCCGGCCAGGAAAGCTGCGCGATTAGCCAGGCCGAGCTGCGCAAGATCCGATGCGACTGGATCAGTCGAGAAGTATGAGTGCTGCCGGTGACGACATCGTCGGGATCTCCTGCCTGTTATCTTGCGTCACGGATATCGACCAACTGACGTATTCCGGCGAGCCAACTCCGCTGCCGCTCGATTCCGGCCCTCAATTCGCTTGCGGTTCCGGCAAGCACGTTGTGCCCGCCGGCTTCGAGCTTGCGACGAACCTCGCTGTCTGCACAGATGGCGGCAACGTCGGCCGCAATCCGCGCCTTTACGATCTCCGGCATGTTGCGGCCGCCATAGATTCCGGCGAGACCATCGATCTCGAGTTCGGGGTAGCCAAGCTCGCGCACGGTTTTCACCTCAGGCAATAGCGCAGCTCTGCTTGGATTGATCACCGCCAAGAAGTGCGCCTTGCCGGTTTGCACGGGAGATTGGGATGCCGTCAGCGAGGTGACAAGCACCTGGATTCTGCCCTCTCCCAGATCGGCTTGCGGCTGAGCTCCGTCGCGATAGCTCACATAGTTCATCGAGAGCGAGTGACGCTTGAGAAAGCCCGCAAACACGTATCTCGGCAGCGTGGGAGCCGAAGCCCAGGCATAGTTGCCGGGCTGCGCCTTGAGGGCGTCGATTAATTCCGGAATGGTACCGACGCCAATGCCGTTGCTAACCGTGAGAGTGAGAACGATCGATGTAGTGGAGGCGATCGGCAGCAGATCGCGATCCACATCATAAGGAAGCTTGTCGATCAGCAGCGGCGCGACCGTCACCGAACCGATTACAGTATAGAGCAAGGTGTGATCGTCCTGCGCCGAAACGAACGCGCCGACGCCGATTGTCCCTTCGGCACCCGTTCGATCTTCGACGATCACCGGTTTGCCCCACCGTTTGGACAACGCATCCGCGAAAATACGTGCTGCCGCGTCGTTGGCGCTGCCTGGAGGAAACGTCACCACGATCTTCACAGCCCGCTCGGGCCATTCGGCCATGGCTGCCTTTGGCAGGACAGGCGTCAGGCTGCAAAGCAGCAACATCAACAAAGTCCAGCGCTGACGACGCATGACATTCTCCTCAAGACACAGGATATGAGCCGGACCGCTTTGGTTACAAAACGAGGCAGCCGTCGACTGACGACTTCGAAACGCCTAGCCCGTCGGGAGCCCGGCGACATGTCGTTAAAGCTGGCTTCCTCATCACGCTTCCTCGACAATGCAAATTCTAGGATGCAGCGTAGGCACCAGGGCCGGTCGCGTCGAGAAGCTTTGACGAACTTCAGTCGTGAGTTATTATCACGAATACGGGTACCGCCAAGCTTGTGAGGTTTCGTCTTGAATCGCGGCCGTCGCCTCGAAATGCTGATCTGCGCCGCCGACGGCGGCAGCTTTGCTGCGGCGGCACGGATCATGGACCTGACACCGTCGGCGGTCAGTCGCGGTATCGCCGAGCTGGAGCGCGAGCTTAAGGTCCCCTTGTTCAACCGGACGACGCGTCAGCTCAAGCTCACCCAAGAAGGGATCGACGTCTATCGCAGGGCCGTGGACATTGTTGCCCGCATTACCGAGCTAACAGAAGGCTTCACGAAGAGGCATGGGCGGATCAGCGGAATTGTGCGGGTAGGCGTGCAGGCGCCTCTCGCTCGCTATGTCCTGATGCCGAGGCTGGCCAGTCTGAACGATCGATACCCCGAGTTGCTCGTCGAGACGCGGCTGACCCAGGATCCCCGCGACATGCAGTCTGAAAACCTCGACGTTCTGCTGCATGTCGGCGAACCTCCGCCGTCCCGGCTGGTGGCGCAACGGCTCGGTCAGGGTAAGCCGGCCGCGTATGCCTCGCCGGACTATGTCCGTCGTTTCGGCGCACCGGAGCAGCCTGCCGACTTCGTCAATCATCGCTGTCTGCTGTTTCGTCCAGCTTGGTCGATTGGTTCCGTCGACCATTGGAAATTCGAACGCAATGGGATGCTCGAAGCGATCCAAGTCCGACCTTCGTTCGTCACACCGGATCGCGAAGGCCTGATCGTGGCGGCCTGTGCAGGCGTCGGCGTCATCTACATGGCCTGCTTCGATCCGGCTTTCCTGACGTCGGGTCGGCTCACGCGACTGCTGCCGGGATGGTCATGCCCGCCAAGCTTCGGCATTCATCTTTTATACCGGCGTGGCAGCGCCGGCATTCCGCGCGTGGCGGCATTCTTGCGCTTCATGCGCGAGGCGTTTGCCGAGTTCGATCCTCATGAGCTCACGGTGCTTCATGTCAACACGGGGCAAAACCCCGTGCATCGCCGCGGTTGGTAAGGACCTGAACTCTGGGGCTGAACCCGATCGGCATCGATCGACGGCCAGTTCTAGCTAACTCCTGCTGTCCGAAGCCGTTGCTCAGAGAGAAGCATCATACAAGAAGGCCACTCGCGCGGAGATCTCCTATGTTGCCGGCGGGCGCAGTGGACTTTCCGCCTTCTTCCGGTCAGTCGGGTCGTGCAGCGGGCCGGCCGACCGGCTTCGCCTCGGACGGGATTGCCAACCCTGCCCAAAGGCGATCCAGTCTGCACCAGGAAGCTGAACAGGCCATAGAACATTCCCGGCATTTATTCACCGCTCCGACGCAGACCTGTACAGCGGAATGACCGCAAGGGTCCACAAGCGGGAATGCCAACGAGCAGCTCCTTGCTCGAGCCTCACAGCGCAAGGAACGGGTGGAGTTATCTCGCTTCAGGCGCAGGCGCCGAGTAAGGAGCTGCCGGCGAGCCTTCTTCAGATCGGTCGCCAGTTTTATTTTCTCTCTCAAAACGAGGATTTCGGAATATTCCTTTTGGATCTCTGGGCGGGTGCGGAGTGCTTCAAGCTGCTGGGCGGTCAGTTTCAATATCGCGGCAATATGCGTACTCTGGATGTGGTGCATGGCAATCAAATCCGCTGTTGGAAAAACGGAACGATACAGCGAACTGCGGGGCGGCGTCGCTGGAAATAAACAGCCAGCCTTACTGTCGTTTTTTGCAGCGCGTCACTGCCCTCGTCAGGTAGGGGGCTGCCGTCTGCTGAAAATGAATTTCTTGACTGCATCAATCGTGCGAGCAAGTTGTCGCGGCCGGCGCCTACGCGGCGGAGTGACTAGCACAACGAAGAGCACGTTCAGCAGCAGCCAGCAGCCGACCGCGATGAAAATGTACTTCATAACTCCTCAAGGGTGCCCTCGGAAGAGCACTGCAAGAAGAGCGGCAGCAACGACCGCCAGCCAGATCATCGAAACAACGAAGCTGGCGAAATGCCAATCTACGTCGCGGCGCCTGGGCTGCATTGTGTCTCCTTCCGGAGGCCGTGTGTCGTCGTCTCAGCGGCCTCTATCGTCCTTGCCGTCGGGGCTGCCGTCTCCGCCGCCGTTGCCCCAGCCGTTGTTACCGTGATGGTGATGGTCGTGGTGGACCGCGCCTGCGCCCGACTTCGCGATTGCATCCGATGTGAGGGATGTCGACAGGAGTAGGGTGATGGCTGGAGGCGTCACCGCCGCGAACCTTCCGCAGGTTTTTAAGAACTCGCGACGGTCGTCCTGATCCGGCATGCGTTTTCTCCGTCCAGAGATAAGCCCACAAATTAAATCACAATAACTAAATTAAATCAATTTAATTTGGTTCCAGAAGAAAGCGGCCCGCCGACTCGTCCACTCCTTTAGGGGCAGCTCGACGCGCGAGAGTCCGCTGTGGTCACAAGCCGCGGATCACGCCCAAGGTGGGAGCTTCCGCTTTGCCTTGGTAAGCCCGACGTTTACGAGGTCACGTCCTAGGCGAGAGCGGCTTCGACCGTTCGGCTCGGCGTCAGGCCAAGAGCAAGTCAGGAACTGGTCCAAGCGTTGCGGATTAGCTCTGTCGCCCGGACTGAGTGCCCCTATCGAGACGGTTATGGCGAGCGAGCGCAATACATTCCTCGGCGTCGCGGCGTGCGACCTTGCTCTGCCTGTTCCGCTGACTCTTGGCGAAGCCGACATTGTCATCTTCGGAGCTGCGGATGCCACGCCGCATTTGAAGGGCAGGACCAGCCATGCCGCGAACGGCCCAGCGGCCATTCGCAATGCGTTGCGCGTTTACCAGACCGACCTTGCCAGGTGGGATTTCGACCAGGACGGAATCCTGCTCGACCCGGAGCAAATCCGGGTCGTTGATGGCGGCGATCTTGCCACGTCACCCGATGCCCCCGAGCAAAACCGGAATGCAATCAGGACGGCCACCAAAAAGATCCTGAGGTCCGGCGCGGTACCCATGCTGCTCGGCGGAGATGATTCAGTGCCCATACCGTTCTTCGAGGCGTTCGAAGACATGGGCAAGCTGACCATCCTGCAGATCGACGCGCATCTGGATTGGAAGGACCGGCGCGACGGCTCAGCACATACTTTTTCCAGTACGATGCGGCGCGCCAGCGAGTTGCCTTGGGTCGAACGCATTGTGCAGGTTGGTTTACGTGGTATCGGTGGCTCGGGCCTGCAGGAGCTCAGTTGCGCGCGGAATTGGGGCTCCAGGATTTTTACAGCACGAGAGGCCAAAAGCCGGGGCGTTCATGCCGTCCTGAGTGCAATCGGGGAAAACGCGAATTGCCTGATCACGATCGACTGCGACGGCCTGGATCCGTCCGTCATTCCGGGTGTGCTTCTTCCGCAACCTGGCGGCCTGTCCTATTTCGACGTCATAGACCTGATCGCGGGCGTCGCCTCGAAGGCCAGAATTGTCGGTCTCGATCTGGTCGAATTGGTGCCGGAGCGTGATCTGCAGAATATTGGGGCGATCTGCGCAGCGCGGATCATCTGCAACGCCATTGGATGCGTTGCCAAGCACAAACGCTAGCCGGCCATCCCGCCGCCCAGCGCCTTCCTGATCATCTCGGCGAGTTGGTTGCGGCGGTAGGGTTTTGTCAGGAGCATGACGCCGTCGTCGAGCTTGCCGTGGTGGACGATGGCGTTGTCGGTGTAGCCGGAGGTGTAGAGCACCCTCACGCCGGGGCGGATCGTCGCCACCTTGTCCGCGAGCGCGCGCCCGCTCATGCCGCCGGGGATGACGACGTCGGTGAACAGCAGATCGAACGGCTGGCCGGCCTGGATCAGCTCCAGCGCGGCCTTGCCGTCGGGCGCGGCGACGGTCCGGTAGCCGAGGCTCTGGAGCTGCACGGTGACGAAGTTGCGCACCAGCGGGTCATCCTCGACTACGAAAATGGTCTCGGCGCCGCCTTCCGCCTGCGGCGTCGTGGCGGGGGCCGCCTCGACCATGCCTTCGCCCGGCGGCAGATAGAGCTTGATCGTGGTGCCGTGGCCTTCCTCGCTGTAGATCTTGATGTGCCCGCCGGATTGCTTGACGAAGCCGTAGACCATGGAAAGGCCAAGGCCGCTTCCCTTGCCGACCTCCTTGGTGGTGAAGAACGGCTCGAACGCCTGCTGCTGCACCTCGGCCGGCATGCCGGTGCCGGTGTCGCTGACGGCGAGCATCACGTAAGGGCCGGGCCGCACGTCGGGATTGTTTTGCGCATAGGCCTGGTCGAGCACGACCCGGTGGGCCTCGAGCAGCAGCTTGCCGCCGTTCGGCATGGCGTCGCGGGCATTGATGGCCATGTTGAGCAGCGCATTGGTGAGGCGCGACGGATCGATGTGCGCGGTCATCTGCCCCTGTTCGAGCACGGTCTCGATCTCGATCTGCTCGCCGAGGGTGGGGCGCAGCAGTTTCGCGATGTCCGCGACCGCGGCGTTGATCTCGACGTTGCGCGGCTGCAGCGGCTGCCTGCGCGCAAAGGCGAGCAGATGCTGGATCAGCTCGGCGCAGCGTTCGGCGGCCTCGTCGATCAGGCGCGCCACGCGCTGGAGCTCGGGCTGCTGCTTCAGGCTTGCCACCAGCGTCTCGGTATTGCCGGAGATCACGGTCAGCATGTTGTTGAAGTCGTGCGCGACGCCGCCGGTGAGCTTGCCGATCGCATCCAGCTTCTGTGACTGGTACAATTGCCGCTCGGTCTCGCGCGACGTGGTCGCGTCGTGATAAACCAGCACCGCGCCGGAGACGTTGCCTTGCCCGTCCAGCATCGGCCGGCCGCTGATCATGAGATGGCGGGAAGGATTGCCGCTGTGCGGGCGGACGATCATCTCCATATTCTCGAACGGCTCGCCGCGCAGCACGCGTGCCGACGGCAGCTCGTCGGGCTTGAGCGGGGTGACGCCGTCGCCGTGAAACACGCTGGACAGCGCGCGCAGATTGCGCAGGTTCATGCCGGTCCGGTGCAGCAGCATGCGCTCCGCGGCGGGATTGGACAGAAGGACATTGCCTTCGGCATCGATGACCAGCACCGCCTCCGCCATGCTGTGAAACGTGCTCTGGAGCACGTTGACCGACAGACGCAGCTCGTCATGCGCGGTGACCAGATGCTCGGTGCGCTCGGCCACTGCGGCCTCGAGCTGCTGCTTGGCGGCCGTAGTCTCCAATAGCGTGCTCTTGAGTGCTCCCTCGGTGCGCCGGCTCTCACGCATCATCATCACGACCAGCAGCAGGATCACCAGCGCGCCGGCGACGTCGATGCCGAGCAGCACGATGCCGGTGCGGCGCGAATCCTGGGAGCGCGCCGCGAGCAGTCGTTCTTCCTCTGCGCTCAAATGATCGAAATTGCCCATCACCGTGTCCATGAGGCCACGGCCCTCGCCCTTGCCCTGGACCGCGGCAATCCCGGCCTGATCGTTTCCGGCGCGCAGGCGCATCACTTCGGCGGCGATCTCAATCCGGCGCAGCGCCAGCGGCTCGGTGCCCTCGAGCAGCGCGACATGTTCGGGAGTGTCGCGCACGCTGCGCTTGAGATCGGCGAGTGCCGGTGCGATCCGGGCGTGCACCGCCTGGAATTCTTCGCTGAAGCTCGGGTTGCGATAGATCTCGTAGCCGCGTGCGGCGCTCTCGGCACTGCGCATCAGCACGCGCAGGTCGGAGATCTTCTTCAGCACCTCGACTGTATGATTGACCCAGGCCGCATCGGACCGTGACTTGACGTCGAGGCCAATCGAGGCTGCGGTGATGATCAGGAGGATGGCAAGTCCAGCACCGAGAATGACGCGCTGCGTTGGGATCAAGGGGCTTCTTTCTTGTCCTTCGGCTGTGAGCCATCGCCCGGCTCGGCGATGCATTCCCGGATCGTGGTCAGCAGCGCGTCCGGCGTGAACGGCTTGCGCAGGCAGCGGGTCGCGCCGAGCTCCAGCGCCATCCGGAGGAAGTCGGGAGAGGGCGAGGCGGACGACGCGAAGGCGTAGCCGGACATCGCGATCAGCGGAACCGCCGGCGCGCGCTCGTGAAAGATGCGAATGGACTCGAAGCCGCGCATGTGCGGCATGAAGATGTCGACCAACATCACGTCGAAATTCTGAGTTTCGAGCGCAGCCAAACCCGTTTCTCCGCCGTCAGTCAACGTGACGTCGAAGCCCTGACGTTGGAGGAGGACCTCGATGGTCGCACCGACCATCGGATCGTCATCAACCACGAGAATGCGCGGCATGACACTTCCCAGTCATCGAAGTCCCCACAGCCAAGTTGATACAGGTGAATCGCGCGTCGGGTCAATTTGGGATTGGATAAGGGTAGATATGCACGGTGCGGTGAATAGAGGTCCACTCGCATCGATTATGCGCGGCATCGCCGATGACGAATACGAGGCGAGCGACACAGGTGACGTGCCTGAATGAAAAAAGCGCCGCATCGCTGCGACGCCTTCTTCTTCAAGTGCTGCAGGTCGTGTTACGGGCAGGGATGACGCTGGCCGTCATAGCCGAGATAGGTGCCCGACGCCGGATCGTAGGACTTGTAGCGCTGCGCGCAGTAGCCCGCGGAATCGCCACCGCTGTCGGGCACGACTGCCACTGACGGTTCGTCATAGTAGCTGTCGCCATAGTAGTAGGGATCGTCATAATACCCGCCGCCGTAATAGGCGTAGGAGCCGAGTCCACCGATCGCAGCACCCGTTGCGAAGCCGGGCCAGAAGCCGCCGCCGTGACGATGATGCCACGGACGACCACTCCAATTGCCGCTACCGCCCTGCCAGTTGCCCGCAGTCGCGACGCTGCGTGTCCCGCTGTAGGACGGCGAGAAGGCCGGTCGGCTCGCCATGCCGCCTACGAAGCTGCCACCGCCGGGACGTACCGCTGCGCCGGCGGCGAAATTGCCACCGCCGCCGCCGATCCTCGCGCCGCCGAAATTGCCGCCGCCCATGCGGGCACCGCCACCACCAAAGTGAGCCCCGCCACCACCGAAGTGAGCGCCGCCGCCGCCGAAGTGGGCACCGCCACCTCCGCCGCCAAAGTGTGCTCCGCCTCCGACCGCTGCAGCCCGACTCTGGGCGAAGCTCGGCGTCGCCAACGGGAGAACCAACGCCACTGCCGCAGCCGCGCTCAAGACTTTCAGACTTTTCATGATCAAAACTCCTTTTCCCGGAAGCAAACCCCATGAAAGGGCCGGAGTTCCTGGGATCACGGGGGTTTGCGTGCGACGAAAAGTTCTCATGGCGACGCTGTATCCGGCATGAACGGATCGCGTCCGATTTGCGGCAGCGTTCCGTGCCGGTAGACCGCATCTGCAGCGGGGCACCGCCGCCCGCGCCGAACTGGACATTTCGCCGTCCGGATGGCATCAGGACCCGACGAAGCAGGGCCCTTGCCGCATGAAACAGTTCTTCCTCAAGTTTTTCACCTGGTGGAATGGCCAGACGTTTGGCACCCAACTCTGGACCAAGCGCTATGGCGAGCTGGTCGGCCAGGACGAGCAGGGCAACCTCTATTATCGCACCCGTGGCGGGGTGATCGACCCGACGCTCGGCTTCGAGCGGCGCTGGGTGGTCTATAACGGCTACGCCGAGGCCAGCCGTATTCCGCCGTCCTGGCACGGCTGGATGCATCACACCGTCGACGTGCCGCCGACGCAGGACAATTACCAGCCGCGCGAGTGGGAAAAGCCGCACCAGCCCAATCTCACCGGCACGGTCAACGCCTACCGTCCCTCGGGCTCGACGCTCGTCAGCGGCAAGCGGCCGAAGGCGACCGGCGACTACCAGCCCTGGACGCCCAGCTAGGCTTCCGATCCCCTCTGACTCCTTGTCGTGGGAGTGGATGCACCCGCATCCGCCTCGCTTTGCTGTGGACAGCGGGAACAGCGGGGATGAGTCCCGCGCGCTGATTGCAGCCACGCGAGCGATGCGGCTCAATGGTCGCATCTTACGGAGATGGGAGACCATCGCGTTCGGTTCGGGCAACAGTTCGCGACTGTCCCGAAATGCAGCGGCCGCCGACCAGGACTCGATCGGGAGATAGGCCCCCGGTCTGGAAGCTCCGAAATCGCCCGATGAAATGTGCAGCCGCCGTAAGACAGGAAAGGCCGCTCGGGAAACCGGGCGGCCTTTTTCTTTGATCTGCTTTTCGGCTGGCGCGGCCGCTCAAAGATAAAGCCGCGGTGAGTTGCCGACCGGCATCATCTGATAGGGGGCCTTCCAGCCAGGCAATTCGGCGATACGCCGGCGCCAAGCATCAATGGCCGGAAATGCCGTGGCAAGATCAAAACCTGTCTCCTCGGTTGGATAGTATAGGTAACCAAACAGTGAGAAGTCGACGATGGTCAGCCGGTTGCCCAGCATGAAGCTGCGGTCGGAGAGGTGCCTGTCCACGATCGAGAAGGCGCTTTCGGTCCGAGTTCGCAGATAAGCGAGCACTACGGGATGAGCGGGCTCCGGCATGAAGCAGCGCTGAAACCGGTGCTGCGCAAAGCTCGACGTGAATTTGTGGTTGTCAAACAGCAGCCAGCGCGTCGCCTCGAATGCTTCCTCGGGCGTCGGGCCGTACATGTCGTGAGTCTCGGCAAGCCAAGCCAGGATCGCACCCGACTGACTCATTCGCCGGCCATCGACCTCGAGGACGGGGACTTCGCCCATGACGTTGGTCGCGGTCCGCCAGTCCGGTGTGCGGGTTTCGCCGCCGGCGAAGTCGACGCCGACCGGCTCCCAGTCGAGCCCGGCGCAGTTGAGGAACAGTGCGACCTTGAAGGAATTGCCGGAGGCTCCGACGCAGTGCAGCCGGTATCGGGCCATGGTCAGCTCCTCCTGTGCGCGCGGCCTGGGGCGGCCGTGGCTGTCAATCGCAGTCCGGATCGTCGCACCAGGCTCCTGACAGAGTCGTGTCAGCAGTGCCGCGCGCTGGCGACATGACGGCAGAGGCTAGTTCAACCGTTCCGCCGCCCGTTGGACGGCTTCGAGACGGCGGACCTGGTTCGGCGCGATCCGTTGCTTGACCTGCTCCAGCACGCCGGCTGACGCAGTATCCGGCGAACCGGAATTGAACGGAGGCGCCGGATTGTATTCGATCCCGAGCTGGATCGCTTCCGCCGTGGTGCGGTCGACCAGGATCGACACCAGCGTCAGCGCGAAATCGATTCCGGCGGTGACGCCGCCGCCCGTAACGCGATTGCGGTCGATGCAGACGCGCGTCTTGGTCGGCGTCGCGCCGAACTGGCCCAGCATCTCTATCGCGCTCCAATGGGTGGCGGCGCGGTAGCCCTTCAGGAGGCCGGCAGCGCCGAGCGCCAGCGATCCCGTGCAGACCGAGGTGACATACTTGGCGCCTTCGGCCTGCCCGCGCAGGAAATTGAGCACCTCCTCGTCATTGAGCAGATCGTCGGTGCCGCGGCCGCCGGGCACGCAGATCACATCGAGCTGCGGGCAACCGGCGAACGTCATGGTCGGTGTCAGCGTCAGCACGGTATCGCTCGGCACCGGCTCGATCCGTTTCCAGATCAGATGCAGCTTCGCGCCCGGCAGAGACGAGAACACCTGCAACGGGCCGGTGAAGTCGAGCTGGGTGACGCGCGGAAACACCAAAAGACCGATCTGGAGCGGGGACGACATGCGAGCCTCCAATTATGAGCTTGACGGACGCAGCCTCTCATGATGCCCTTCCGTCCAAAATGGCATATTTCCCTCGCTTTCGGACATGACCATGATCGGCATCCTAATCTTCCCGGACTTCCAGTTGCTCGATGCGGCCGGCCCGATCTCGGTGTTCGAGATCGCGGCGCGCTGCACGGGAAAGACGGTGACCGGGATCCGCGTGCTGGCGGTGAACGCGGGGCCCGTGCGCAGCTCGTCCGGCGTGGAGATGATGGCGCGCGATTTCAAGTCGGCGAATGCGATCACGACGCTGGTCGTGGCGGGAGGCGCGGGGGTGACGGATGCCGCGCGCTGCGAGGTCACGCGCGCCTTCGTGCAGCGGCTGGCGCGGCGCGGCGTGCGGGTCGCCAGCGTCTGCTCGGGTGCCTATGTGCTGGCCGAAGCGGGTCTGCTCGACGGCCGTCGCGCCACCACGCATTGGGGACGCACGCGGGATTTCGTCGCGCGCTATCCCAAGGTGAAGTTCGAGCCGGACCAGATTTCACGCGCGACGGCAATGTGTGGACGTCGGCAGGCATCACGGCGGGCATCGACCTTGCGCTCGCGATGGTCACGGAGGATCACGGCGAGCAGATCGCGCATGACACCGCGCGGCAGCTCGTGCTGTATCATCGCCGCAGCGGCGGCCAGTCGCAGTTCTCGTCACTTCTGGAACTGAAGACGCCGAACGGCCGCTTCGGTGCGCTGCTGTCCTGGGCGCGCGAGAACCTCGACGCCCGCTTGACGGTGGAAGATCTCGCCGACCGCGCCGGCATGAGCGCGCGGCATTTTGCCCGCGCCTTTGCCGCCGAGACCGGCACGACGCCCTCGAAGGCCATCGAGCGCTTGCGCATCGAGGTCGCGCGCGAGCGCGTGCAGTCCTCGCGCGAGGCGATCGAACTCGTCGCGGAGGCGACCGGTTTCCGCGATCCCGAGCGCATGCGTCGTGCCTTTATCCGCGCCTTCGGTCAGCCGCCGCAAGCGCTGCGGCGCGCGGCAAGGGCCGGGTAGGGAGAATCCCCCGATTTGGAGAGACCGCTTGAGCGGGTGAGCAGACTTGCATATTGCGCGGCATTCCGCCTTTTGGCCCGGAACGGACCTCGTCAAGCGAATGCACCCGTTGTAGACGATCTGTACAACACGTACCGTCGCCGACACCTATGCAAGGAACTCCAATGACCGATCGAGAAAAGATTCTGATTGCCCTTCGCGAAAAACCTCTGAAGACTTTCGAAGTCATGAAGCGCGTCAACATCAAGAATCAGGACGACTGCCAATCGCTCCTGTTGAAGATGCGTGACGAAGGCGCCGTGAAGTTCGATATTCACAAGGGCCATTGGCGCGCTGCGTGACGACATTCGCTTGGTCACCAGCGGCCTCGCGATGGCAGAGCTGACAAGACTTGCGTGTTGTTCAGCCCGATGCGGCCTTGCCGCCGGTCGCCGCGGCGCCCGAGGCCTGTGCGCGCGCCGTCAAGCGCCGCGCGATCGGCATCAGCATGTAGGGCGCCAGGTGAATGGGAAACTGCGTCATCGCGAAATAGAGCCAGGTGGTGGGCGGCAGCGTGCCGGCGGTCGCGGCGAGCATCAGGCCCAGATTGCGCTGTGACACCATCAGCCCGAGCGCCAGCGCGCGCTCATAGCCGATGCGGCGGAACAGCAGCGTGGTCACGGCGAGCAGCGTGAAATAAATCGCGAAGGCGAGCGCTGCGAAGCCGATGGTGGAGACCGGCCGGGCGACGAGATCGCTCGCGACGTCGCCCATGATCGCGGTCGCGAAGACCAGCAGGATGACGATGTTGAAGCCGTCGATCGGCTGCCTGTGGCGCTGGATCGCGGCCGCACCGAAGATGTGTCGGATCACAGTCGCCGCCAGCAGCGATGCTGCGAGGATGCCGAGCAGCTTCAGCCCCAGCGCAGGCGGCGAGATGCTGAGCATGCCATCGAGGAACAGGCTTGCGAACAGCGATGCCGTGAACGGCACCAGCGCGGTCGCGATCACCAGCGTGACCAGCACCAGCGTGGCGTCGAGGCCCATCAGCGCGGCCAGCGCCGGCGCGGCCATCATCGGCGAGGCCATGCTCTGCAGCATCAAGGCCAGCGCAAGGTCGGGCGCGCGCGCCGTGAGCCCGGTGACGTGGACGATCAGCCCGACGATCACAGGCACGCCGATCATGGTCCAGACGGTCGCGGCCGCCACCAGCGCCGGCCGGCGCAGATGGCCGGTGAGCGCGGCGAGATCGACCCGCATGAAGGAGATGCAGAGCAGAACGAAGATCGCCTCGGTGACGTAGGGGCGCAGCAACGCCCCGAGCGGCGGCACGGCGAGCGCGATGAACACGACGGCCGCCACCGCGCGGGTGCCCTGACCGCCAAGCCATGTCAGCCCGCGCAGGGGGAGGGCGAAGATGCTTTGAAGAGCGGGCGTCATCGGGAATGGCGTCTCAGCCCAATCCTTTCAGCCACGTGCCGATCTCGCTCACGGCGACATTGGCCTCTCGCAGCAATTTTCCCATGGTGAAGAAGCCGTGGAACTGGCCGGGATAATGCTTGGTAGCCACGGGCACACCCGCTTGCCTCAGCCGCTCGGCATATTCGTTGCCTTCGTCGCGCAGGGGATCGGCACCGGCGGTGAGCACATAGGCCGGCGGCAGGCCGGCCAGGTTCGTCGCCCGTGCCGGCGAGGCGCGCCAGTCGTGGATATCGGCGGCGCCGTTGAGATAATGGTCGCGGAACCAGCGGATCACCGAATGTGTCAGCAGCACGCTGGTCTCGGCCTCGCTGTGGGAGCCATGCGTCATGGCGAAATCGGTCGCGGGGTAGATCAGCAACTGGCCCGCGATCTCGGGACCGTTGCCATCGCGCGCGGCGAGCGCGACGACTGCGGCGAGATTGCCGCCGGCGCTGTCGCCACCGATCGAAAGCCGGGAGGCGTCGATGCCGAGTTCGCGCGCGTTGGCAGCGACCCATTTGGTCGCGGCGATCGCGTCATCAATGGCGGCGGGAAACTTGTGCTCGGGCGCGAGGCGGTAGTCCACCGAGATCACGATCAGCGCGCCGGCGTCGGCGAGCTGGCGGCAGACGACGTCATGGGAGTCGAGATCGCCGATCACCCAGCCGCCGCCGTGGAAGAACACCAGCGCCGGGGACAAGCCATCATGCCGGCGCGGCTCTTTCGGAACATAGAGGCGTGCGGGAATGGCGCCGTGCGGTGCCGGGATCGACAGCGGCGTGATGCGTGCGAGGTCCGGTGGCTCGGGATTGGTCGCAAAGCGCGCCTGCGCGTAGTAGGCCCGCGCTTCCGGCGCGGTCAGGCTCTCGTAGGCGGGCGGGCCGGCCTCCTGGAAGGCCTTGTAGACGGCGGCGGCATCGGGATCGAGCACAACGGGCATGGGAAGCGACCTTGCGGGTTTCTGATTGTTCGTTGGACGTCGTTTTCGGGGGCGATGCCCGCCTGACCCCTGGGAGGAGTGCTCGACTATCCCATCCGGCGGCCGATCTGGCCAGACCGGGCCGGGAAGGGCAGGGGTGCCGCCCTTCCCCCGCCGTATTCGCCGTGTTAACCGGATGGCCTGCGAGCGGCGGTATCCCCTGTAGAATGTCCAGCAAGCCCGATTCGCTGTTGAAGCCGCGCGAGATGTTTCGAACATTTACTCTGACAGGTCTTGCGGCGCTTCTGGCCGCCACCGCACTGACGGCTGCGACGCCGGCGCAGGCGCAGATCGGCACGATCTTCTCCGATCCGCCGCCGCTGCGGCCGCCCGGTAACATTCCGCGTGGCCAGCCCCAGCCGCAGCCGCAGATTCCCGATGACGACGAAGAGGTGCCGGAGCTGCCGCCGCAGGGCCGTGTGCTGCCATCGCGTCCGATGGCGCCGCCGCCGGGTCGGCAGGGCAATGTGATGCCGGGGCCTGTCGAGACCCAGCCTCTGGCGCCGCCGCCCGGTTCTAGCGCCGCTCCGCCAAACCAGCCGCCGCCCGTCGCGGTCGCTCCGCCCAATCCGCAAGGCGCCCCGGGTGCGCCCGGTCAGCGCCAGCCACAGCAGAAGGGCGGGCCGGGCGGCGCTGTCCCGCAGACGCCGGCGAGCCTTCAGCCGGGCGACGAGGTCGTCACCGAGCCGCCGGCCCAGAAGATCGTGAACAAGAAGGCGACCTTCTCCGGTCTGGACAAGATCACCGGGCGCATCATCAATTTCGACGAGGAGATCGGCGAGACCGTGCAGTTCGGTGCGCTGCGCGTCAAAACCGACGCCTGCTACACGCGGCCGGCGACCGAGGCCGCCAACACCGACGCCTTCGTCGAGGTTGACGAGATCACCTTGCAGGGTGAGGTGAAGCGCATCTTTTCGGGCTGGATGTACGCGGCAAGTCCGGGCCTGCACGGCGTCGAGCACCCGATCTACGATATCTGGCTCACCGACTGCAAAGAGCCGCAGCAAACGATTGCGACCGCGGCACCGGATCCCGGCACCAAGCCGGCAGCACCGCCGCCGCCCGCGCAGAAGAAGGCCGCGCCCAAGCAGGTGCAGCAGCGTCCGCCGCAGCAATTGCCGCCGATCCAGCAGCAGCAGCCGGCACCGCCGCCGCCACCTCCGCCGCCCGAGCAGCGGCCGGGTCTGTTCGGTATTCCCGGGTTTGGCCGCTAGGCCAAATCCCCAGCGTTTGGTCGCTAGGCCAATCGCCCCGGGTTTGGCAGGCAATTGCTGATTATTGCCGCGCGGCGATGATCTCGAGCGCGCGTGCACCCGGGATCGCTTCACCGGCGGGGAGCCTCAGGAAATCGCCGGGCTCGCCCGCGAGCGCCTTGTCGAGCAGCGCGGTGTAGCGCCGCCGCGAAATCTCGGCCGCGCCGAAACTCTTCAGGTGCTCGGTGACGTACTGGGTGTCGAGCAGCTCGAAGCCGCCATGGATGAGCCGCGCGACCAGATGCACCAGCGCGACCTTGGAGGCATCGCGCACGGTGTGGAACATGCTCTCGCCGAAAAAAGCCCGGCCCAGGCTGACGCCGTAGAGCCCGCCGACGAGGTCTTCGCCCTGCCAGGCCTCGACGCTGTGGCAATGGCCGAGCTCGTACAGCCCGCCATAGAGGTCGCGGATGCGCTTGTTGATCCAGGTGTCCTCGCGCCCGGCCTGCGGCGCGGCGCAGCCGGCGATCGTGGCCTTGAAGGCGGTATTGACGGTCACACGAAATGAATCCGAACGCACGGTGCGTGAAAGCCGCGAGGCCACGCGAAATCCGTCGAGTGGGATGACGCCGCGCAACTCGGGCTCGACCCAGAACAGGGTCGGATCATCGGCGCTTTCGGCCATCGGAAAGATGCCGCAGGCATAGGCGCGCAGCAGCACGGCTGGCGTGATTTCAGATGGGGCAGAGTCGCGCGAAGTCATGGCTCGCGACAATAGCAGGATCGCAATGCGGTTGCGATGGGCGGGAGCGGATCAGTTCGCTGCGGCAGCAGCCGGCTTGTCGGCGGCAGCCGGGACACGGCGGAACCTCAACATGATTCGGGTTCCGGAATGGGTGGGGTCGCGCTCGACCGAAGCGTCGAGCTTGCTGGCCATGGCGGCGACGATACGCTGGCCCATGCCGGTGGAACGCGGATCGGCCTTGACGTTGTCGCCGACGCCATCGTCGCTGATCGACAGCAGGAGATCGTCGCCCTGCGAGGTCAGCTCGACATGGATCGGGCCGGCGCCGTCAGGGTAGGCGTATTTCACCGCGTTCATCACCAGCTCGTTGACGATGATGCCGACGGCGACCGCACGGTCCGGATCGATCTCGATCGGTTCGGCCTTCAGCGTCAGGCGCGACATCCGGTTGCCCTCGGCCGAGCGGCGCAAGTCCTCGAGCAGCGAGTCCAGATACTGGTTCAGGACCACGCTCTTCAGGTCCTGCGAGGTGTAGAGGCGGCGGTGCACCTGTGCGACCGCGGCGACGCGGCCCATCGCATTGGTCAACGCAGCCTTGACCTCGTCCTGCGCGGCGGAGCTGGCCTGCAGGTGCAGCAGGGAGGCGATGATCTGCAGCGAGTTGCCGACGCGGTGGTTGACCTCGCGCAGCAGCAGCTCGCGTTCGGCCGCAAGAGCAGCGTAGCGGTCGCGCGAGGCATGGATCTCGGCTTCGGCTTCCTCGCGGGCTTTCTGCAATTCGGCCTGGCGCAGCGCGCCCTCGGCCGCGACGTGAAGCAGGGGGATGAAGTCGCCCTTGACGTCCTTGACGAGATAATCGGCCGCGCCCGCCTTCAGCGCCGTCACCGCGATGCTGGAATCCTGCGACGCCGTGACGAAGACCACTGGCGGCGCGCCCGGGATCGCCATGATCTGCTCCAGCGTCTCCAGTCCGTCGAGGCCTGGCATGTACTGATCGAGCGCGACGACGTCGATGCCGCCGTCAATGCTGTCCTGCGCACCCGCGCGGCGGATGAGCTCGAGGCCTTCCTCGCCGCTCGCGGCGTGAACGACCTTGAAGCCGCGCCGTGTCAGGCCGCGATCGACCAGGCGCGCAAGCGCCCCGTCGTCGTCGATGTAGAGCAATGTGGGCATGCGCTGGTTCATGAGGCGGCGGGCGGGACCTGGATGACCGAGAAGAACAAGCCGAGCTGCCGGATGGCATTGGCGAAATTCTCGTAGTTCACGGGCTTCGTGATGTAGACGTTGCAGCCGAGCTCGTAGCAGCGTTTGATTTCCTGGGAATCGTCGGTGGTGGTCAGCACCACCACGGGCGAGGCCTTCAGATATTTGTTCTCCTTGATCTGCTTCAGAATGTCGATCCCGGTCATGTCGGGGAGGTTGAGATCGAGCAGGATCAGGAGCGCATTGCCCTTCTGCACGAGCCCGCTGCCATCGGGGCCGAACAGATGTTTCATCGCGTCCGTGCCGTTGGCAAAGGAGATGATCTCGTTGTTGACGCCGGACCTGCGGATGTTCCGCTCGATCAGCCGCGCGTGTCCTTCGTCGTCCTCGATCATGATGATGCTGACGGGTTGGGTCATTGATCCGCGTTCCGGTTGCTGGCGTTCCAGGTGATGGGCAACGTGATGGTGAAGGTACTGCCCGTATTCAGTTCCGATGATACCGACATGGTGCCGCCGAGGCGACGCACAAGTGCACGCACATGCGCAAGACCGATGCCCTGACCGGGCTTGTCCTGGGTTCCGGCGCGGCGAAACAGGTCGAAGATCCGCTGGTGGTCCTTGGGGTCGATGCCGCGGCCGTTATCGCTGATCTCGAAGATAGCGTAGCCGAGCTTGGTGCGCCCGCGAATTCTGATCTCGCCGGCGACGCCGGGCTTGAGATATTTGATGGCGTTGTCGATCAGATTGGAGAAGATCTGCTCCAGCGCTAGGCGGTCGCTGACGAGATCCGGCAGCGGCGCGACATGGATGTCCGCCTGCGCCTCGGCGGCCTGATGCGCCAGCGTCGACACGATCGCTTCGATCAGTTCGCGCGTGTCGATCTTCTGCGGCTGGAACTCGCGCCGGCCCTCGCGGGTGAGATTGAGGATCGCCGAGATCAGGCGGTCCATCTTGGCGATCGACGACTTGATGAAGCCCAGCGCTTCGGAAAAATCCTCTGACAGCTGCTTGTCGGGACCTTCGAGCGCGATCTCGCCGTCCGGCAACGGCGGCCCGTCGGCCGGGACATGGGTGAGGCTGCCGATACGGCGGAAAATGTCGCCGCCGAGCTCTTCGAGCTCGCTGGTGAAGCCCATGATGTTGACGAGTGGCGAGCGCAGATCGTGGCTGACGATATAGGCAAAGCGCTGGATCTCGTTGTTGGCTTCGCGCAGATCGCCCGTGCGTTCGTCGACCACGGCCTCCAGATTGACATTGGCATCGCGCAGGCGTCCCTCGGCATCGTCGCGGGCAAGGGCCGAGCGCCGCACCAGCCAGATCGAGATCAGGGCCAGCAGCACGACGAGGCCGGAGCCGATGCCGGTCATCGACGCGGCCAGGGTCTGGCTGTGGTCCGAATTGACCGTTCGGAGCCGGAACAGCCGTTCTTCTTCCTGGATCATCCCGGTCGCGACATTGGCGATCGCAGCCGTGGTGTCCGTGGAGGCGATCTCGCGGACCAGTGCTGCGGCCTTCTCCGGCTCGCCCTTCCGGATGAAATCCATCTCCTGCACGAACTGGCCGAGCCTGGTCTCGATCGCCGCGCTCAGCTTCTCGATGCTTTGGCGTTGCTCCGGATTGTCGCCGATCAGGCGCGTGAGCCTGTCGAGAGCCGGGATGATCGCTGCCACGGCCTTGTCATGGTCGACCTTGAAATCCTCGCCTTGTGTCAGAAGGTAGCCCCGGGCGGTGCTCTCGGCGCGGCGGATTTCCAGCAGGAGCGCGTTGATCTGGTTCTCCGCCTCGATGGTGTGAATCACCCATTTGCTGTCGTCTCTCGCCTTGTTGACGAGGTAGACGGAGCCGGCGCTGATCACGGTCAGCACCAGCAGTCCCGCTGCGAACAGCAGGATCTGCCAAAATGTACGCCGTCGCTGCGCGTCAGCGATCACGACGGTCTCGCTCGATCAGGATTGCGGACTTCAAAATGCCCCCTCGGAACTGTCCCCATCGTGCCAAACGCGATTGGGGCCAAAGGGTTCCATAGGCAGGGACGGCTACTTCGGGGCGGGTTCCGCCTTGCCGGCAAGATATTGTTCCAGCCAGTGGATGTGATAGTCGCCGTTGATGATGTCGTCTTCGCGCACCAGAGCGCGGAACAGCGGCAGGGTGGTCTCAATGCCCTCGACCACCATCTCGTCCAGCGCCCGGCGCAGCCGCATCAGGCACTCGCCGCGGGTCTTGCCGTGCACGATCAGCTTGCCGACCAGCGAGTCGTAATAAGGCGGGATCGTGTAGCCCTGATAGACTGCGGAATCGATCCGCACACCGAGCCCGCCGGGCGGGTGATATTGCGTGATGCGGCCGGGCGAAGGACGAAAGGTCTCCGGATTCTCGGCGTTGATGCGGCACTCGATCGCGTGGCCGATGACCTGGACCTCTTCCTGCTTCGCCGGCAGGTCGCCGCCGGCGGCGATGCGGATCTGCTCCAGCACGAGGTCGATGTCGGTGATGCTCTCGGTGACGGGATGCTCGACCTGGATGCGCGTGTTCATCTCGATGAAGTAGAACTCGCCGTCCTCGAACAGGAATTCAATCGTGCCGACGCCGAGATATTTCATCTCGCGCATCGCCTTGGCGCAGGTCTCGCCGATCTTGGCGCGTGCAGCCGCGGTCAGCACGGGCGAGGGGCCTTCCTCCCAGACCTTCTGGTGGCGTCGCTGCAGCGAGCAGTCGCGTTCGCCAAGGTGGATCGCGCCGCCGCGGCCGTCGCCGAGGATCTGAATCTCGATGTGACGCGGCTTCTGCAGATATTTCTCGAGGTAGACAGAGGCATCGCCGAAGGCGGATTTGGCCTCGTTGGCCGCCGTCGACAGCGCGACCTGAAGATCGGCCTCGCTCTCGGCCACCTTCATGCCGCGACCGCCGCCGCCTGCCGCGGCCTTGACCAGCACGGGGAAGCCGATCTTCCTGGCGATCGCCATCGCGTCGTCGTTGGGGCCGACCCCTCCGTCGGAGCCGGGCACCACGGGAATGCCGAGCTTCTTGGCCGTCCTCTTGGCCTCGATCTTGTCGCCCATCAGGCGGATGTGCTCGGCCTTCGGGCCGATGAAATGCAGATTATGCTCGGCGAGGATTTCGGCGAAGCGCGCGTTCTCCGACAGGAAGCCGTAGCCGGGATGCACGGCATCGGCCCCGGTGATCTCGCAGGCCGCGAGCAGCGCGGGCACGTTGAGATAGCTGTCCTTGGACGCCGGCGGCCCGATGCACACGCTCTCGTCCGACAGGCGCACATGCATGGCATCGGCGTCGGCCGTGGAGTGCACGGCGACGGTCGCGATTCCGAGCTCCTTGCAGGCCCTGAGGATGCGAAGGGCGATCTCGCCGCGATTGGCTATGAGGATCTTGTCGAACATGGTGTCCTTATTGGACTGACGCGCGGAAAGCGGCGAGGGCGATGAGACCGCCCTCGACCGTCACTCAATGATCACGAGCGGCTCGCCGTACTCGACCGGCTGGCCATCCTCGATCACGATCTGCGTCACCGTGCCGGCGCGCGGCGAGGGGATCTGGTTCATGGTTTTCATGGCTTCGATGATCAGCAGCGTCTGGCCGACCGAGACCTTGCTGCCGACCTCGATGAACGGCTTGGCGCCGGGCTCCGGCGCCCAATAGGCGGTGCCGACCATCGGCGAGGTCACGGCGCCGGGATGCTTCGACAGGTCGGCAGCGGCAGGTGCGGCGGCAGCTGCGGTCGCCGGGAGGGCGGCGGGGGCGGCCGCCGTCTGCATCGGCATGGTCGCGGCGACGCTGATGTTGCGGGCGACGCGCAGGCGCAGGCCGGCACGCTCGATCTCGATTTCGGTGAGGCTGGTCTCATCAAGCAGCAAGGCGAGCTCGCGGACGAGGGCGGAATCCTCGCTGGAAAACTTTGCGGCTGCTTTGTCGTCTGGCTGGCGCGCCATGTTGTTTGATCCGAATGTTCTGTGTGAAGGGGGAGCGTCAGGCTTTGGGCTTGATGCCGAGCTTGGCGGCAAGGCCCTGGATGGCGAGGCGGTAGCCCTCGATGCCGAAACCGCAGAGCGAGGCGAACGCCGCGCGCGCGGTGTAGGAGTGATGCCGGAAATTCTCGCGGGCGTGGATGTTGGTGACGTGCACCTCGACCGTCGGGATCTGCACCGCCAGCAGTGCGTCGTGCAGCGCGATGGATGTGTGCGAATAGCCGCCGGCATTGATGATGATGCCCTTCATCTTGCGGGCGTGTGCCTCGTGGATGAAGTCGATCAGCTCGCCTTCGCGGTTGGACTGCCGGCAGTCGGCCTTGAGGCCGAACGTGGCCGCCGTCTCCCGGCACAGCGCCTCAACGTCGGCCAGCGACGCATGCCCGTACTTCTCGGGCTCGCGCGTCCCCAACATGTTGAGGTTCGGCCCGTTCAGGACAAGGATCGTGTCGGTTGCTGGTTCGGCCATTCCAATCCCGCAAGAGGTGCTTCGGCGTGGCGGGGGTTATAGGTAACAAAGCGCGTGAGGGGAAGCCTTGAAGGACCTCCGAGGTGGCTTCAGATGCCTCATCCGGGGTGCAAAAATCTGTGCGCAAGCTACGGAAATTGCTTGTTAACCAGTCCGAAGCATGGCTGCCGGCCGAACGGCAAAGGGGCGGGCATTGCTGCCCGCCCCCGATGGTTGCCGGGTATCGTCTTACGTGTTCAGGACAGCCACGATCTCATAGGTGTCCGGATTGACGATCACGATCTCGTCCTTGACCAGGACGTAGCGATAGGTCCGCCATTCCGGATAGATCGTCACGACACGGGACGGCAGGGTGTGCAGCTCGACGCCCTCGCGCGGAATGCGAGTGCCGACCGAGATCGAGAAGTTCACGTTCGTCACCGGACGCACATGCTCCTCGCGGATCACCGAGGTGATCTGCGTGCGTTGCTCGGTCGAGAGCTTGGCGCCCGCGCCGGCCTGACCGACCGTCGTGTTGGTGCTGCTCTGACCCTGCGCATTCTGGTTGGTGCTGGTGCCGGTCTGGCCCTGAGCGTTCTGGTTGGTGCGCGTCTCGGTACCCTTCTGGTTCTCGGCATTGTTGGTGCTGCTGGTGCCGCTCTTGGCGCCCTCAGCCTTCATGTCCTTCTGGTCCTTGGCGCCGGTCTTGCTCGAGTCCTTGCTCGTGTCCTGACTCATGCTCTTGGACTTGTCCTGCTGACCCTGCGCGCGTTCGTCGGTGCGCTGGCCCTTGGTAGCGCCGGACTTGTCCTCAGCCGCGTTCTTGTTCATCTCGCGGCCGGAGTGCTCGTCCTTGGTCGCGCCGGAGGATTTGTCCTCGGCGGACGCGCCGGACTTCATGCTGCTGGAGCCGCCGGCCTGGCCGACGGTGCCCTTCTCATGGGCGGATTCCTTACCCATCGAGCCGCCGCGTTCGGCGGCGCCGCCGGAAGGCTGCGAATGCTGCATCTGCGCACCACCGGCGCCGCCACCGCTGTCGCGGTTCATGGTGCCCTGTGCGTTCGCCAGACCGGTGCCCGCGACGAGCGCGAGTGTGGCAACCGAGATCATAAAGCGGTTAGACATGGAATTCTCCTCACGTGTTCGTTTGCGTCATTGCCCGCGCCGACAACGAAAGGAGATTTGAGTTGTTCCGGAACTTCGGTGGTTCCGAGGCTTTTGTTTGTTGAATGCCAGATGAATGCGCGCGCCAGATTTCGGCGCAATGAAAAGGCCGGCGTTTCAGCCGGCCTTTTGCGTGCGTGAGTTGTAGAGCAAATCGCTTATTAGCAAGTCGCTTTGCCGCAGCGGGCCACAGCGATCTTTTCCTTCAGGCTTTCGACACCGACGGCGCCGACAACGATCTGCTTGCCGATGACATAGCTCGGCGTGCCGTTCATCCCCATCGCTTCGGCGAGCTTGAAGTTCTCCTCGATGGTGGTGCGTACCTCGGCGCTGCCGATGTCCTTCTCGATCTTCGCGACGTCGAGGCCGGCTTCCTTGGCCGCCTGAAGTGCGCGCGCCTTGTCGGCCGCACCACGACCGCCGAGCAGCTTCTGGTGGAAGTCGAGGTACTTCTTGCCGGAGGGATCCTGCATGCGCACGGCGACCGCGACCTGCGCTGCTTCGACCGAGCCCTGGCTCAGCACCGGAAACTCCTTCAGCACCACTTTCAGCTTCGGATCGGCCTTCATGAGGTCGAGCATGTCGCCCATCGCGCGCTTGCAGTAGCCGCAATTGTAGTCGAAGAACTCGACGAAGGTGACGTCGCCGTCCTTGTTGCCGAGCACGACCTGGCGCGGCGAGTTGAAGATCGCATCGGAATTCTGGGCGACGCTGGCTTCGTGCTTCTGCGTCTCAGCCGCGGCCTGGCGCTTGGTGAGCTCGGTCATCGCTTCCTCGAGCACCTCGGGATGGGTGACGAGATAGTTCTTGATGATCGCCTCGATGTCCGTGCGCTGGGCATCGGAGAAGCTGTCGGCCGACGCGGGCACGGCTGCGCCGAACATGGCGAGCGCAAACAGCGCGGGAGCAAGCAGGCGCAGCGAAGGCATAGGCAAATCCTCTTATCCAAAGCAGGTTCGGAAAACGTCCCGGCGGACTTAAGCTCGGTGTCGTGACGTCGTGGTGCAAGGCGTCGTAGCGTAAGGCGTCGTTCTGGTCTTGTCAGTTGCGCGGCGGTTTCGACGCCACGATGTCGTCGGCCTTGACCCATCCGGGCGTGCCGACGGCGAAACGGGTTTTCGCGCGCGTCGCAAGCTCGCGGGCGGTCTTGTTGTCGCCGCGCAGATAAGCGGCCTGGGCCGACGCCAGATCGGCCTCGGCATAGTCGCCCTTCCGGCCATAAGCCATCGCGAGCTGCATGTAGCCGAGCACGGCCTCCGGTTCCCGTGCCACCGCGGCCCGGAGAATCCGAACGGCGTCATCGGTGTAGGCCTTATTATCGGACCCAACCAGAGCCTGCCCAAGTAACATCTCGATGAGGGGCGCGTTGTTCGAAAGTGCGACAGCCTTGCGCAGGGCCGGAATCGCCTCGGCCGGCTTGCCGCCCTCCAGCAGGGCCTGGCCGCGCACCTCGTAAAAATACGCATTGTTGGGCTGGACCTGGATCAGCGCGTCGATCTGGGTGAGCGCGCTACGCAAATCCCCGTGCAGATAGGTGCTGATGGCGCGGGCGTAGCGCGCCGGCAGGCTGTCGTTGGTCAGGGGATAGCGACGGTACACCGTCTCCGGCCGCTCCATGAAGGCGGAGATCTTGGCGCGCACCATGTCGTGGCGCAGCTGAAGCGCGGGATCGTCCTTCTTGTCCCAATAGGGGCTGGCGCTGGCGAACTCCTGCAGTGAAGCGACGCGCTCGGCGGGCATCGGGTGCGACTGGAGATAGGGATCGGCGCCCCGTGCTGCGAACAGGCTCTCGCTGGTGAAGCGCTTGAAGGTCTCGTACATGCCCTTCGGCGACTGCTGGGTCGCAGTCAGGAATTTCACGCCGGCGCGATCGGCGTTCTCCTCCTGCTGCCGCTGGTAGGACAGCAAGGTACGGCGGATCATCTCCTGCGGGCCGGCGAGGGCGGCGGCTCCGGCATTGGCAAGGCCATTGTTGCCGGCGCTGCCGCTGCCGCGGGTGCTGCCCACGGCCATCGCACCGGCGCCGAGCAGCATGGCGATGATCATCTGGGTCTGGGCATTGGCGAGCTGCTCGCGCAGCTTGGACAGATGGCCGCCGGCCAGATGCCCGGTCTCGTGCGCGAGCACGCCGATGATCTGGTTCGGCGTCTCCGACTGGAGGATCGCGCCGTAATTGACGAAGATGCGGCGGCCGTCGGCGACGAACGCGTTGAACGAGCCCTCGTTGACGATCACCATCTGGATGTTCTGCTTCTCCAGACCGGCGACGCGCAGGATCGGGCGGGTGTATTCGCGCAGCAGCTGCTCGGTCTCGGTGTCGCGCAGGACCGGCGGCCCCTTGGCCTGCGCATGCGCGGCCGAGAACGGCGTCAGCGCGATCGCAGCCGCCGCGAGGAGGGAGATGAGGGCGGTGGCCTTCTTGCGCAATGCGATCTGGAACAACATCAAGCGGTCTGGGTCAAAGGGTCTTGTCAGCAGGCTGGTCGAGCAGTTTCGTGATTGGTTTTGACGATTGGCGGCGGACCGGATACGCGATATGCCCTTTTGAGCCGTTCCCCTTATGAGCCGTACAATGCGGCCAGTCTGGGGCGCAAGAACCCCGTTCTCAGGCCGGACGGATCAGTCCGCCAGCGAATAGCAGAAATCGATGCACGATGCGACCTTGAGGAACCGGTTGGGGCAGTGGCTTGAGCCCTCCCGCCGTAGCGATGTTCCCCCGTTCATGGTGATGGACGTCATGGCCGCGGCGGCCCGGATCGAGGCGGCCGGGGGCCATGTCATCCACATGGAGGTTGGCCAGCCCGCCGCCGGCGCGCCGAAGACCGCGATTGCGGCCGCCCATGCGGCGCTCGAGGCAGGGCGGATCGATTATACCTCCGCGCTGGGCATCCCCTCCTTGCGCGCGCGCATCGCGCGGCATTATCGCGATGCCTATGGCTGTGACGTCAGCCCCGAGCGAATCGTGGTGACCACCGGCTCCTCCGGCGGGTTCATTCTGGCTTTCCTGGCGATGTTCGAGCCGGGCGACCGCGTCGCCGTGACGGTGCCGGGTTATCCGCCGTACCGTCATATTCTCACCGCGCTCGGCTGCGAGCCGGTGCTGATCGAGACTACGAACGAGACGCGCCATGCGCTGACCGGCGAGGCGCTGCTGGTCGCCCATCGCAAGGCGCCGCTGAAGGGCGTGCTGGTCGGCAGCCCGGCCAATCCGACCGGGACCATGATGTCCCGCGAGGCGCTCGCAGGCCTGATCGCTGCGGCGGAAGACGCGGGCATCCGTTTCATCTCGGACGAGATCTATCACGGGCTCGACTACGCGTTTCCCGCGGTGACGGCTGCGGCGCTGTCGGACCACGCGCTCGTGATCAACTCGTTCTCGAAGTATTTCTGCATGACCGGCTGGCGCGTCGGCTGGATGGTCGTGCCCGAGATTCTGGTGCGGCCGATCGAGCGGCTGCAGCAGAACCTGTCGATCTCGGTGCCGTCGCTGTCGCAGATCGCAGCCGAAGCGGCCTTCGACGGCGCGGCCGAGATGGAGGAGATCAAGCACGGCTATCAGGAAAACCGGCGCATCCTGATCGAGGGATTGCCCAAGGCCGGCCTGACCAGGTTTCTGCCGGCCGACGGCGCGTTCTATCTCTATGCGGACGTCTCGGACTTCACCTCAGACAGTTTCGACTTCGCCAAGCAGATGCTCGAACAGGCCCATGTCGCGGTCACGCCGGGGCTCGATTTCGATCCCATCCATGGCCGTTCATTCATACGGCTCTCTTATGCGCGTTCGGCTGCGGAGATGCGGGAAGCAGTTGACCGGATCGCTCACTGGCTTAAATAGCCGCCAGTTTTCGACAGCCTTCTGGAGTGCAACTTGTCTGACCGTTCCGTCCCGTCTACCGCCACGCATTCTCCTCTCGCCGCATTGATGTGGCCAGTCCGGCCCGGTGAAACCGTCGGCGCCTTGCGCGCTGTCGTGCTGATTGCGCTCGGCACCGCCTTGATGGCGCTGTCAGCCAAGGTGAACCTGCCGCTGCCTTACGTGCCCATGACATTGCAGACGCTGGTCGTGTTGATGATCGGCGCCGCCTATGGCTGGCGGCTTGGCAGCGCAACCATGATTGCCTACCTCGCCGAGGGCGCAATGGGCCTGCCGGTGTTCGCCGGTCCCGTTGGTGGAATCGCACCGCTGGTCGGCCCGACCGCGGGCTATCTGTTCGGCTTCATTGGCGCCGCCTTCGTCACCGGCTGGCTCGCCGAGCGCGGCTGGGATCGCAGCGTCATGCTGCTGTTTGCGGCCATGGCCGTCGGCCACATCCTCATTCTGGCCGCGGGCTTTGGCTGGCTGGCCTTCGGCCTCGGCCTTGGCGCCGCAAAGGCTTGGCAGGTCGGCCTGATGCCGTTCGTTGCGGCGTCGTTGGTCAAGAACGCGCTGGGCGCGACGTTGATGCCGGCGATACGCCGGGTGGTCGATCGCGGGTAAAGCGCGCAATAACGAGCAGTTCCGATTGACAGGGCCGGCCAAGTTGATCTTGGCTGGCCCGGCGTTTGAGGGGGAGTGAAACAATGACGACGACAACGATGGTGGGGGCGCCGGTCGCGCCGCCCGCCGCCAAGCCGTGGTACAAGGTACTTTATATCCAGGTGCTGATCGCGATCGTGCTCGGCGCCATCGTCGGCTGGCTCTGGCCGTCAATCGCCACCAACGAGTGGATCAAGGCACTCGGCGATGGCTTCATCAAGCTGATCAAGATGGTGATCGCGCCGATCATCTTCTGCACCGTGGTCTCGGGCATCGCCCATATCCAGGACGCCAAGAAGGTCGGCCGCATCGGCGTCAAGGCGCTGGTCTATTTCGAGATCGTCTCGACCTTCGCGCTGGTGATCGGACTCATCATCGGCAATCTGGTGAAGCCGGGTGCGGGCTTCGGCGGCGCCGCCGCCAACGCGCAGGCCGTCGCCAACTACGCCAAGCAGGCCGAAGGCCAGAAGTCGGTCGACTTCGTGCTGCACATCATTCCGGACACCGTCGTCGGCGCCTTCGCGCAAGGCGAGATCCTGCAGGTGCTGCTGTTCTCGGTGCTGTTCGGCTTCGCCATCATGGGGCTCGGCGAACGCGGCCACACCATCCGCAGTTTCATCGACGACGCCGCGCATGCGGTGTTCGGCGTCATCTCCATCGTGATGCGCGCGGCGCCGATCGGCGCCTTCGGCGCGATGGCCTACACCATCGGCAAGTTCGGCACCGGGGCGATCCTCAACCTGATCGGCCTGATAGCGACATTCTACCTGACCGCGGCGCTGTTCGTGTTCGTCGTGCTCGGTATCATCGCGCGCTTCGCGGGCTTCTCCATCTTCAAGTTCCTCGCCTACATCAAGGACGAGCTGCTGATCGTGCTCGGCACCTCGTCCTCGGAAAGCGCGTTGCCGTCCTTGATGGAAAAGCTCGAGCGCCTCGGCTGCTCGAAGTCGGTGGTCGGCCTCGTGGTGCCCACGGGCTATTCGTTCAATCTCGACGGCACCAACATCTACATGACGCTGGCGACCTTGTTCATCGCGCAGGCGCTGGGCTTCGATCTCACCTTCGGCCAGCAGCTCACCATCCTGGTGGTGGCGATGCTGACCTCGAAGGGCGCCTCCGGTATCACGGGCGCAGGCTTCATCACGCTGGCGGCGACGCTCGCCGTGGTCGATCCGCGCCTCGTGCCGGGCATGGCGATCGTGCTCGGCATCGACAAGTTCATGAGTGAGTGCCGCGCGCTGACCAATCTGTGCGGCAACGGCGTTGCCTGCGTGATCGTCGCCTGGTGGGAGGGCGAACTCGATCGCGACAAGCTCAACGCCAACCTCGCCAGGCAGATCGATCCGACCGACATGGAAACGGCTGTCACGACGGACTGATCTGCATTTGACGGTGCCGGGCGCCGTCAGATCTTGAAGTAATAGGGCTGGTCGAGATCCTCGATCAGCCCTTTTTCTTGCGGCGACCAGCCGAGAGCAGCACGCGTCTTCGCGCTCGAGGTCGGAACGTCGGCGCCCGCGAACTGTGCGAACCAGCCGAAATGCGCGGTCGCTTCCTCGGGCGATTGGGACACCACGGGCACGCCGAGCCGCCGGCCGATCACTTCCGCAATCGCCTTGAACGGCACGCCTTCCTCGGCGATCGCGTGATAGTGCTTCGCGGTTGCGCCTTGCTCCAGCGCCAGCCGGTAGACGCGCGCGGCATCGAAGCGGTGCGCGGCGGGCCAGCGGTTGCTGCCATCGCCGACATAGACCGATACGCCTTTCTGGCGCGCGAGGTTGATCAGGATCGGAACGAAGCCGTGGTCGCCCTCGCCATGCGTGGAGGGCGGAAGACGCACAACGGCGGCGCGGACGCCGGCCAGGGACAGCGCGGTCGCTTCCGACACGCGCGGAAAGCGCTGCGCCGACACATCGTCCTCGGTGGCGAGGCGGCCGGGCGCAAGCAGCGCGACGCCGGAGGTGACGATGAGAGGGCGACCGGAGCCCTTGAGCTCCTCGCCGATCGCCAGGATCGCGTGGCGGTCGAGCTCGCAATTGTCCAGAAACTTCGAGAAGTCGTGGTTGAAGCCGAGGTGCAGGACGCCGTCGGAGGCGGCCGCGCCGCTGCGCAAGGACGCGTGATCCTCCAGCGAGCCGCGGTGGATCTCGGCGCCCATCGCGGCGAGCGTCGCGGCTCCCGCGTCGGAGCGGGCGAGGCCCGTGACCCGGTGGCCGGCAGCGATCAGGTCGCGAACGACGGCGGAGCCGACGAAGCCGGTGGCGCCAGTGACGAAAACACGCATGAGTATCTCCAGGGTTGGTGGAGACGACCATCCGCGCTAGGATTATCCGGGTAAAGTAGTGACATTATCGGGGTATAATAGCTAACAGGATGAGCGAGACCGCTTCAGCCGAAAACCTGCTCGGGGCCTACCTCAAGGACCGCCGCACCCGGCTCGATGCCACCGCGTTCGGCTTCGCGGGTAGCCGCAGGCGTACGCCGGGACTCCGCCGCGAGGAGGTGGCGCAGCGCGCCAATATCAGCCCGACCTGGTACACTTGGCTCGAGCAGGGCCGCGGCGGCGCGCCGTCGCCCGATGTGCTCGACCGCATCGCGCGAGCGCTGATGCTGACCGATGTCGAGCGCGAGCACCTGTTCCTGATCGGCCTCGGCCGTCCGCCCGAGGTGCGCTACCAGGCGAGCGAAGGCGTCTCGCCGCGGTTGCAGCGGGTGCTCGATGCGTTCGCGTTCAGCCCGGCGCTGGTGCGGACCGCGACCTGGGACGTCGTCGCCTGGAATCGTGCCGCAAGCGCCGTGCTGACCGACTACGGCGCGATCCCGCCGGGACAGCGCAACATCCTGCGCTTCATCTTCTGCGATCCGCGCGTGCGCGCCGCGCAATACGATTGGGACAGCGTGGCGCGCTTCGTGGTCGCGGCTTTCCGGGCGGACGCCGCGCGGGCCGGCGCAGTCTCGCATGTCGCCGATTTTGTCGACGAGCTGTGCCGGACCAGCCCGGAATTCGCCGCGCTCTGGCGCGACAATGACGTGCGTTACCACGGCGACGGCACCAAGCGGCTGCGGCACCCCGTTCACGGCACGATGTCGTTCGAATATTCGAGCTTTATCGTCGAGGGACGCTCCGATCTCAGCATGATCGTCTACAACCCCGCGACTCCCGACGACGCCGAACGCATCAGGACACTGCTCGCCGAGCGCGCCGACTGACGGAAGTTGCGAACTCGCGCGTTCAACCTGCATCTGGCGACGCGCACGCGGTGCTTGCCGTCAACCCTGATCTAGAACCGCTCCGGCCGGTACGGCGTCGGATCGATCGCCGGTGTTTCGCCGCTCATCATCTCGGCGAGGAGGCGCCCGGTCGCGGGTCCCAGCGTAAAGCCCTGGTGGCCGTGGCCGAAGTTCATCCAGAGGCCGGGATGGCGTGGGGCGGGGCCGAGCACCGGCAGCATATCGGGCGTGCAGGGGCGGGTGCCGAACCATGGGTCGGGCTCGACCCGCTTGCCGAGGTCGATCAGCTCGCGCGCGGAGGCTTCCGCGCTGGCGAGCTGCACGGGCGTTGCGAGCGCGTCCAGGCCGGTCAGCTCCGCGCCGGTGGTGATGCGAATGCCTTTGGCCATTGGACCCATGGCGTAGCCGCCGGCCTTGTCGACCAGCGGCAGATCGAGCGAGGCGCCGCCGCTGTAATGCATGTGGTAGCCGCGCTTGCGCACCAGCGGGATGCGATAGCCGAATTTGAGCAGGAGATCGGGCGACCACGGCCCGAGCGTCACGACGGCGTGGGCGGCGTCGACGCGCCCATGGTCTGTCTTGACCGACCAGCCGGTGGCGGTCTGCTGCAGGCTTTGGGCATCACCGAGCACGATGGTGCCGCCGAGGCGCTCGAACAGATCGGCATAGGCCGTAACCAGAGCGCCGGGATCAGACACAGTCCAGGTGTCGAGCCAATGGATCGCGCCGGGCAGGTCGTCGCGCAGGACAGGTTCGGCCTTGGCAAGCTCGATGCCCGAGAGCGCACGAAACCTCACGCCGAATTCGCGCTGGTCCGCTTCCGCCGCCTTGACGGCGAGATCGAACGAGGCAGCGTCGCGATGCAGGTGCCGGTATCCCGCGCGGCGGATCAGATTGTCGGCATGGGCTTCGCGAATGAGGATGTCGTGCTCCGCCGTCGCGTAGGCGATCAGCCGCGCCCAGGCGTCGATCGCCTCGCGATGCCGCTTCGGCGCCGAATGCCACCAATAGCGGAGCAGGGGTTCGATATGAAGATGAAGAGATGACAGGCTGTAACGCACGTCGTTGGTGCGGCCGGTCGCGATCTTCAGGAGCGTGGCGAGGTCGCGCGGCATCGGATAGGGGCGCACCGCTTCCGCCTGGATCATCCCGGCATTGCCGTAGCTGGTCTCACGGCCCGGCTCCCTGCGGTCGATCAGCGTGACGGACCAGCCGCGCTGCTGGAGGTGCAGCGCCGCGCTGACGCCGATCATGCCGCCGCCGAGGACGATCGCGCTTTGCATCGGAAGAAATTCTCCTGTCAGGCCGTCTGCGGCATGAGCTTCGGCTGGGCCGTGTTGATGGTTGCGGCGACCACGACTGATAACGCCGTCATCGCCACGAGAAAGCCGAAGGCTGCATCGAACGATCCGGTTCCGGTCACGATGAAGCCGATCGCGACGGGGGCGACGAAGCCCGCGCTCTGGCCGCCGAGGTTGACCATGCCGATGCCGGATCCGATCTGGTCGTCGCGGAGCAGCTTGGTCGGGAGCGCAATCACCGAGGCCAGCACGAAGGATTTGAAGAAATAGACCACCGACTGGTAGGTGATCAGCATCGCGATCGTCTCCGCCTTGTACATGGCGTAGAGGAAGATGCCGGTCAATGCGGAGGCGCCGATTAGCAGATATTTTTCGCGCTCGGCGAAGAAGGTCGTCATCACCCAGCCGCCGATCGCGGTCGCGATCGTCGCCATCACGAACGGGATCGGCGCCACGATGCCGACGGTCTTGAGGTCGAGCCCGCGCTGCTGGAGCAGATAGAGCGGCATCCAGGAATCCAGGCCCTTGTTGACGCAGCTGAGGCCGAACCACACCACCATCAGCTGCCACAGCAGCGGATTCTTCATGAGCTCGCGCATCGGTGCACGGTTCTCGGCTTTCGTCCCGGACAGGTTCGGATCGTTCGCGCCCGGGCGGCCCAGATACGGGACGAAGACGAAATAGGCGACCGCGAAGACGATGCCCGCAATGCCGATCGCGTTGAAGGCATGGCGCCAGCCGAGCCAGAGGATCAACGGCGCCATGATCAGCGGCGCGATCATGCTGCCGGCATAGTTGGATGACAGCAGCAGCGCCGACATCTTCGGCCGGCTGTCCTTCTTGAACACCTCCGCGACGGCGCGGATGCTCGCCGGCGGGAAGCCGCCCTCGGCGATGCCGAATAGGAAGCGGATCGCGATCAGCGAGGTGAGCGACCAGGCCAGACTCGTGAACGCCGTGAACAGCGACCACATCACGATGGTGATGATCACCACATATTTCGATCCGAAGCGGTCGGAGAGCCATCCGCCCGGCACCTGCATCGCGGCGTAACCGAGGAAGAACGCGCTGATGACGATGCCGAGATCTGCGGCCTGGAGGTTGAAGTCCTTGCCGATCTGCGCCAGCGCCAGCGAGATCGCCGCGCGGTCAACATAGGAGATGCAGTAGGCGACGTAGAGCAGGACGAATGCGATGACGCTGGTCTTCCTCGGCAATTCCGTCATCCTCGTCTCCATCGCGCCGCCAGGGCTGGTATCGGTCGTTGCCGAGTTCAGGTCATGCCCGAGTTCTGATCATTCCCACGTTCTTCATTCCCAAGTCAGGAAGCCGGGTGCAGCCGAGAGCGGCGGCGCCACGGCAAGCCGGGCCAGATCGGGCGCCGGCCGGCACAATTGCGCGTCGCCGGCGAACGCTGCTTCGAGGCTCGCGGCCACCGCGAGCACGGCGGCGTCGCCGCCACGCTGACCGACGATCTGCAGGCCGAAAGGCAGCCCGGCTTCATCGAGGCCGAGAGGAATGCTGATGGCGGGATGGCCGGGAAGCGTCACGGCATAAGCGAGCGCCAGCCAATGGAAGTAGGATTTCGTTGCTACCCCGTCGATCTCCGCGGGATGCGGCTCCGACCACGGCCGCGGACTAAGCGTGATGGTGGGGCTGATCAGCACGTCGCAGCTTTCGAAGAAGCTTTGCCAGGCGCGATAGATCCGCGTCTGCGTCGTTGCGGCGCGCGCGTGATCTTCGAGCGTGTAGCCGAGGCCTTCCTCGACATTGGCACGGACATTGGGCCCGAGCATCTCGGGCCGCTCCTTGTAGTTCTTGCCATGCGTCGCCAGGAACATGCCGGCGCGCAGCACGGCGAAGGCGTCATCGGCGCCGGAGCAATCCGGCGTCGCCTCGCGGCATTCGGCGAAGAGAGGTGCAAGCTTGCTCACGTGCTGACGGAACACGCGCCGGATCGCCTGCTCTGTCGGGGCAAAGCCGAAGTCTTCGGTGAAGGCCAGGCGCAGCCTGCCGAGTTCTGCGGGGCGCGGCGCGGCCCAGCGTTCGGCATGCCCGCGCACGGGCTCGCCGGGCAGCGTATAGGCGAGCGGATCGCGGGCATCGTCGCTCGCCATCACCGACAGCATCAGCGCGGTGTCGGCGACATTGCGCGCCATCGGCCCGTCGGTCGACAAATTGGACCAGCCGAACACGCGCTTCTCGCTGGCGACGAGGCCGAAGGACGGGCGCATGCCGACAATGCCGGCGAAGCCGGCCGGATTGCGCAAGGAGCCGCCGGTGTCCGAGCCCGAGGCGAGCGGAGCCATGCCGCAGGCGAGCGCCACCGCCGAGCCGCCGGAGGAGCCGGCCGCCGAGCGCATCGGATCGAACGGATTGCCGGTCGCCCCGAACACGGGGTTGCGGGTGTTGCCGCCGGCCGCCCATTCCGGTGTGTTGGTCTTGCCGAAGATGATGGCGCCAGCCGCGCGCAGCCGTGCCACCGAGCCCTGGTCAGCGAGTGGGACGTTGTCCCTCAGCAACGGACTGCCATAGGTGGTGCGCAGTCGAGCGGTGTCCTGGGTGTCCTTGATGAGAACGGGGAGCCCGTGGAGGGCGCCATGATCCTCGCCGCGCAGGATGGCGGCCTCGGCTTCCTTGGCAGCGGCGCGAGCGCCAGGCTCGTCCAGTGTCACGACGGCATTGACGGCGGGATTGACGGTGGCGATCCGCGACAGGCACGACTCCAGCAGCTCGACGGGCGAGATGTCCCGGGCGGACAGGCGGCGGCGCAGCTCAACGGCGCTGGAATCGCAAAGGTCGGACAATGCCAATCCCTTTCAAAATTTGAAAACGATTTAGCATATCGGAAAGTGGAGGCCGCGCACCAATATTCGTCAGAACCGGCCATTTCATGCACAAATGCTGGTTTGCCTGCCCAAACGGCGACCAGATGCGGAACCCAGGGCCGGCTTCAGTCGAAAAGATTAGGTGGATCGATCAAACATTTTTCTGCCGCCGTGATAGCCTCGCTGGATGAGCGAGATCGTGACGACGCCGGAGGGCGCCAACTCCCAGCTGGGCCAATGCCTCAAGGCTGCCCGCCAGGCGCGGGGGCTGACGCTCAAGCAGGTGGCGGAGCGGACCGGCATGGCGCTGTCGACCCTGTCCAAGGTCGAGAACGGTCTGATGTCGCTGACCTACGACAAGCTGCTCCAGCTCACCTCCGGCTTGAAGATGGAGATCGCCGAGCTGTTCAATCCGGTGCCCCCGCGTCCCGAGCAGAGCAGACCGGTCACGGCGCGACGGAGCATCAGCCGCGCCGGGCAGGGGCAGGTGATCACGACCGGATTCTACACCTACACCTATCAATGCACCGATCTGATCGGCAAACGCATGGTGCCGATCCTGGCCGAAGTCAGGGCGCGCTCGCTGGAGGAGTTCGGTCCGCTGCTGCGCCACGCCGGCGAGGAATATTTCGTGGTGACGAGCGGACGCGTTGCCGTCCACACCGAGTTCTACGCGCCGGAGATCCTGGGCGAGGGCGACGGCATTTATCTCGACAGCACCATGGGCCACGCCTACCTCAACGCCGGCGAAGGGCCTGCTGCGACAGGCGTCTGCCTTTGCACCAGCGAGGCGCCTGACCTCTACGATCAGCTCCGCAGGATCGCATCGCGCGACGTGGCGCCGATCGAAGGCGATCCACCGTCGCTCTGAACAGCAAAGAGAGCGTGGAACGAAAAACGCCCGGCCGAAGCCGGGCGTTTTTGATTGGGGCTCGTCTATTCGCCGCCGCCGAAGCGGCGCGACCACCAGCCGGCGCGACGCGGTGCGGCCGAGGTTTCGCTTGCCGCTGCGGGCGCGGGCTCCGGAGCCGGTGCGGGCGGGGCAACCGGCTCGGCCGCCTGCGTGACCGGTGCCGGTTCACTCTGGCTGCTCGACAGGAAGCTCACCTTTTCGCGAACCGTCGAACGGCGTCGTGCGGCCTTGTCGTCGGCGTGCTCTTCGTCCGCGGCAGCAGGAGCCGGCTCAGGCCTGGCCGTTGCCTCAATCCGTGCTTCGGCCCGCGGCTCAGGCTGGGTGACCTGAGGTTCCGACGTGTGCTCGGCCTGCGCGATCGAGGGCGCAGCCTCGCCGCTAAAACCGTCGAAATCGGCGACTGCATCGGTCGCTTCCGACGGCGCACTGGCCGCGAGCTCGTCGCCGATGGAGCCGGCGAGACCTTCCTCGCCAGGACCACGACGCCGACGTCCGCCACGGCGACCACGCCGGCGACGGCGATCGGCGCTGCCCTGCTGCTCGCCACGGGCTCCCTGTTCCTCGCCTTCCTCGCCATCCGGCTCGGCCTCGGCATCCTCTTCGCCTTCGCCGGCCGCCATGGCCGTCTCGGCAAGAGCGGGAGCGCCATCCTCGCGCGTCTCCTCGTCGCGCGGGCCACCGCGACCGCGGCGGCGACGGCGACGCTTGCGGCGCTGGCCGTCCTGCTCGGTAGCGGCGTCGCCTGCGGTTTGCTCCTCGGCGAGACCTTCGGTCTCTTCGGTCTCGACCTCGGATTCGGTCTCCGGATCGAATTCCTCGTCTTCATAGGCCTCTTCGACCAGGGGCGGCGGGCTTGCGGCCGCCTGCGCCGCCAGCAGAGCCTTGGCGGCTTCCAGCGTATGCACCTGCTCGCCGCGGTCGATGACATAGGCCTGCGGCCCGTTGACGCTCGGGTCGGCGATGACCGACAACGTGACCTTGAAGCCGTTCTCGAGGTCGCGCAGATGGCCGCGCTTGTGGTTCAGCACATAGAGCGCGACGTCGGTGCGGGTGCGGACCACGAGGTTGTGGGTCGCGCCCTTCATCAGGATCTCTTCGAGGCCGCGCAGCAATTGGAGCGCAACCGAGGACACCGAGCGCACATGGCCGGTGCCGCCGCAATGCGTGCAGGGATCGGTCGAGGACTCCAGCACGCTGGCGCGGATGCGCTGGCGCGACATTTCGAGCAGGCCGAAATGCGAGATGCGTCCGACCTGGATCCGCGCGCGGTCCTGCCGGAGGCAATCGGACAGCTTGCGCTCGACCGCGCGGTTGTTGCGCTTCTCGTCCATGTCGATGAAGTCGATGACGATCAGACCGGCGAGGTCGCGCAACCGAAGCTGACGCGCAACCTCCTCGGAGGCTTCGAGATTGGTCTTGAGCGCGGTGTCCTCGATATGATGCTCGCGCGTCGAACGACCGGAGTTGACGTCGATCGAGACCAGCGCTTCGGTCTGGTTGATCACGATGTAGCCGCCGGAGCGCAGTTGCACGGTCGGCGAGAACATCGCATCCAGCTGGCTTTCGACGCCCATGCGCGAGAACAGCGGCTGGCCGTCACGATACTGCTTCACCGCGCTCACATTCGCCGGCATCAGCATCTTCATGAAGTCGCGCGCTTCACGGTAACCGGATTCACCGGCAACTGAGATCTCGTCGATCTCCTTGTTGTAGAGGTCGCGCAGCGAGCGCTTGATCAGCGAGCCTTCCTCGTAGACGAGGGTCGGGGCCTGCGACTTCAGCGTCATATCGCGCACCGTCTCCCACATCCGGATCAGGTACTCGAAATCGCGCTTGATCTCGGGCTTGGTGCGGGCGGCACCCGCGGTGCGCAGAATGATCCCCATGCCCTCGGGCACGTCGAGATCCTGCACCACTTCCTTCAGGCGCGAACGGTCCTGCGCGCTCGTGATCTTGCGGCTGATGCCGCCGCCGCGTGCGGTGTTCGGCATCAAGACGGCATAGCGGCCGGCGAGCGAGAGGTAGGTCGTCAGCGCCGCGCCCTTGTTGCCGCGCTCTTCCTTGACGACCTGCACCAGCATCACCTGGCGGCGCTTGATGACTTCCTGGATCTTGTATTGGCGGCGGGGACGGAAGGTGCGCTCCGGCACTTCTTCCAGCACATCGTCGCCGCCGACGGATTCAACGACGTCCTCTTCGGCTTCCTCGTCGTCCTCGTCTTCGTCGTCATCCTCGGCCGTCGCTTCGGATTCGTGATGCGGAGCCTGCGCATTCTCGCCGGAGGCGTATACGGCGTCGGCAGGTTCAGTAGCCGACGTCACGGCCTCGGCAAGATCGTCGGCGTGTGGGTCGGAGGCAAACTCCTGCGGCTCGGCAACGGCTTCGGTGGCGACCGCGGGCTCGGCGCCGATCGCTGCGACAGGCGCCGGTGTCTCGTCGGCATGATCATGGTCGTGATGGTCGTGCTCGCCATGATGATCGTGGTCGCCATGGTCGTGGGCGTGATGATCGTCACCATGGGCATGATGATGGTCGTCGTGGTCATGCCCTTCGTGGTCATGTGCTTCGTGGCCGTGATGATCGTGGCCTTCGTGCTCGCCGTGATGCTCTGCGCCGGCGTGCAGGTGCTCGCCCTCGTGCGAAGCGCCTTCGGGCAGGGCCTCGCCCTGGACCTGCCGGGCCGCGGGATCGGTGCCTTCGACGATTTCGCTGCGGACGCGCTCGCCATGGCTACGGCGGCGGGAATTGCGGTGGCGGGAACGGCGGCGGCCCTGAGAGCGGTTCTCGCTCTCTTCCTCGGCCTCGCGATGGGCCTGCTCTTCGGCTTCGATCAGAGCCTGCCGGTCGGCAACCGGGATCTGGTAGTAGTCGGGATGGATTTCGCTGAAGGCGAGGAAGCCGTGGCGGTTGCCGCCATATTCGACGAAAGCGGCCTGGAGCGAGGGTTCGACCCTTGTGACCTTGGCGAGGTAGATATTCCCGCGCAGTTGCTTGCGTTGCGCGGTCTCGAAATCAAACTCTTCGACGCGATTGCCGCGGACCACGACGACCCGGGTCTCTTCCGGGTGGGTGGCATCGATCAACATCTTGTTGGGCATGTCTTAACTCTTGGCGGCGGCGGGCGCGATTCACCGGGGGCGCCATCAGCGCTGCCGGGTGACGCGACGGTCCACCTGATTCGGGGGTGAGGGGAAGGCCGAAACGCCGTCTCTCGCGCCTTGCCGAACCGGAAGCCGGAGCACCAAAGTGGCGCGCGGAATTTTCACTCCGCAGCGTCGCGAATGGTCCTTCAGAATTGGTCGGCACAGTCTGGCGCATCAAGCGTCGGCCCGTATGAAACATTGGGCGGCGGGGCCGCCCCTCAATCAGTTGCTGTTGGCCAGGCATGGCGCGAGCGCGCTCGCCTTGGGTATTACGAACCGCTCCCTTGGGATTAAGGGACCGGGTAACGGGTCGCGCCGCTGTCAGAACCGTCCCGGAAACGTGGTGGTAACCGGGAACCGTCCGCCGCCGGGGCTTGCCCCGCTCCACCTTGCTGCCGCGCACCGCGCTGGACTTAGAGGGGAACGGAAAAACGCTGGAATTCCCAAACCTTGAGAGTTCCGGCGCTGCACCGGGAGGCTGAATGCGACACAACCGGAAATATCGGCCGTCAGCATTCCGTACATACGTGGATTGGGCCATCCGTGCAAGGAGCGTCGCACGGCGGTCACAGTCAGCGAGTTTCGCGTGTCCGTCATTAAGGATCGTTTAACCCTGTGGTTCTATTGCGTTAAAGAGGCTGCTCGGAGGCACGGAATCGGTGGCGAGCCGCGCAAATCAAAGGATCTTGCTGGGATGCGTGCTGCTCTGCGCGGCAGCATTGCCCTGTGCTGATTCCTCGCGCCTGAAGGCTGCGGAAAGTCAGCCTCAACCCGCTGTTGCATCAGCGAATTTTCCGACGGCCTCGGCCGCCCGGCTGGCCGGTGACGGCAGGCAAACCCGCTTTGTCCTCGACATCGACCAGACCGTTAGCTTCCGCGCCGTCACCTTGGCCGACCCGTATCGGGTGGTGGTCGACGTTCCCCAGGTCAATTTTCAACTCCCCGCCGGCACCGGGTCCGGCGGACGGGGACTGGTCAAGGCCTTCCGCTATGGGCTGGTGATGCCCGGCGGCTCCCGAATCGTGTTCGACCTGACGGGCCCGGCCAAGATCGCCAATTCCTACGTGGTGGAGGCTGCCAACGGTCAGCCCGCGCGACTGGTGCTCGAACTGGAGGAGGTCGAGCGCACCGCCTTCGTACCGTCGCTGGCTCCGGAAAACCGTCCTGAGCTGCGGCCGGCAATTGCCGATCCGCCGCCCGCGACGGTTCCCGCATCTGCACATCCTGAAGCCGGGCAGAAGGCCGATGGCCGCGCGGTGGTCGTCATCGATCCCGGCCATGGCGGCATCGACAACGGCACCCAGTCGAGCGGCGAGAGCGAGAAGAATCTGGTGCTGGCCTTTGGCCTGGCTCTGCGCGAACGGCTGGAAAAGACCGGCAAATATCGCGTGGTGATGACACGCGACGACGACACCTTCATCCCGCTCAACGACCGGGTCAAAGTCGCCCGCAGCCTCAAGGCGGCGTTGTTCGTCTCGATCCATGCCGACGCGCTGCCGCGCGCCGAGGGCGATGCGCAGGGCGCGACCATCTACACGTTGTCCGACAAGGCCTCCGACGCCGAGGCGCAGCGGCTGGCGGACGCGGAAAACCGGGCGGACGCCATCGCCGGCTTCAACCTCGCGGAGGAGCCGACCGATGTCGCCGACATCCTGATCGATCTCACCCAGCGGGAAACCCGCACCTTTTCAAGTCGTTTTGCCCACCTGTTGATGGGCGAAATGAAGTCGACCGTGCGGATGCACAAGCATCCCCTGAAATCGGCCGGCTTCCGGGTGCTGAAGGCGCCCGACGTGCCGTCGGTCCTGGTCGAGATCGGCTATGTCTCCAACAAGGGCGACCTCGAGCATCTGGTCTCCGAGGGATGGCGTTCGCGTGCCGTGGGCTCGATGGCACAGGCGATCGACGGGTTTTTGGCGAAGCGGATGGCCACGGCCGGATCGTCAAATTGACGACCGGGGGATCGCCGAACTGACGATCGGGATCATCCAATTGAGAGTGATTTTCCGTCCCGCCGCAAAAGCCCTAGTTTGGCCACAGCGGGCGCTCTATAAAAACGCCGCAGGGGGTTCCGGAATCGGCGAGAATCCCGCTCGGCAAGCGTCTTGGGTCCGGCACTGATAGTATTGAGTAAGGCCGGTGAATTCGCGATGGTTTGGCGCCTGTTTCGGGCGCCAGGGCTGATCTTTGGGCTGATCCAGAGTTTGAACGGATAAACAGATAATGCGCTTGCTGGTGCGGTTCATGGGCTTCCTGTTCGCCGCGGGAACGGTGTTGTTCCTTGTCGGGGTCGGTGCCGTCGCAGGCCTGATCTGGCATTTCTCCAAGGACTTGCCGGACTACTCTCAGCTTCAGGATTACGAGCCGCCGGTGATGACCCGCGTGCACGCGACCGACGGCTCGCTGCTCGGCGAATACGCCAAGGAGCGGCGGCTGTACCTGCCGATCCAGGCGGTGCCGAAACTCGTGATCAACGCCTTCCTCGCGGCCGAGGACAAGAATTTCTACGAGCATGGCGGCATCGACTACACCGGCATGGCGCGCGCCGGCGTGGTCTACATCCAAAACTACGGCTCCAACCGCCGGCCGCAGGGCGCTTCGACGATCACCCAGCAGGTCGCCAAGAACTTCCTTCTGACCAACGAGGTCTCCTTCGCGCGCAAGATCAAGGAAGCCTTGCTGGCCATGCGGATCGAGAAGACCTACTCGAAGGACAAGATCCTCGAGCTGTATCTGAATGAAATCTATCTGGGTCTCGGCGCCTACGGAATCGCCGCTGCGTCGCTGGTTTATTTCGACAAATCAGTGAACGAGCTGACGGTGGCGGAAGCGTCCTATCTCGCGGCGCTGCCGAAGATGCCTGCGACGCTGCATCCCGTCCGCAACCGCGACCGCGCCATCGAGCGCCGTAACTACGTGATCGATCGTCTCGTTGAGAACGGCTGGGTCAAGCAGGCCGACGCCGACAAGGCGCGCAAGGAGCCGCTGGTCGTTACCAGCCGCTCCAATGGCGCCCACACCTTCGCCGGCGAATATTTCGCCGAGGAAGTGCGCCGCGACATCTTCGAGCGCTATGGCGAGAAGAAACTTTACGAGGGCGGCCTCTCGGTCCGCACTACGCTCGATCCCAAGATTCAGGTCATGGCGCGCAAGACCATGGTCGCCGGTCTCGTCAACTATGACGAGCAGCAGGGCTATCGCGGCGCCATCAGCAAGCTCGACATTTCGGGCGACTGGGGCGTGAAGCTCGCCGAGATCAAGTCTCTTTCCGATATCTCGCCATGGCGCATGGCCGTGGTGCTGGAGACCAGCGATCAGTCGGCGCGCATCGGCTTCCAGCCGAGCCGCGAGCTCGGCGGCGCCATCAGCAAGCAGCGCGAGACCGGCCTCATCACGCTCGACGGCATCAAATGGGCAAGAGCGGCCTCCGGGGCAGCGAAGGGTAGGGCGGCAAGCGCAGTGTCGCAGGTGCTCCAGCCCGGCGACGTGATCTACGCCGATCCGCTGTACAAGGACGCCCAGCCCGTCGAAGGTCAGTACCGGCTGCGCCAGATCCCCGAAGTGTCCGGCGCGATGGTGGTGATGGACCCCTGGACCGGTCGCGTGCTGGCGATGGTCGGCGGCTTCTCGTTCGACCAGAGCCAATTCAACCGCGCCACGCAGGCCTATCGGCAGCCCGGTTCGTCGTTCAAGCCGATCGTCTACTCGGCCGCGCTCGACAACGGCTATACGCCTTCGACTGTCGTGCTCGACGCCCCGATCGAAATCGACCAAGGCCAGGGCGCGGGCGTGTGGCGGCCTGAAAACTTCTCCTCGGGCAAGTTCCAGGGGCCGGTGACGCTGCGCAACGCGCTGCGGCAGTCGCTCAACACGGTGACGGTGCGCCTCGCCCAGGACATCGGCATGCCCCTGATCGGCGAATATGCCCGCCGCTTTGGCGTCTATGACGAACTGCCGAACTATCTGTCCTACGCGCTCGGCGCCGGCGAGACCACGGCGATGCGCATGGTCACGGCCTATTCGATGCTCGCCAATGGTGGCCGCCGGGTGAAGCCGACCCTGATCGACCGCATCCAGGATCGCTACGGCCACACCATCTTCAAGCACGACCAGCGCGAATGCCGCGGCTGCGACGCGCCGGGTGGTTGGAAGAACCAGAACGAGCCGCAGCTGATTGACCGCCGCGAGCAGGTGCTGGATTCCATGACCGCCTATCAGATCACCGAGCTGATGGAAGGCGTGGTCCAGGCCGGTACCGCGACCGTGGTCAAGCAGGTCGGCAAGCCGATCGCCGGCAAGACCGGCACCACCAACGAGGCCAAGGACGCCTGGTTCGTCGGTTTCTCGCCCGACGTCGCCGTCGCCATCTACATGGGCTACGACAAGCCGCGTCCGCTCGGCAAGGGTAACGCCGCGACCGGCGGTCATCTCGCAGCTCCCATCGCACGCGACTTCCTCCAGCTCGCGCTCGCCGACAAGCCCGCGGTCCCATTCAAGGTGCCGGCCGGCATCAAGCTGGTGCGCGTCGTCGCCAAGACCGGCATGCGCGCCGGTCCGGGCGAGACCGGCGGAACCATCCTCGAAGCCTTCAAGCCGGGCACGGCGCCGCCGGATAATTATTCGGTCATCGGCGTTGCCGATGCCGACGGCCGGATGCCGGCGTCGCAGCAGCAGCAGCCGGATTCCGGTTTCTTCATGCGGCCGGGCACCGGCGGGCTGTACTAAGGCTTAGGACAAGACAGACGTTCGTCGCCGCGGCGGTTGCGCTTTTCAGCCGCCGCCGCTACATCCCGTTGTCATTAGACGCGGAACAATTCCGCGAGACCAGAGAACCACATGCGCGCCGAAATCGAACGGTTGGTAGAAGAGATCAAGCAGTCGGTCGGGCTGCTGAGGAGGCATCTTTGACGTCGAGAAATCGACGGCGCGCCTCGCTGAGCTGAACAAGCTCGCAGAAGATCCCAACCTCTGGAACGATCCCCAGAAAGCCCAGAAATTGATGCAAGAGCGCACCTCGCTTGAGGACTCGCTCTCCGGCATCGGTAAGGTCGAGCAGGAGCTCGAAGACGACATCGGCATGATCGAGCTCGGCGAAGCCGAGGGCGATGAGGGCGTCGTCAAGGAAGCCGAAGCCGCACTGAAGAGCCTCAAGAAGGAAGTCGCCCGGCGCGAGCTCGAGGCGCTGCTGTCGGGAGAGGCCGACGGTTTCGATTCCTATCTCGAAGTGCATGCCGGCGCCGGTGGCACCGAGAGCCAGGACTGGGCGCAGATGCTGCTCCGCATGTACTCGCGCTGGGCCGAAACCCACGGCTTCAAGGTCGAGGTGCTGGAAGAGTCCGAGGGCGAAGAGGCCGGCGTCAAGTCCGCGACGATCCAGGTCTCCGGCCACAATGCCTATGGCTGGCTCAAGACCGAGGCGGGCGTGCACCGCCTGGTGCGGATCTCGCCATTCGATTCCAACGCGCGGCGGCACACCTCGTTCTCGTCCGTCGCTGTGTTTCCGGTGATCGACGACACCATCAAGATCGACATCAAGGAATCCGACGTCCGCGTCGACACCATGCGCTCAGGCGGCGCCGGCGGCCAGCACGTCAACAAGACCGAGTCCGCGGTACGGCTGACACACATTCCGACCGGCGTCGCGGTGGTCTGCCAGGCCGGCCGCTCGCAGCACAAGAACAAGGCGCAGGCCTGGGACATGCTGCGCGCACGGCTTTACCAGATCGAGCTGAAGCGGCGTGAAGAGAAGGCCGCCGCCGACCAGGCCGCCAAGACCGACATCGGCTGGGGCCACCAGATCCGCTCCTACGTGCTCCAGCCCTACCAGATGGTGAAGGATCTGCGCACCGGTGTGCAGACCTCCGATACATCAGGCGTGCTCGGTGGTGATCTCGACGACTTCATGGCCGCGACCCTGGCGCAGCGCGCCTTCGGCACTCCCGGCGCCGACATCGAGGACGTCGACTGATGCCCCGGATCGCCTTCATCGGGCTTGGGCGGATGGGCCATGGCATGGCCGGCCGCTATCTCGATGCCGGCTTCACGGTGACGGTTTGGAATCGCAGCAAAACAAAAGCGGAAGACCTGATCGCGCGCGGCGCGCTGTGGGCGACCTCGCCTGAGGACGCGGCGATCGACGCCGACGCGGTCGTGACGATGGTCGCCGATGACGAGGCCTCGCGCGCGGTCTGGCTCGGGCCCGAGGGCGCAGCCAAGACGGCGAAATCAGGCACCATCGCGATCGAATGCTCCACCGTTTCCTATGACCACGCCCGCGAGATGGGCCGCGAAATGAATGCGCGCGGGCTAATCTATATCGATTGCCCCGTGACGGGATTGCCGGATGCGGCAGCGAGCGGAAAGCTGACGCTGCTCGTTGGCGCCGATCCCGCCGATCTCGAACGCGCGCGGCCCTATCTGACACCGATCGGCTCGACCATCCGCCATTTCGGCGCGGTCGGTGCCGGCACCGTCTACAAGCTGATCAATAATCTGATGGGCGCGATCCAGATCGCCGGCCTCGCCGAGGGACTCGCCATCGCCGAGCAGGCCGGGCTCGACATGAATCTGGTGCTGGAATCAATTCAGGCGGGCGTCGCCGCAAGCCCGCAGGTGCAGCGCCACTCCAAGCGCATGGTCGCCCGCGATTTTTCCGGCGCAACGTTCACGGCGGCGCTGCGGCACAAAGATGCCGCCTACGCAGTGAAGCTCGCCGAGAGCCTGCTGGCCGACAAGCCGTTGGTCGCGCGCGCCGCCGTCGAGGCCTACGCGCAGGCGAAGGCTGCGATGCCTGACGACGATGAAGGCAAGATGATCGAGCTGGTGTCGCGGCCGAAGAAGCCGTCCTAACTGGCCGTATCACATGGGGCAGCCTCGATCAGAACGCGGTCTCGGCATTGCTCTCGTCGTCGCCGCCGCCATTGCCTGGAGCACCGCGCCATTCTTCACACGTCTGTTGCCGTTCGATCCCTGGACCATCCTGTTCTGGCGCGGCCTGTTCGGCGGCAGTCTGATCTCGGTGTTTCTCGTTGTGATGCAGGGACGCGGCGCGCTGCGGCAATTGGTGGCGCCGGGGCGCGGCGGCTTGCTCGTCGCCTCGTTGTCCACGCTTGGCATGGTTTCCTTCATCCCTGCGCTTCAGATAACCAAGGTGATGAACGTGGCCGTCCTGATCGCCACGCAGCCGTTCGTCGCCGCGGCGCTGGCGTGGCTGTGGCTTGGCGAAGCCGCGACATGGCGTACCCTGGTCGCAAGCCTCGTTGCCTTTGCCGGCGTTGCCATCACGGTCGGAGGCATCGAAGCCGGGCCTGATGTTGGAGGCGTGGCGCTGAGCTGCCTCATGGTGCTCGCCATCTCGGCTATGACGGTTGTGATCCGACGCTACCGGGAGACATCGATGGTGGCAGCGGCGGCGTTGTCGAATTTCCTGGGAAGTCTCGTCAGCCTTCCTTTCGCGCACGACATCGCCCGTGTCGACGGCGCCAACCTCGCGATCCTCGCGATGTTCGGCTGCTTTCAGGTGGCGCTGGGGCTGACATTCTACATGCTCGGCTCGCGCCTTCTGCCGTCGAGCCAGGCTTCCCTGGTCGCGACGCTGGAAACGCCGCTGATGCCGTTCTGGATCTGGGTTGCCTTTCGGGAGGTACCGCTCGTGCATGCGCTCGTTGGCGGGGCTCTCGTGATCGGCGCGGTCGTCGCCGATATTGCCGGCGATGCACGTTCGCGCGAGCGGTCGTAAACGCGTCGCGTCGCGCAAGTTCCCGGTCCACACTTTCACTCCACGGAATATTGCGCGGCTTGCCAGCCGCCGCTCCCCTTGCGACACTCTCGGCAAAACAAGACTACAAAACAGGGGAGAGAACGATGCCGGGTCGTCGCGAAAGCCTTGCTGCCCTCGCCATTCTTGTTGCCGGAGTGCTCGTCACGACACCAGCCCTGGCGCAGAAGAAATACGATCCCGGCGCCACCGATACCGAAATCAAGCTCGGCAACATCATGCCCTATAGCGGGCCGGCGTCGTCCTATGGCGTGATCGGCAAGACCGAGGCCGCGTTCTTCAAGATGATCAACGACCAGGGCGGCATCAACGGGCGCAAGATCAATTTCATCAGCTATGACGACGCCTATTCGCCGCCAAAGGCGATCGAGCAGGCGCGCAAGCTGGTCGAGAGCGACGAGGTGTTGCTGATCTTCCAGCCGCTCGGCACGCCTTCGAACTCCGCGATCATGAAATACATGAACGCCAAGAAGGTACCGCAGCTCTTCGTCGCCTCCGGCGGCACCAAGTTCGGCGACCCCAAGAATTTCCCATGGACCATGGGATTTCAGCCGAACTACCAGAGCGAGGGGCGGATCTACGCAAAATATATCCGTGACAACTTTCCAAACAGCAAGATCGCGGTGTTCCGGCAGAACGACGACGCCGGCAAGGACCAGTTCAAGGGCCTGAAGGATGGGCTCGGCGACAAGGCCAATATGATCATCGCCGACAAATCCTATGAGGTCAGCGATCCCTCGATCGACTCGCAAATCGTTGCGCTTCACGATTCCGGCGCCGACATCTTCTTCTCATGGGCTGCGCCAAAGGGATCGGCACAGGCGATCCGGAAGGTCGGCGAGCTCGGCTGGAAGCCAAAATTCTTCCTCGCCAATACGGCTACGTCGATCGCCTCGGTGCTCAAGCCCGCCGGGCTCGACTACTCCAAGGACATCATCTCGACCGCATATTTGAAGGATCCGACCGACCCGACCTGGGACAAAGATCCGGCGGTCATCGCGTGGCGTACCTTCATGGACAAGTACTATCCCGAAGGGGACAAGACCAACGCCAACAATCTTTACGGCTACGTGCAGGCCGAGGCGATGGCGCAGGTGCTGAAGCAGTGCGGCGACAATCTCACGCGTGACAACGTGATGAAGCAGGCCTCGAACCTGAAGGATTTCCACACCGACCTGATGCTGCCCGGCATCATGGTCAACACCTCGGCCGACGATTATTTCCCGATCGAGCAGATGCAGCTGATGCGCTTCAACGGGCAGGCCTGGGAGCTGTTCGGCGACGTCATCACAGGAGAGGTCGGCCACGAGCGCGGCCAGTAGAATGCGAAAAGCGCGGGCCTAGCCCGCGCTGAGCCGCACGCCGGCGCGCAGGAATTTCTGCGGATCGACCGCTTCGCCGTCGATCCGGGTTTCGTAGTGTAGATGCGGGCCGGTGGAACGGCCGGTCGAACCGACGAGACCAACGACCTGGCCGATTCTCACGATCTCGCCGACCCTGACGTTGATCTCGGAGAGATGGCCGTAGCGAGTCGCAAGGCCATTGCCGTGATCGACCTCGATCATGCGGCCGTAGCCGCCGGACCAGCCGGCGGAGACGACCTTGCCGTTGGCGGTGACGCGAACGGGATCGCCGCTCGCGGCGCGGAAGTCGAGCCCGGTGTGCATCGCGGGCCGGCCGAGGAACGGATCGCTGCGCACGCCGAAGCCGGAGGTGAACTCGACCTCGCCGATGACGGGCTTGCGATAGGGCACGAGTGCGAGGGTGCGATTGAGCCGGTCCATCTCGGCGCGGGTGCTGTTGATGCGATAGAGCTGCTTTTCGAACGGCCCCGAACTGGCGGTGAGTTTTACGGGTACGAAAGGCCCGCCCATCGCCGTGCGCGGCACGGCGGCTTCGAGATTTGCGAGGTTCAGGCCGAGATCGCTGACGACGCCGCGCATCCGGCGCATGCGTGAGTCCATGCCTTCCTCGACGGCGTTGAGCGCCGCCATCTGGCGACGCTCGACCTGGTCAAGCGAGGTCGTGAGCCGAACGACGACGTTGTCGAACCCTTGATTCTTGGCGAACTGATTGACGGGCGGAGCTGCGAGGATCGGCGCGCGCGATTCGAGCCGCGCTTCGCGATCCGGCGGCGCCACGAAGATCACGGTGTCGCTGATCGGCGAGGGTTTTGGCGTCGTCTGGCTGGCATCGCCACGCTGCGGGGTGGAGCGGGGAATCGATCCGGTCACGTCCGGCATGGACCCGAGCGCCGTGGCACGGGACTCCAGCGCCGTCTGGCGCTTCATGATCTGGTCGAGCTTCTGGTCGAACTGCTCCTGGTCGAGCAGTTGCCGGCTGGTGGTGCGGTCCACCTTGGCGCGCAGCTCGGCGATGCGGTCCTCATAGGCGTATTGCATCTCGGCCTGCCGGGCGATCAGCCGGGTGAGGACGTCGTCGCGGAAGGCGAAATAGGTCGCGGTTGCGGCGGACCAGAGCCCGAGCAACACGACGGTGCCGACCACGATCCAGAACACCACAGGTCCCAGGCGAACCTGCTTGCCGTGATGCACGATGGTGTAGGCGTCGTCGGTATCCGGAAGGGGAAGCGCTGTTGCCACAGCGGCGGCACGGCGATGAAAGGCTCGTCCGTGGTCGTGGGGGTGATGTTGGGGGTACTGCGAGAATTGGGCAGAACTTTTCGACATCGGCACTCCCGCGCCGGTCGGATGAGTCCGTACGGCCTAATTGCCGCGGCAATCTGGGCCAGTCATGGTTAATTTTCCGGAAACGGAACCGCTTGAATTTAAAGGATTGGTTAAAGGCTTCTTGCGGCCTCCAGCACCTCGTCGGCGTGGCCGTCGACCCGGACATTGCGCCAGATCCGGGCGATCTTGCCGTCGGCGCCAAGCAGCATCGTGGTACGAAGAACTCCCAGGAAGCTCTTGCCATACATGGACTTTTCGCCCCAGACGCCGTAGGCTTCCAGCATCTCGTGTGTCTCGTCCGAGATGAGGGGCACTCCGAGACCATGCTTGTCGCGGAACTTGTCCTGAGCCTTGACTGGATCAGCGGAGATACCGAGCACGGCGGTGCCAGCCGTGGCGAAGGCGCCGGTCAGCCGGGTGAAATCGATGGCCTCCCTGGTGCAGCCCGGCGTGTCGGCGCGGGGGTAGAAGAACAGGACCAGCTTCTGGCCGGTATAATCCGACAGCGCGACGACACCGCCACCGTCGCGGGGCAGGCGGAAGGCGGGAGCCTTCTGCCCCTCGGCCAAGCCGGCCTTCGCCGCCGTTTCGGGCGCGGACGCCGATTTGGAAGAATTTAACCGTTTCGATGCGGCCTTATGCGATGCTGTCTTTGCTATGGTCCCAGTTGATTTGCTCGCCGGTGTCCGCTGTGTTTTCGCGGACTTGGTTTGAGTCGCAGCCCGCGCTTTCACGGGCGTCTTTTTAGCCGTCGGACTGCCGGAGGGCGTTTTGGACGATTTCTTTCGGGATTTCTTGGACATACGCCTTCCTTTCGTCGCTTTCGGCGGGTCAACCAAAGCGGTATTGCAGCCCTCTTCCGGTCTACCGGAATCGTGCCCTCGGCTGGGCGAGTCTGACGACGCCGGAGTCTGGTTACAAGGAATTCCACGCACCACCCCACTGCTCGTTGAACGCGCTCCCGGGGCGACATGACGAACAGAAGGAATATTCGAGGTATGGCGGCAATGCCGGCGCAGGGAGCTTCGCTTCCCGTCGACGGCTGCGGCCCCGGCGGCGCTCAATCCCACGACGGGCGCCTGTATCGAGAGGCAATGGCAAGGAATACGTCGCCCCAGGATTACAATCGGGATTTGGATCGGCGCGGCAGCCAACCAGAGCAGCAGCAATGGGACGACGCCGATTGGGATCCGGATCAGGAAGCGGCGGCGGGCCATCGAGCGCGCCGGCTGTTGTCGCGTTCCAATTCGGGCTTCCATCGGTTCGCTGACGGGTTTGGGCCGCTGCGCCGCTGGATGGGCGGCGGTCGCTGGCTGAAGCGCGTGGCCGTGGTCGTCGGTGCCCTGGTTGTCATCTTCGTCGGCTGTTTCGGCGCACTGTGGTGGCGGCTCGGTGCCGGTCCCATCAATCTCGACATTGCGACGCCGTGGCTCGCCGCCGCGATCGAGGACAATATCGGTCACGGCAACACCGTGGAGGTCGGCGGCACGCAGATCGAACGGGCCGGGCGGATCCGCATCGCCGTGCGTATCCGTGATATCGTCGTGCGCGACCACGATCACGTCATTGTCGCCACCGCACCGAAGGCCGAGGTGAAGCTGTCGGGTGCAGGCCTGCTGATGGGGCATCTGCGCGCCGAAAGCCTCAACCTCGTCGATGCCGAGCTCGCGATCCGGATCGCGCCTGACGGGACGGTCACAGTGTCGGCTGGCGACACCGCAAAGCCGCTCGCCACCGGCGTCGCCTCCAAGAAGGACGCGGGGCTGCCGCCGACTTTCCCGCGCAACGGTGTCCCACCGCCGCCATTCGCAACCGAGCCTGCGACCCCCGACACATCGCAAGCCGCGACCCAGGTCACGGCCCCGACCGGCATTCTTCAGGGCCTCGACTGGCTCGACAGTCTGAGCATGACCGGCCTCGACGGCCAGAACCTCAATGAGATCGGTCTGAAGAACGGCAATCTGATCGTCGACGACCAGCAGCGCGGCAGCAAATGGACATTCGAGAACATCACGCTCAGCCTGCGCCGGCCGAGCCATGGCGGCGTCGCGCTCAGCCTCGGCGAGGAGGGCGCGCGTCCGTGGTCGCTGCGTGCCACGATCGGACCCACCGAGAACGGCGTGCGCTCGGTCGATATCCGCGCCGACAAGGTCTCGACCGCCAACATCCTGCTGGCGCTGCGGGTGAAGGACCTCACCTACACCGCCGACCTGCCGCTGACCGGCGAGCTCAAGGGCGAGCTCGGCCGCGACGGCGTGCCGACCTTCTTTCGCGGCAAGATCACGGTGGGTGCGGGCAACATCATCGACACCGATACGCCCGACTATCCGATGGCGATCGACTCGGCCGAGATCAATGTCGAGTGGGACGCCAATCGGCGCGTGTTGGTGGCTCCGTTCAAGATCCTCTCGGGTGCGAACCGCCTGACGCTTCTGGCTCATGTCGAGCCGCCCAACGGCACCGTCAACGACTGGCAGCTCGGTTTCAGCGGCGGTTCGATCCTGCTCGGCGGCATCGACAACGAACCGCCCCTGGTCTTCAACCGTATTGCGATCGGCTTCCGCTTCGATACCGACCACAAGAGGCTGCTGTTGACGCAGGCCGATATCTCCAACGGAGAGGTCGGCGTCGCCGGCACCGGCGCTATCGACTATTCGGGCGAGCCGCGGCTGACGCTGGGCTTTGCGGGAACGCCGATGTCAGCCTCCGCGCTCAAGCGGATGTGGCCGACGCTTGTGGTTCCCGAGTTGCGCGAATGGGTGATCGAGCGGATCGAGCGTGGAACGCTCCAGCGCATCGAGATCGGCGTTAATTCGCCGACGAAGAATCTTCCGCGCAAGGGGCCCCCCATTCCCGACGACGGTCTGTCGGTCAACATCGTGGCGAGCGGTGTCACGGTTCGCCCCGTCGATGGCCTGCCGGTGGTGCACGATGCAGATTTGAAGGCGCGCGTGACCGGCCGCACCGCGACCGTGAATATCGGGCAGGGCATCGCCGATACGCCAGCGGGCCGCAAGATCACGATTTCCGACTTCGTCTTCGAGGTGCCCGATATGGCGCCCAAGCCGTCGCCGTCGCGGACCAGGTTCCGTGTCGAAGGCCCGGTGCCTGCTGCCGCCGAAATGCTTTCCAACGATCGCCTGAGCGATCTGTCGTCGACCGTCATCGATCCCAATACGAGCAAGGGGACGTTCTTGGCGAACGTCCAGCTTGGGCTGCCGGTCAAGGGCGAGCTGACCAAAGCCGACACTACCTACAGCGTTACCGCCGATCTCAACGGTTTTGGTGCCGACAAGCTGGTGATGAACCAGAAGCTGGAGGCCAACAACCTCAAGATCGTCGCGAGCAACCAGGGCTATCAGGTCAAGGGCGACGTCAAGATCAACGGGCAGGCGGCCTCGCTCGATTATCGCAAGCCGGCCGAGGGCGATGCGGACGTCAAATTGCAGACCACGCTGGACGATGCGAGCCGCGCGCGCCTCGGGTTCGATCTGGGCCCCGCCGTCAGCGGATCGGTGCCGATCAAGCTGTCAGGCAAGATCGCCGGGGGACCCGACCAGACGACGAAGCTCGGCATCGAGGCCGACCTGACCTCGGTCAAGCTCGACAACATCCTGCCCGGCTGGGTCAAGCTGCCGGGCAGAGCGGGCAAGGCCAGCTTCAAGGTGGTGCCGACGGCGCAATCGACGCGCCTGGAGGACATCGTCATCGAAGGCGGCGGCGCCTCGATCAGGGGGGCTCTCGAGGTCGATGCCAATGGCGATCTCATGAACGCGAACTTCCCGACCTACGCGCCGTCCGACGGCGACAAGGCGTCGCTGAAGGTGGAGCGCAGCCAGGAGGGCGTGCTGAAGGGCACGATGCGCGGCGACGTATTCGACGGCCGCGGCTTCCTGAAGTCGGCAATCTCCGGCAATTCCAAGGACGATGCCAAGAGCAAGACGAAGAACGTCGATTTCGACATGGACGTGAAGCTCGGCGCCGTCATGGGGTTCAACGGCGAGGCGATGCGCAGCGTCGAGGCCAAGATGTCGCGGCGCAATGGCGCGGTCAAAGCCTTCACGCTGAGCGGCAGGATCGGAAAAGACACGCCTGTGGCCGCCGATTTGCGCGGCGGCCGCGCCCAGGGCAACCGCGAGGTGATCTATCTCCAGACCAGCGATGCCGGCAACTTCCTGCGCTTCACAGACACCACCAACAAGGTCTTCGGCGGCCAGATGGTGGTGGCCATGGAGCCGCCGACGTCAGAGCCTACGACGCGGGAAGGCCTGATCAACGTGCGCGACTTCTCGGTCAAGGGCATGGATCAACTCGATCGCGTCGCGGCGGGCGCTCCCAACGGCGCGCAGAGCGGCGTGGCCTTCACGGCGTTGCGCGCGGAGTTCACGCGGCAGAACGGCGCGCTCACGATTCGGGATGGCGTGGTCAAGGGCCCCATGATCGGCGCCACCATCGAGGGCTCAATCGACTTTCCCGGCAATCAGGTCTGCATGAGCGGCACCTTCGTGCCGATGTATGGCGTCAACAACATCTTCGGCCAGATCCCGTTGTTCGGCATCTTCCTCGGCGGCGGCAACAATGAAGGATTGATCGGCGTGACCTACGAGGTCGTCGGCACGCCGGCCGCACCCGTGATGCGCGTCAATCCGATTTCGGCGATGGCGCCCGGTCTGTTCCGCAAGATCTTCGAATTCAACACCGGCAAACAGAACTCGCCGTTCGAGGAATTTCCGTCGCAGTCGAGCGATGGCTCGACCGGAACGACGCGCCAGCTCTCGAGCGGCTGCACCCTCGCGCGGCGATAGCGGCGAGCTACGCCCTTCACGTCTCCGAGAATGAATGCGGATGGTGGTTTGCGCGCGGCCATCCTTCGAGACGCCCGCTCCGCGGGCTCCTCAGGATGAGGTCCTGTTCCACGGATAAATCTTGGATCCTCATGGTGAGGAGCCCGCGGAGCGGGCGTCTCGAACCACGAGGCCCGTGCGCCGCCTTACGCCGCGCGCACGCCTGCCAGGAAGGTCCCGACTTCGCCAGAGAGCTGCTCTGCCTGCTTGGAGAGGTTCGAGGCTGCGGCGAGCACCATGCCTGCGGCATTGCCGGTCTCGTTCGCTGCCGTGCTGACGCCGCCGATATTGGTGGTGACCTCCTGGGTCGCCTCGGCCGTCTGCGAGACACTGCGGGCGATCTCGGCGGTGGCGGCGCCTTGCTCCTCGATCGCGGCGCCGATCGAGGTGGCGATCCGGCTGACCTCTTCGATGGTGGCGGTGATGCCGCCGATGGCGTCCACCGCTTCCTTGGTCGCGCCCTGGATCTGGGCGATCTTGTCGCCGATCTCGCGGGTGGCTTCCGCGGTCTGGCTCGCCAGCGACTTCACCTCCGAAGCGACGACAGCAAAGCCGCGGCCGGCTTCACCGGCGCGTGCGGCCTCGATAGTGGCGTTGAGCGCGAGCAGGTTGGTCTGCGCCGCGATGCTGGAAATCAGCTCGGCGACATGCTCGATCTGCTGGGCGCCGTCCGAGAGCGCGCGGACGATGGTGTCGGTGCGGCGCGCGCTGTCCACGGCGCGGCCGGTGACCACGGCGGACTGCGCGACCTGACGGCTGATCTCGGTGATGGAGGAGGACAGCTCCTCGGCGGCGGCCGCGACCGTCTGGACGCGCTGGCTGGCTTCGGTGGCGGCCGAGCCGACGACGGCGGCGCGGCGGTTGGTCCCTTCCGCGGTCGACGACATCGACTTGGCGGTGACCTCCAGCTCGCCGGAGCCCGAGGCCATCAGGCCGACGAGCTGGCCGACGGAGGCATCGAACCGGTCGGCAAGCGAGATCAGCGCGTCGCGCTTCTCCTGTTCGCTGCGGGACTTGGTGGCGACCTGCTCGGCCTCCAGCTTGCGCGCCGTCAAGGCGGTCTGCCTGAGCACTTCGAGGGTCTCCGCCATGCGGCCGATCTCGTCGCCGCGACCGGTCTCCTCGACCGCCGTGTCGATCGCGCCTTCGGAAATGGCCTGCATGCGGTTCTTCTGGCGGTCGAGCGCGCCGAGCACGTCGCGGGCGATCAGCCAGGACAGGGTCGCCATCAGCAGCATCAGGCCGATGCCGATCGCCCCCAGCTCCAGCGTCAAGGCTCGCACGTCGGCGTCGATGTCGTCGACATAGAGGCCGTAGCTGATCGTCGCGTTCCAGGGCGCGAATTTGCGCGCGAACACGGTCTTGCGGACGGGCTCCGTCTGCCCGGGACGGGGATAGAGATAGGAGGTCACGCCACCCTGTGCGGTCTCGGCGCCGGCCTTGATAATGGCGTCGGCAATCAGGACGCCATTGGAGTCCTTCGCACCGGTGATCTTGCCTTCGAGCTGCTGGTTGGCGCCGTTGACGATGAGGGACGTATCGGCGTTGTAGACCACCGGATAGCCTTGGCCGCCATTGAAGCTCATGCGGCGACCGCGCTGGTGGAACTGGATTTTCGCTTCGGCCTGCGTCAGCTTGCCGGCGCCGACTTCCTCTTCAAGTGATTGGGCGAAGTTGTGGAGCATATCGACCGCGGTCCGCATCTGCTGGACACGGTCCTCCAGCATGCGGCTCTTGCTGAGCACGGACGACACCCCGATGATGGCCGTGACCGTGAGTGCCGAAAGACAGACCATGCTGGCGAGCTTGGTGCGGATCTTGAGGTGACTCAGCAGCTTCATCACGGCCTCGACGGAATGATTATTGTTGCTCGCGTCGGTAGCATGAAATTCTTACCAATCATGAATGGACGCGTGCGACGGCTGCCGCGCAAGCGGCGTCCGCGAGCTGCATGCGCAAACATCCATGCGGAAATGCGCCGCGTGGGCGCATGGCAAGTCAACTGGGAGAAAGATTGTGTGGGTCTTCAGTCCCGACCGAATCCGGTGGGAGCGGACATGAACCGATTCGTCCACCGCCTCATCATGTCGATGCTGCTGGTCGCGGTCCTCGTCCTCGTCTGGAACGTGCTGGGCTCGCGCTGAGATGGCACCCGCAAATGTACGGGTGCCATCTCTTTATTCGCGGATCAATTGCTGACGCCTCAGCGCCGCGCGAACGCGCCGCCGGTTGTGCCGCTAGTCCTTGCCTATCGCCGCATCGGCGCTGACCGAGCCGCCGCCGGCTGCCGAGAGGTAGAGGCAGGCGAAGCAGAACAGGATCGCCGCGGTGCCACCATTGAGCAGCGGCAGGAACACCGGCGTTTCGCCCTTGAACATGTGCCCCATGAAATAGGCGAAGGCCATCTCACCCGAGAGGATGAATGCCGCGAGGCGGGTGAACAGGCCGATCATCAGCAGCGCGCCAAGCACGAGCTCAAGCGTACCGGCTGCGTAGATAATCGGCGGGATGTTTGCGAAGTAGGGAAGCACCGGAAACTTGAACAGCTTGGCGATGCCGTACTGGAACAGCAGCAGGCCGGTGACGAAACGAAACAGGCTCAAGAGAACCGGTTGAAAGCGAACGAGATAGGGAAAGTTCATTGGTTTGTGCCCTCCATCCAATGCTGCGACTAGGACCGCATTCAGTTCTGCGCTGCAAGCCGCCCAAGGGCAATTTGCGCTGACATTTTTGTCATGTCGGACAAAACACCGCGGGAGGGACTTTCAGCCGCGCGCCATCCACATCTTTTGCAGCTGTTCGCGCCATGCCCATCCGTAATTTCCCGGTGACGCGAATGCCCGCAGGTTACCTCTGAGACACCTACCGCCGCAAGGCGGGCACGACCAGGAACGGGATCATCCCGAGCACCACGCTCGCAAGCGCGAAGGCGAGCAGCGCGTTGTAGCCGTGGGTCGCGTCGTGGATCAGGCCGCCGCTCCAGGAGCCGAACGCCGAGCCGAGTCCGCTGCCGATCGAGATGGTGCCGTAGATGGTGCCGACGCGCTTGCCCCCGAAGATCTTCATCGCAGTCGCCGTGATCAGCGGTCCACGTGAGCCCATCATGCTGCCGAAGCAGACCACGAATCCGGTGAGCAGGAGGAGATTGGCGGAGTATTGCAACAGCCACAGCAGGAAGATGCCGAGGATCGAGACCGCGTAGCTGAGCAGCACCGACGGCCGGCGTCCGATCAGGCCGTCGAGCGCTGACACGCCGAGCATGCCGAACACCAGCACGACGCCGGAGAAGCCCCAGGCCGTCGCGGCCTGCAGCGGTGGAAAGCCGGCGTCGATCAGATAGGCCACGATCTGTGCGGCGATCGCGTACATGCCGACCGCGGTGAAGAAGAAGGTCGAGAACAGCGCCCAGAAGGCGTGATGGCGCATCGCGCTCGGAAGGGTCCAGCCGTGATCGACGAAATCCGGATCGGTCTTCTTCGCGATATGGGGCGAGCCCGAGGCGAACAGCCGCCATGGCAGCAGCATCAGCGGAACCAGCAGGCCGAGCGCGGCGAAGCCGAACAGCTGGTAGGTTTCGCGCCAGCCGAGATGATCGATCAAAAGCTGCGAGGCCGGCAGCAGCGCCAGCACGCCGCCCCCCATGGCCGAGTAGACCACCGCCATCGCGGTCGGCAGCTTTGGGCCGAACCAGCGGCCCAGCAGGATCGAGTTCGGCACATTGCCGATGAAGGCGACACCGATGCCGACGCAGAGTCCGATCGAGAGCTGGAACTGCCAGAGTGACTGCGCGTGGCTTGCGATCAGGAAGGCCGAGCCGAGCAGCAAAAGGCCCAGTGCATAGACGATGCGCGGTCCGGAATGATCGAACAGGCGCCCGACCAACGGCGCCATCAGTCCGCTGACGAGCCAGGTCAGCGAATAGATCGAGACCACCTGGGCGCGATCCCAGCCAAAGTTTTCCGAGATCGGCTTCAGGAAGACGGTGAAGCTTTCGCTGAGGCCGCGGCCGAGCACGGCGAGTGTGAAGCAGAGCGCGAGCACCACCAGCGCGGTGCGCACGACGCCCTGCGGCGTCGCCGTGACGCGTTCCCTGGTCGCTTGCTTGGACTGTTCCTCTAGCGCGTTCTGGTCCATTGCCGATCAGGGAGCGCGCTTCAGCGCGCCCTGACAAGCAGCGAAAAGCTCATACGCCTATGCAGGCCTGAGGAGGATGTGCTTCTTCTTGCCGAACGACAGTTTGACCACGCCTTCCGGCGTCAGGTTGGCCGCCGACAACGCCATCTTCTCGTCCGTGACAGGCTCGTCATTGACGCGCAGGCCGCCGCCCTTGATCTGGCGCCGTGCTTCGCCATTGGAGGCAACGAGGCCCGCCTTGACGAAGGCATTGAGCACGCCGAGGCCGGCGTCGAACTCGCCGCGCGGAATTTCCACGGTCGGGAGACTCTCGGCCAGCGCGCCTTCCTCGAAGGTGCGGCGCGCGGTCTCGGCCGCCTCGTTCGCGGCGTCGCGGCCATGCAGGAGCGCGGTCGCCTCGGTGGCGAGTACCTTCTTGGCCTCGTTGATCTCGGAGCCTCCGAGCGCCTCGAGCTTCCTGATCTCGCTCATCGGCAGCGTCGTGAACAGCTTGAGGAATTTGCCGACGTCGGCATCCTCGGTGTTGCGCCAGTACTGCCAGAAATCATACGGCGAGAATTGGTCGGCGTTGAGCCAGACCGCGCCTTGCGCGGTCTTGCCCATCTTGACCCCCGATGCCGTCGTCAGCAGCGGCGTCGTCAGCGCGAACAGCTGATGGGTGCCCATGCGGCGGCCGAGATCGACGCCCATGATGATGTTGCCCCACTGGTCGGAGCCGCCCATCTGCAAGTTGCAGCCGGTCCGCCTGGCGAGTTCGACATAGTCGTAGGCCTGGCAGATCATGTAGTTGAACTCGATGAAGCTCATCTCCTGCTCGCGTTCGAGGCGCAGGCGCACGGAGTCCATGGTCAGCATACGGTTGACCGAGAAGTGCCGGCCGACGTCGCGCAGCATCTCGATGTAGTTGAGCTTTGTCAGCCACTCGGCATTGTCGAGCATGATGGCGTCGCTCTTGCCGTCGCCATAACGCAGCACTTTTGCGAACACGCCGCGGATCGATTCCTTGTTGGCCTCGATCTCGGCGACAGAGCGGATTGCACGCGTCTCGTCCTTGCCGGAGGGATCGCCGACCATGGTGGTGCCGCCGCCCATCAGGGTGATCGGCTTGTTGCCGGACTGCTGCAGCCAGTGCAGCATCATCATGGTCAGGTAGTTGCCGATGTGCAGCGAGCGGGCGGTGCAATCGTAGCCGACATAGCCGGTCACCTCGCCCTTGGCGGCGAGTGCGTCCAGCCCCTCGAAATCGGAGCACTGATGGACGAATCCCCGTTCCTGCAGCGTGTTGAGGAAATCCGATTTGAATGCAGTCATTTGTCGGCGCGCCTGACAATTCTTGGTTTACTGTTTTGGGAGCAATTTAAGGGTCTTCTATGGGAACTCGATTGCTGCCCGCCACTTTGGCCTGTGGCATTATAAGATGTGTCCCTCTGGCACAAGATCGGCATGCCGGAAGGGTCTCTTGAGGACGCTGATCCATGATGTTGACGGCACTCGGTTTGATGAGCGGCACCTCGCTGGACGGGGTGGATGTCGCGCTGATCGAAACCGACGGAAAGCAGGTGAAGGCATTCGGGCCCTCCGGCTACCGGCCGTATAGCCCGGCGGAGCGCAACCTGCTGCGCCAGGCGCTGAGCGAGGCGGTGCACCTGCCGCAGCGCGATGCCCGGCCGGGGATTTTGGCCGAGGCCGAGCGCGCGGTGACCCAGGCGCATGCTGAGGCGGTCGCCGCCTTTGTCGCCCAGAATCGGATGAGGCCGGAAGACATCGACATCGTCGGCTTCCACGGCCAGACCGTGCTGCATCGCCCCGAGAAACGGCTGACGGTGCAGATCGGCGATGCGCCGGCGCTGGCCAAGGCGATCCACATCCCCGTGATGCATGATTTCCGCGCCGCCGACGTCGAAGCTGGCGGGCAGGGCGCGCCATTCGTGCCGGTCTACCACAGGGCGCTCGTCCAGTCGCTGGAGCGCGAAGGGCCGATCGTTGTCGTCAATATCGGCGGCGTCTCCAACATCACCTATATCGACGGCAACGACACGCTGATCGCCTGCGATACCGGGCCCGGCAACGCGCTGCTCGACGATTTCATGTACCGCACCATGAACCAGGCGTTCGACGCGGACGGAAAGTTCGCCGCCCTCGGCAAGGCGGACGAAGCGTGTATCGCGCGGGCGCTGGAGTTGCCGTTCTTCGCAAGCCCGCCGCCGAAATCGCTCGACCGCAACGATTTTGCCGCACTAAAGCTCGGCGAGGTGCAGCCGGCCGACGGCGCCGCGACTCTGACCGCCTTCACCGCGGCGGCCATCGCCCGCATCATCCCGCTGCTGCCACGCAGGCCGCGAAGCTGGATCGTCTGCGGCGGCGGCGCCCGCAACCGGACCATGCTCCAGATGCTGCGGGAGCGCGTGGGGTCCGCCACTGTCGAGGCCGCCGCGACAGTCGGCTGGGCCTCCGATGCCATCGAGGCGCAGGCCTTCGGCTTCCTTGCCGCGCGCGGCCTGAAGGGCCTGCCGCTGTCTTATCCCGCGACCACGGGCGTGCCGATGCCGATGACGGGCGGGGTGATCGCGCGGCCTTGAGGTAATCCTGAGATCGAGACCGGTCGATGCAAATGCATTGAACTTGACGAGTGCATGCAAATGCATCTATCTTGGATGCAGTTGCATCCAACTACCGGGATCGTGCCATGACCGCTTCCCTCAAACTGATCAGCCATAAGCTTTGCCCATACGTGCAGCGCGCGGTGATCGCGCTCAAGGAGAAGGGCGTTCCGTTCGAGCGGGTCGACATCGATCTCGCCAACAAGCCGGACTGGTTTCTCAAACTGTCGCCGCTTGGCAAGGTGCCGGTGCTGGTCGTGACGAGCGAGAAGGGCGAGGTCGCGCTGTTCGAGAGCAACGTGATCTGCGAGTACACCGAGGAGACGCAAGGCGGTGTGAGGCTGCATCCGGCGGATGCCTTGAAGCGTGCCGAGCACCGGGCGTGGATGGAGTTTGGTTCAGCAGTGCTCGGCGACCTCTGGGGTCTGGAGACCACGACCGATCCGGCGACGTTCGAGAGCAAGCGCCAGGCGCTCGTTGCAAAATTCGCGCGGGTCGAGGCGGCGCTCGGCGCCGGTCCTTATTTTGCCGGCGAAGCGTTCAGTTTGGTCGACGCAGTGTTCGCGCCCGTCTTCCGCTATTTCGATCTGTTCGACGAGCTGACCGAGCACGGCATTTTCCGCGATGTGCCGAAGGTCCGCGCATGGCGCGCCGAACTGGCGAAGCGTCCGAGCGTCCGCACCGCGGTCGGCGCGGACTATCCGCAATTGCTGCGCGCCTTCCTGGTGCGGCATGACGCGCATCTGCTCAAGCTCGCGGCTTGAGCCCTCGCCGATGTCGCAATCCATGGCCTGGCTGATGCTGGTGATCGCCGGCCTCCTCGATGTCGGCTGGGCGATCTCGATGAAATATGCGGAGGGCTACACGCGTGTGAGCTGGAGTATCGTCTCGCTGGTGCTGCTCGCCGCCTTTGTGTTCCTGCTCGGACGCGCCTTGAAGGTGCTCGAGGTCGGCGTCGCCTATTCGGTGTGGACGGGCATTGGCGCCGCCGGCACCTTCATCATGGGCGTCGTGCTATTCGGCGAGACCCTGAGCGCGATGAAGATCGCGGGGATCGTGCTGGTGCTGACGGGGATCGCGGCGCTCAAGCTGGCCTAGAGCTCTGCGGCCATTTTCGCGAGCGTCGCGATCGTGTTCATGTTGCGCGCGGTGCCGGTCTTGGCGGCGGGGATGACCAGCTTCGACGTGCCCATGCCGTCGCCGTAATGCACGTAGATCTCGCGGTGGCCGAGGCGGACCTCCTCCTTGTTCTGGCCGCGAATGCCGGCGAGCGCATCCGCCGGCGGCGCCTTGTCGAGGAAGATCGCGACGGTGCGGTTGGGTGCGGCCTTTGGAAACGGATTATCGGCCAAGACCTGCGCCATCTCGGTGGCGCTGCGCACGAGCACGCCGACCGGCGCGCCGGCATAGGCGTGCAACCGCTTTTCGAGTGCGGTCTTGATCGCAGATTGCGACTTGCGGCTTGTGAAGACGACGTTGCCGCTTGCAATATAGGTGCGCACAGCGGCGTAGCCGAGCTCCTCGCAAATGGCCTTGAGTTCGCTCATCGGCAGTTTGCCGGTGCCGCCGACATTCACGGCACGCAGCAATGCGATGAACGCGCCCACGGAAAGCTCAGCGCACGTTGGCGAGGCGCATGTCGAGATAGGCGGTGATGGTTTCCATCAGCGGCTCGAGCTTGGCGTCGAAGAAGTGGTTGGCGCCGGGGATGACCTGCTGGTCGATCACGATGCCCTTTTGCGTCTTCAGCTTCTCGACCAGCGTGTTGACGTCCTTGGGCGGCACCACCGCGTCCTTCTCGCCATGCACGATCAGGCCAGAGGACGGGCAGGGCGCGAGGAACGAGAAGTCGTAGAGGTTGGCGGGCGGCGCGATCGAGATGAAGCCCTCGACCTCCGGGCGGCGCATCAGCAACTGCATGCCGATCCAGGCGCCGAAGGAGAAGCCGGCAACCCAGCAGGCGCGCGCTTCGGGATTGATGGTCTGCGCCCAGTCGAGCGCCGCGGCCGCGTCCGACAATTCGCCGGTGCCGTGGTCGAACGAGCCCTGGCTGCGGCCGACGCCGCGGAAATTGAACCGCAGCACGGAGAAGCCGCGATGCGCGAACGCATAGTAGCACTGGTAGATGATCTGATGATTCATCGTGCCGTGGAACTGCGGATGCGGATGCAGGACCATCGCGATCGGCGCGTTCTTCTGCTTGGCCGGATGGTAGCGGCCTTCGAGACGGCCGGCGGGGCCGGTGAAAATAACTTCAGGCATGATGATCTCTTGATTGATCCCTTGAAGACGCTCTTCAACAATCAACCGATTGTGCGGATTTCATCGGCTGCTGGGCCGATCAAGCCGCGAATGGAAGGGTGGAGCGGCGCCCTCGGATGATGCGCGAGCGGCGCGCGGCGAACTGACGCGCGCGTTCTAACATGAGGCGAGGGTCAAAAAGCAAGCATCTTGAACATCGCCCAATGAGCTCAAGATGTTAGCGTCATGGCCGCGCCCTCGCGCGATGGGGAATCCGGAATCGAGATTGCCAAGTGCTCCAGGGGAGCCCATGTCGGGTACCAGCGCTGGCGCAACAACCACAATCGCAGGTAATATAGTAGTCTATGCCGAGCCGCATCTATCTCGACTGGAATGCGACCACGCCGCTTCGTCCCGAGGCCCGAAGCGCAATGCTCGCAGCCTCCGAGCTCATCGGCAATCCCTCCTCGGTTCATGCCGAGGGGCGCGAGGCGCGACGGCTTGTCGAGGACGCGCGGGCCCTGCTTGCGACCTCCGTCGGCGCGTTGCCGCGGAACGTCGTCTTCACCTCCACGGGAACCGAAGCTAACGCGCTGGCGCTGTCGCCGGGGCTTCGGGGGCCGTCTGGCGGGCCTGTCGAGCGGCTCCTGGTCTCGGCGGTCGAGCATGCGTCGGTGCTGGCGGGCGGCCGGTTCCCGGCCGATAGGATCGGTCAGGTCAGGGTTACGCGCTCCGGCGTGATCGACCTCGACGATTTGAAGGCGCTGCTCGGCGACGGCCCGCCGGCGCTGGTCTCCATCATGGCGGCCAACAATGAGACGGGCGCGCTGCAGCCTATCGCCGAGGCCGCGGCAATCGTTCACGCGGCTGGCGGCCTCCTGCACGTCGATGCAATCCAGGCGTTTGGAAAAATCCCTTTCGATATCAAAGCTATCGGCGCAGACCTTGCGACCTTTTCTGCACACAAGATCGGCGGTCCCAAGGGTGTTGGCGCGCTGGTCGCGGCCGAGGGCGTGGCCGGGCTTGAGCCGTTGCTGCGGGGCGGCGGGCAGGAGATGAACCGGCGCGCGGGAACCGAGAATGTCGCCGGCATTGCCGGCTTCGGGGCAGCGGTGCGGGTCGCCCTTCAGGCTTTGTCGGAGGATGCAGCGCGGATGGCAAGTCTCAGAGATCGCTTGGAAAATGGCATTCGCTCCATGGCCGGCGCAACGGTCTTCTCAAGTGACGTCAAGCGGTTGCCGAATACCGTTCTGTTCACCGCCCCCGGCCTTAAGGCCGAGACCGCGGTGATCGGCTTCGACCTCGAAGGCGTCGCCGTGTCCTCAGGCTCTGCCTGTTCCTCGGGCAAGGTTCAGCCGTCCCACGTGTTGTCGGCAATGGGGTATGATCCGACCGTCGCCCAAGGAGCGGTGCGTCTTAGTCTGGGCTGGTCCACGGAGCCGGATGACATCAACAGGGCGTTAGAGGCTTGGCGAAAGCTCGGTAATACCCTACTTAAGGGATAAGCGATGAAACACGGCTTGAACGGTTCTAAGCGCGTGCTTCCCGCCAAGAAACATCGTAATAGTCGTCCGAGTTTGATGATCCACCGCGGTCCTTGAAACCGCGAGCGGAGGATAGAATGCCAGCCGTGCAAGAGACGGTCGAGCGCGTGAAGCGCATCGACGTCGATCAGTATCGTTATGGGTTTGAGACCCTGATCGAGTCCGACAAGGCCCCCAAGGGGCTGTCGGAAGAGACCGTCAAGTTCATCTCCGAGAAGAAGAACGAACCCGCCTGGATGCTCCAGTGGCGGCTCGAAGCCTATCGGCGCTGGCTGACCATGACCGAGCCGACCTGGGCGCGCGTCGATTATCCCAAGATCGACTTCCAGGACCTCTATTATTATTCGGCGCCGAAGCCGAAGAAGACGATCACCTCGCTCGACGAGATCGATCCAGAGATTCTGAAGACCTACGAGAAGCTCGGCATTCCCTTGCGGGAAGTCGCCATGCTCGAAGGCGTCGAGCCGAAGCCCGGCGAGGAAGATCCCACGCGTCGCAAGATCGCGGTCGATGCCGTCTTCGATTCGGTTTCGGTTGCGACCACCTTTAAGGCGGAGCTGAAGAAGGCCGGCGTGATCTTCATGCCGATCTCGGAGGCGATCCGCGAGCATCCCGAGCTGGTGCAGAAATATCTGGGATCCGTGGTGCCGACCTCGGACAATTTCTACGCGACGCTGAACTCGGCGGTGTTCTCCGATGGCTCGTTCGTCTACGTGCCGCCGGGCGTGCGCTGCCCGATGGAGCTGTCGACGTACTTCCGCATCAACGAGCGCAACACCGGCCAGTTCGAGCGCACGCTGATCATCGCCGACAAGGGCTCCTACGTCTCCTATCTCGAGGGCTGCACCGCGCCGCAACGCGACGAGAACCAGCTGCACGCGGCCGTGGTCGAGCTCGTCACGCATGACGACGCCGAGATCAAATATTCGACGGTGCAGAACTGGTACCCGGGCAATTCGGAAGGCAAGGGCGGCATCTACAATTTCGTCACCAAGCGTGGCGACTGCCGCGGCGACAATTCCAAAATCTCCTGGACCCAGGTCGAAACGGGTTCGGCGATCACCTGGAAGTATCCGAGCTGCATCCTGCGCGGCGACAATTCCCGTGGTGAATTCTATTCGATCGCGATCTCGAACGGCTATCAGCAGGTCGACTCGGGCACCAAGATGATCCATCTCGGCAAGAACACGTCGAGCCGCATCATCTCCAAGGGCATCGCGGCCGGCAGGTCGCAGAACACCTATCGCGGGCTCGTTACCGCGCATCGCAAGGCGACCGGCGCGCGCAACTTCACTGCCTGCGATTCGCTGCTGATCGGCGACAAATGCGGCGCGCACACCGTGCCCTACATCGAAGCCAAGAACTCGTCGGCGACGTTCGAGCACGAGGCTACCACGTCGAAGATCTCCGAGGACGTGCTGTTCTACTGCATCCAGCGCGGCCTCACGCAGGAGGAGGCGGTCGGCCTCGTGGTCAACGGCTTCGTCAAGGACGTGCTGCAGCAACTGCCGATGGAGTTCGCGGTGGAAGCGCAGAAGCTGATCTCGATCTCGCTTGAAGGATCGGTCGGCTAGCGCCGACCTCATCCTGAGGAGGCCGCGTAAGCGGCCGTCTCGAAGGATGGATACGAAAAGATTGTTGGCCTTAATCCTTCGAGACGCGCCTGCGGCGCTCCTCAGGATGAGGAGATAGATGGAAACAAGATATGGCTTTGCTCGAAGTGAAAGACCTCAAGGTTCGTGTTGAGGAACGTGAGATCCTCCACGGGCTGACGCTGACCGTGAACGAGGGCGAGATCCACGCGATCATGGGGCCGAACGGCTCCGGCAAGTCGACGCTGTCCCACGTCATCGCCGGCAAGCCGGGTTACGAGGTGACCGACGGCGAGATCCTGTTCAAGGGCGAAGACCTGCTCGCGATGGCCCCCAACGAGCGCGCCGCCAAGGGCGTGTTCCTTGCGTTCCAGTATCCGGTCGAGATCCCCGGCGTCTCCACCATGAATTTCCTGCGTACCGCACTGAACGCGCAGCGCAAGGCGCGCGGCGAGAGCGAATATTCGACGCCCGACTTTTTGAAGAAAGTCCGCGAAGTCTCGAAGTCGCTGAACATCCCGCAGGACATGCTCAAGCGCGGCGTCAATGTCGGTTTTTCCGGCGGCGAGAAGAAGCGCAACGAGGTGCTGCAGATGGCGCTGTTTGAGCCGAGCCTGTGCATCCTCGACGAGATGGATTCCGGCCTCGACATCGACGCGCTGCGCATCGCAGCCGACGGCGTCAACGCGTTGCATTCGCCCAAGCGCGCGATGGTCGTCATCACCCACTATCAGCGGCTGCTCAACTACATCGTGCCTGACGTCGTGCACGTGATGTCGAAGGGCCGTGTCGTGAAGAGCGGTGCCAAGGACCTGGCGCTGGAGCTGGAGTCGTCCGGCTACGCCCAGTACGAGGACGCGTAAGGAATTTTGCGATGAACGTTGCTGTGGCAAAGACCGGAAATGGCCGCGCGGTGAGCGATCTCTTCGCCAGCGCCGAAGGCCGTCTGCCGGGTTCGCCTTCCGTGATCGCCGTGCGCCGCGAGGCGTTCGAGACCTATGAGCGTCTCGGCCTGCCGCACCGCCGGATCGAGGAATGGAAATACACCGACCTGCGCGCGCTGGTCGGCGAGGTGTTGCCGTTGGCGGCTGCGCCCGATACGGCCGCGTTGAAGCGCGCCGCGGACGCCGTGAAGGCGCATGCCATCGCAGGCGCCCGCAAGCTGGTTCTGGTGGACGGCGTGTTCGCTGCCGATCTCTCGGACATCAAGGCGATGGCCTCCGAGGCGGGCTTTAAGACATTGCGGGAGACGCTGGAGAAGAATTCCGGTCTGTTGAAGACCGCGGCTATCGACGCGGTGATCGCGCTGAACGCGGCAATGGCGACCGATGGTGTCGTGGTTGATATCGCCGACGGCGTGCAGCTGTCCGCGCCGATCCAGATCATTCACATCGCGATCGCTGCTACGGCATCGACGTTCACCCGCTCGCAGGTCGTGGTCGGGAAAGGCGCTCGTGCCACCATCATCGAGAGCTTCGTCGCGGCCGGCGCCAAGGCCTACCAGGTCAACGATGCCGTCATCCTCGCGGTCGGCGACAACGCAGACGTCGCGCATATCCGCCTGATGGACGATTCGCCGGATGCGGTGAACATCACCTCGCAGTTCGTCACGGTCGGTGCGAACACGAAGCTCAATTTCTTCAACATGACCACCGGTGCTGCGGTCAGCCGCCTGCAAGGCTTCATCACGCTGGCGGGCGAGGGCAGCGAGCTCTCCGTTAACGGCGTGAACCTGTTGCAGAAGACCGAACATGGCGACACCACCCTGGTGGTCGACCACGCCGTGCCGAACTGCGTCAGCCGGGAAGTCTTCCGCGCCGTGATCGACGACCGTGCGCACTCGGTGTTTCAGGGCCGTATCATCGTTCGTCCCGACGCACAGAAGACCGACGGCAAGATGATGATCCGCGCGCTGCTGCTCTCGGACGAAGCGGAAGCCGACAACAAGCCCGAGCTCGAGATTTTCGCTGACGACGTCTCTTGCGGCCACGGCGCCACCGCCGGCGCGCTCGACGACAGCCTGCTGTTCTATCTGAAGGCGCGCGGCCTGCCGGAGAAGCAGGCCCAGGCGCTGCTGATCCAGGCTTTCGTCGGCGAGGCGATCGAGCAGATCGCCGACGATGATCTGCGCGAGCACGTGATCGGCATTGCCGAGCGCTGGCTGGAGCGGCGCCAATGAGCATGCATCCGGCAGTCAAGAACGGCTCTTACGACGTTGCGCGCGTGCGCGAAGATTTTCCGGCGCTGGCCATGCAGATCTACGGCAAGCCGCTGGTCTATCTCGACAACGCTGCATCTGCACAGAAGCCGAGCGCCGTGCTCGATCGCATGACGCAGGCTTATACCTCCGAATACGCCAACGTGCATCGCGGCCTGCATTACCTCGCCAATGCCGCGACCGAGGCCTATGAGGGCGGCCGCATCAAGGTGGCGCAGTTCATTAACGCGCCGCGACCTGAGGAAGTGATCTTCACCCGCAACGCGACCGAGGCGATCAACCTCGTCGCCTCGTCCTGGGGTGAGCCGAACATCAAAGAAGGCGACGAGATCGTCATCTCGATCATGGAGCACCACTCCAACATCGTGCCCTGGCATTTTCTCAGAGAACGCCATGGTGCCGTGATCAAATGGGCCCCGGTCGACGACGAGGGCAATTTCCTCATCGACGAATTCGAAAAGCTGCTGACCTCGAAGACCAGGCTGGTCGCGATCACGCAGATGTCGAACGCGCTCGGCACCATCGTTCCGGTCAAGGACGTCGTGAAGATCGCCCATGCCCGCGGCATTCCCGTGCTGGTCGACGGCAGCCAGGGCGCGGTGCATATCCCAGTCGACGTCCAGGACCTCGGCTGCGACTTCTACGTCTTCACCGGCCACAAGGTCTACGGTCCGACCGGCATCGGCGTGCTCTGGGCCAAGTACGACCACCTGGTCGCGATGCGCCCGTTTAACGGCGGCGGCGAGATGATCCGCGAGGTCTCGCGCGACGTCGTCACCTACGGCGATCCCCCGCACAAATTCGAGGCCGGCACGCCGGCGATCGTCGAGGCGGTCGGGCTTGGCGCCGCCATCGACTACGTCAATTCGATCGGCAAGGAGCGCATCGCCGCGCACGAGCACGATCTCGTCACCTACGCCCAGGACAAGCTGCGCGAGATCAACTCGCTGCGGCTGGTAGGGACGGCGCGGGGCAAGGGCCCGGTGATCTCCTTCGAGCTCAAGGGCGCGCACGCCCATGACGTCGCCACCGTGATCGACCGCCAGGGCATCGCGGTGCGCGCCGGCACCCATTGCGTGATGCCGCTTTTAGAGCGGTTCAACGTCACGGCCACATGCCGGGCGTCGTTCGGCATGTATAATACGCGAGAAGAAGTCGATCATCTGGCACAGGCGCTGTTGAAGGCGCGGGATTTGTTCGCATGAGTGACACGGCCGAAATCAAAGCCAATCCGATGGAAACCCAGTCGGCGCTGCCGCCTGAGGAGACCGAGCGTCTCACCACCGAGATCATCGCCGGGCTGAAGACCGTGTTCGACCCGGAAATCCCGGCTGACATCTACGAGCTCGGCCTGATCTACAAGGTCGAGATCAAGGACGATCGCTCGGTCGACGTGCAAATGACGCTGACGACGCCGAACTGCCCGGCTGCCGGCGAGTTGCCGACCATGGTCGAGAACGCGGTCGCCAGCGTCCCCGGCGTCGGCGTGGTCGACGTCAAGGTGGTCTGGGAGCCGGCCTGGACGCCGGAACGCATGAGCGACGAGGCCCGCCTCGTGCTCAACATGTGGTGACGCGTAACCCTGGCTTTAGATACTCGTTAGATCCTTGGCATTGAATTCGCTCGGCAACGGACCACATCATTGACATGACACAGATATCGTCGGGCTCGACACCAGCATCCACTCCGAAACCGCGGCGGCCGCGCCCACAAGTGATGCGGCTGACGGATGCTGCTGCCCAGCGCATCAACGAGCTGACCCAGCGGGCCGATTCCGAGATCGTGGGCCTGCGCGTCGGCGTCAAGAACGGCGGCTGTGCCGGTCAGTCCTACACGGTCGAATACGCCCATGATGTCCGCCCGACCGACGAGGTCGTCGAGGACAAGGGCGTCAAGATCCTGGTCGATCCGAAGGCCGTGCTGTTCCTGCTCGGCACCGAGATGGACTACAAGGCCGACAAGATGCAGGCCCAGTTCGTCTTCAACAATCCCAACCAGATCTCCGCTTGCGGCTGCGGCGAGTCGGTCGAGCTGCGCCCGGCGCAGATCGACGGGTAGTTTTTCCGTCATTGCGAGGAGCACTTGCGACGAAGCAATCCAGGCTGTCTCCGCGTCGACAGCCTGGATTGCTTCGCTTCGCTCGCAATGACGGCGGTGGTATTGGGCTGCTCGCCCCGGGAAGCCTGCCATGGACCGAGAATTCCTGATCGACCTGTTCGCCGATTTCGGCCCCGTCGCCATCCGAAAAATGTTTTCCGGCTACGGCATCTCCGCCGACGGCATCAATTTCGCGCTGTCTCTGCGTGCCGGCTTGTTCTTTCGCGCCGACGAGATGACCATCCCGGACTTTGAAGCGGAAGGCTCGAAGCCGTTCCAATACGCGACCCGCGCCAAGACCGTGGTGGTGAACTCCTATTGGGAGCTGCCCGCGCGCCTGTTCGACGATTCCGCGGAACTGGCGCAATGGGCGAGGGCCGCGCTCGCCGCCGCCCAGCGCGCCAAGGTGAAGAAGCGGCCCAAGGTCAAGAAGGCGGCGAAGAAGGTTGCGAAGAAGCCCCCGGCGAATAAACGAACAACCAAGAAGGCGGTCCGTAGGGTGGGCAAAGGCGCTTAGCGCCGTGCCCACCATCTTTCCGCGATTGCGACCTGTAATGGTGGGCACGCTTCGCTTTGCCTCACCCTACGACTTCACTCCACGGTCTTGGTCAGACCAACCCGCATGTCCGTGGCGGTGAAGACGCAGATGCCGTCGGCCAGCACGCGACCGTCGGCAATTCCGAGCACCAGCTTGCCGCGCCGGACCATCCTCATGGAGACTTCGTAGCGCACGCGTTGCGCGTTCGGCGTGACCTCGCCCGTGCACGCGACCTCGCCGACGCCGATGGCGCGGCCCTTGCCCGGGGAGCCCGACCATCCCAGCCAATAGCCGACCATCTGCCACATGGCATCCAGCCCCAGAGAGGCCGGCATCGTGGCATCGCCGCGATAGTGGCAATCGAAGAACCAATGGCCCGGCGCGATGTCGAGCTCGCCGACGATATGGCCCTTGCCGAACTCGCCGCCGTCCAGGCTGATCTCCGTGATGCGATCCATCATCAGCATCGGCGGCGCCGGTAATTGCGCATTGCCCGGGCCGAAATAGCCGCCCTCGCTCGATCTCAGCAGCTCATCCCTCGTGTAGGACGGTTGCGGCGTGTGAAAATCATGCGGGTTGGGCAAGACGACAAGTCCTCCGGATGCTCGCGGGCGGACCCCTCAAGGCGGCGAGAGAGATGTCGTTCGTCCGGTCAGAATGTCAAGCGCGGGTGGCGGTGCGTGGCTTCGGCGTCACGCCACCCGGTTGTGCGTCTCGACTGCGAATTCCGGATCGGCCTCGCAGATCACGCGGTTGCGGCCGTTGCGTTTGGCGGCGTAGAGGCAGGCATCCGCGCGTTCGATCAGCGCATCGGTGTCGTCGCCCGGCTTGAGCATGGAGACGCCGACCGAGATGGTGACGCGGCCGAGGATTTCGCCGGTGGACTTCTTCTTCAATTCCTTCGCCATCACCGCGCGGCGGATGTGATCGGCCACCGTGAGGGCCTGGCGCAGCGCGGTGTTGGGCAGCACGACCGCGAATTCCTCGCCGCCATAGCGGGCGGTGATGTCCTGGCCCTTGATGGTCTGCTTCAGCGACAGGCCGACCAGCCGCAGCACCTGGTCGCCGGTGAGATGACCGTAGGAATCGTTGAACGACTTGAAATGATCGATGTCGACCAGCAGCAGCGACAGCGGCTCACCGGAGGCGAGCGCGCCTTCCACGGCCATGTCGATCATGCGATCGAAATATTTGCGGTTGCCGAGCCCCGTCAGCGGATCGGTGAGGCTCTCTGCGCGGATCGCCTCCAGGCTCTGCTGGAGGTTGCTGATCTCGCTCTTCGACAGCGTCAGCCGGTCTTCCAGCGCCTTGTTGGTCTCGCGCATCTCGCGGGTCGAATGCAGCAGCGTCTCGACGATCGACTTGAGCTGCTCGCGGCTCTTGGCCGATGACAGCTTTTCGGTCGCGCCCGACAGGCTGGCATCGTAGGAGCCGGTCATCCCGAGCGCGTCGCCGAGTACCTTCATCACGTCGTCGATCTCGCCGATGACGCGCGCGCCGACCTTGTCGATGCGGTCGGTGGTCTTGATGTGGGAGAGGTAGGTCTCGTAGATCTGATCGAGATCGGCTTCGGTGAGCTTGCCGCTCCGCGCCAGCGTCTCGTTGATGATCTTGTTGAGTGGAGCGTTGTAGCCGGTGGCGTAGACGTACCAGATCTCGTAATTGCGGGGAATTGCCGTCTGCCGTAGCGATCGGATCTGACCGAGCGCTACCTCGGCGAACGCCATCGTGCGTTCGTGTTCGTCGAGCACCTTGACCACGGAACATACCCCACAGCGATCAGCGTGCCGGCGACCGCAGCAATACTTAAATTATGTTCGTAGGCTAACGGACGATCGTGAACGCCCCGTAAATATACGTCCACGAATGCATCCGAAAAAGTGCGCGCCAGCTTGGTTTCAACCAAAGCCGGGCGCGTATCGTGCTTCAGGCGCCGGCGGGGGAGCGAACCGGACGCAGCAGAAATGCCGGCAGATGCGAGTGGTCGCCCGGCTCGCTGTCGGCCTCGCGTTGGCGGCGCGGCTCGGGACGGCCGATCGACGGCACATGCGACGGATTGGCCTGCTGGCGCGCACCGTCACGCGGCTCGGATGCTGGCCTGGCTTCGCGCGGAGGTCTTGCCTCACGCGAAGGTCTGGCTTCACGCGAAGGTCTTGCTTCACGCGAAGGTCTTGCCTCGCGCGCGGGCTTTGCTTCGGAAGCGGGCCTTGCCTCGGGAACGGACCGTGCTTCGGCAGAAGGCTGTGCCTCGCCACGTGGTTCGCGCGGCTCATGGCTGCGTTCACGATCGCGACCGCGCTGCGGCTTGCCGCGTCCGCCGCGTGAACGTTCACGGCCGCGCTGCTCGCGCGGACGCTCGCTCGCATCGGATGCATCGGTGCGGACTTCGAAATCGCCTTCGGCGCGCGGAATGCTCTGGCCGATCAGCTTCTCGATCGCCACCATCGACTTCTGGTCGAGCGGCGTAACGAGCGAGATCGCCATGCCGGACCGGCCTGCGCGACCGGTGCGGCCGACGCGATGGACATAGTCGTCGGGATGGTGGGGAACGTCGAAATTGAAGACGTGGCTGACCTCGGGGATGTCGAGGCCGCGGGCGGCGACGTCGGACGCGACCAGGAGGGGCAGCTCGCCCTTGCGGAACTGCTCGAGTGCCGCCGTGCGGGCCGACTGGTCCATGTCGCCATGAAGCGCGCCGACGCTGAAGCCGTGCTTCTGCAGCGATTTGTGAACGACGGCGACGTCGCGTTTGCGATTGCAGAAGATGATCGCGTTCTGGAGATCCTTGGCCTCGCGCAGCAGTCGGCGAAGCAGCTCGCGCTTCTCGTGCGCCTCGCGCCCGGCCGGGACCTGGCACTGCGTAACGGTGACAGCGGTCGTGGCGGGCTTCGATACCTCGACCTTCTGCGGATTGTGCAGGAAGGTTTCGGTGATGCGCCGGATCTCCGGCGGCATGGTCGCGGTGAAGAACAGGGTCTGCCGCGTGAACGGGACGAGCTTGCAGACGCGCTCGATGTCGGGAATGAAGCCCATGTCCAGCATGCGGTCGGCTTCGTCGATGACGAGCAGCTCGACGCCGGTGAGCAGCAGGCCGCCGCGCTCCGTGTGGTCGAGCAGGCGGCCGGGAGTTGCGATCAGCACGTCGACGCCGCGCGTCAGCTTGGCATCTTGGTCGCCGAAGGAAACGCCGCCGATCAGGAGGGCGACGTTGAGTTTCTGGCCCGCGCCGTAGCGGTCGAAGTTTTCCTTCACCTGCGCCGCGAGTTCGCGGGTCGGCTCAAGGATCAGCGTGCGCGGCATGCGCGCCCGGGCGCGACCCTTTTCGAGGATGGTGAGCATCGGCAGCACGAAGGCCGCGGTCTTGCCGGTGCCGGTCTGGGCGATGCCGAGCACGTCCTTGCGAGCGAGGACGTGAGGGATCGCCTGTTCCTGAATGGGGGTGGGGGTGGTGTAACCGGTGGCCGCCACTGCGGCGAGGACTTTTTCGGATAGTCCGAGATGGGTAAAAGACATTGAGCCTCTGGTCGAAACCGCCGTTCGGAATCGAGGGTAATAAGGCTGTCGCGTTCCACCCCAAAACGGCGCGCTCTCAAAGAAGCTGGGGGTGCTGACTCACGCGAACAAAGCGCCAGGCTCAGGAATCGCTCTTCGATCTGAGCCGCGTCGCCACGGAACATAGGCGGGAATCGGCCAAAGTCAATGGAGCAGGCGCGGGAAGGCCCTAAAAAACCTGAGGTTTTCGCCCAAATAGCGGGCGAGGCTGCGGTTTTCCGCCCAATCCGGCGATCGGCCGGAACTGCCCAAACGCCGGCTAGCGCCCCTCCGGCCCCTGCGCGCGGAAGTCGCCGGGGGCCATCCCGTAGGCGGCGTTGAAGACCCGGTAATAGGTCGCGAGGCTGTCGAAGCCGCAGGAGGTCGCGATGTCGGCGATCAACCGGTCCGGGGCTTCGCGCATCAAGCGGCGGCTCTGGTTCAGGCGTTCGTCCGTCACGGTTTGCGAGAAACTCCTGGCGGCACTTTCGAACAGCATATGCAGGTGACGCACGGAGACGCCGAGCAGGTCGGCCACCATGGTCGGCGCCAGATTTGGATCTTGCAGGTGGCGCGCGATCAGGCGCCGTGCGTGCGAGAGCCGGGCGGTCCGCAGCGCGGCCTGCCCGAGGCGGCCGCTGGACCGCAGGATGCCGCGCTCGATCAACGCCAGATGGGCTAAAGCCTGGACGAGGGAAGCGGCATCGGCGGCGCCGTCGTCACCTGCGGCAACCGCACCGAGATCGGCGAAGCAGGCGCCAAGCAGGGGCGCCAGGGTGGAATCGTCGAACGTCCGGGGCGCCAGCTCGCGCATGCGCTTGTCCTGCGTGGAGAGGCCGATCACGGGAATCTTCAGGATCCGCAGGTGGAAGCCTCCTGCGCCCATCGGCGCGGTGCGATAGGGCAAGTCGGTGTGGCTGGTGGCGAAGCTGCCATTGGCGATCGTGAAGTCGCTGCCGCGCATGCCGCCGAACCAGCCGCCGCTGCCGAGCTGCTGATAGACGCAGATGCTGTCGCCCGGCGCGTGAGCGATGTCGGTCAGGCTGCGCTCGACCGTGTAGTGCGAGGCCTTCAGCTCGACGAGGCCCGCTCCGCCAAGCTGGCGCAGCGAGAATTCGCCGAAGAAGTCGGCGCGGCGTTCGCGCTCGAGTTCGGCGGTGACGCCGAACAGGCCCTTGGCGCGCACCTCGCGCCAAAAGTCGAAGCGATCGTGCGGCTCGACCTCGTCGGTGCACCAGCGATACACGGCGGCCCCTCGCTTCCAGCGGAATTGCCCACAAGAATTGATTGAGAAAAAGCAGATTCCAGCGGGATCTGCCATAGGCTAGACGACAGAACCTGAGTCCTCAGGGCTGTTGAACCAGCACTATGGCTGGGCCGACTATCACATCAGCGACGCGGTTCCCATGAACCGCTGTTCGAAGGAACCGGCGTGGGCTGTTCTTGAGGGATTTTCGATGACGCGTCGGCTTTTCAGAGTACTGGCAGCGCTTGGCCTCGCGGCCGGCCTCAGCGGTTTCGCGCTTCCCGCCTGTGCCGAGAAGCGCGTTGCGCTCGTCGTCGGCAACAACGACTACAGGAACGTTCCGAAACTGCTCAAGGCGGTCAACGACGCCCGCACCATGGGCGATACGCTAAAGCAGCTCGGCTTCTCGGTGATGGTCGCCGAAAACCAGAGCCGGCAGCAATTTTCGGAGACGCTGCTCGCGTTCGATCGGACGATCGAGCCCGGCGACACCGCGTTCTTCTTCTATGCCGGCCACGGCTTCGAAATCGCAGGCCAGAACTACCTGCTGCCGACGGACGTGCCGGCGGCCACGGAAGGGCAGGAAGAGCTGGTGCGTGACGCCTCCATCCTGGCCGATCGCATCGTCGAGCGCCTCCAGAACAAGAAGGCGCGAACCTCGATCCTGGTGTTCGACGCCTGCCGCAACAACCCGTTCGAGCGCAAGGGTACCCGCGCCGTCGCCGGTGGCGGCGGACTTGCCCCGATGGTGCAGCTGCCCGAAGGCGTGTTCTCGGTCTTCTCCGCGGGCCCGCGCCAGACCGCGCTCGACCGTCTCTCCAATGATGACGCAAATCCCAATTCGGTGTTTACGCGCACCTTCGCCAAGGAACTGCTCCAGCCCGGCGAGAACCTGGTGCAAGTGGCGCAGCGTACGCGCCGTCTCGTCAGCGAGATGGCCGACACCGTCAAGCACAGGCAGGTGCCGGTCTATTTCGATCAGATGGTCGATGACGTCTTCCTCGGCGGCGTCGCGAAGGATGCCGCCGCGCGCCCGGCCGATCCGCCGGCGCAGAAGCTCGCGGCGCTGCCACCGGTCTCGGTGCCGCGCGTGCCGAAGGAGGAGACCACCAACGCGCCGATCGCGAGCTTCTCGCGTCACAATGGCGGCTGGAGCGTGGTGTTCTCCTTTGCCGATCCGACCCTCGGCGTTTCCTGGCGCATGGCCGGCAATGGCGACTTCCGCGAAACCGGCTTCATCGATACGCTCGACCCGCGCACGCGCAAGAGAATGCCGAACCCGTCGATCGAATTGCCGCCGGACGCGCAAGCCGGCACCATCGAGGTCCGCTATGTCGACCAGTCCGGTGACATGCAGGGGCCGTTCCCGATCAGGTTCGATCCCGAAGCCGCGCTGATCCGTGACCAGCGCAAGATCCTCGACATGACCGCGACGAGCTGGCTGTCATTCCGCGAGTTCAACGGGCTGCTGGTCTACTACACGCACCTCGTGTCCTACCGCTGCGCCATCCGCGAGGTGCGCATCGGCATCGACACCGCCGTTCCGAACCAGGTCTTGAAGATGCCGGGCTGCGACATGCGCGATCCCAGCGCGATCAGCGCCGGCATGCCGCTCTACATGAAGCTCGCGCCGGCAACGCAGTTCATCTCGGTGGAGCTGACCTATCGCGACGGCAGCGTGTCGGAGATCAAGAGCTTCCGCAGCGCGAACCGCAGCAACAACTGAAGTGTCGAGCAGGCCGCGTCCGCCGTAGCTATTCGCGGCGCTTCCTGATGAAGCGCTTGACGGCCTCGATCAAGGGCGGAGTCGGCGAGAAGAACGCGCCCATCGCGATCGAGATGATGACGCGGCGCAGCAGGAACTTCTCCTACTCCTCGTACGGATAACCGTTCTGTTCGATGCGCACCGGCGCAAGCGGCGGCCTGCGCGGTGCGATCATGATCAAGACGAAAAGCACGTTGATCAGGATCCAGACGCCGAGCAGTATGAGGATTGTCTGCACTGCCATTTCCTGAATGAGTCGGAATTGGCGGCGAGGCTAACGGCCATTCACAATCGCGGCAAATGAATCTTGCTTGTTGCACTGCACAGAAACCTTGACCCGTAAATGAGGGCCCGGCCGTGAAACCCGATACCTCGCAGCATCCCCAGGGCTCTTCGTTGAAAGTGCGGTGCTGCATCGTCGGCGGCGGACCGGCCGGCATGATGCTCGGCTATCTCCTCGGGCGCGCCGGCATCGATGTTGTGGTGCTGGAGAAGCATGCGGATTTCTTCCGCGACTTCCGCGGCGACACCGTGCATCCCTCGACACTCCAGGTGATGGACGAGCTCGGCCTGATCGACGGATTTCTGAAGCTGCCGCATCAGCGCTTGCAGAAGATGGACGGCCTGTTCGGCGGTACCCCCGTTCGCATCGCCGATCTCAGCCGCCTCCGCACCAAGTACCCGTTCATCGCTTTCATGCCGCAATGGGATTTCCTGAATTTCCTGCGCGAGGCCGGCCAGCGCTTCGCTTCGCTGAAGGTGATGATGAACACGGAGGCCGTCGATCTGATCCGCCACGGCGAGACCATCGCCGGCGTGCGGGCGAACACGCCTGACGGCATCGTGGACATCGAAGCCGATCTCACCATCGCCTGTGACGGCCGGCATTCGACCGTGCGACAGCATTCCGGCCTCGAGGTCGAGGAGATCGGCGCGCCAATGGACGTGCTGTGGTTTCGCGTCGGCCGCAAGGCGAACGAGACCGAGAACGTGTTCGCGCGCGTCGAGCCCGGCAAGATGATGATCACCTTCGACCGCGGCGACTATTGGCAGTGCGCCTATGTCATCGCCAAGGGACAATACGACGCGGTGAAGGCGAGGGGATTGCAGGCGCTGCTTGACGAGGTCGTCCGCATGGCGCCGATCCTGAAGAACGGCATTGCCGACGTGAAGAGCTTCGACGATTTCAAGCTGCTGACCGTTGCGATCAACCGCCTGAAGCGCTGGACGCAGCCGGGCCTGCTTCTCATCGGCGACGCCGCCCATGCGATGTCGCCGGTCGGCGGCGTCGGCGTCAATCTCGCCGTGCAGGATGCGGTCGCGACCGCAAATTTGCTGGCGGACAAGCTGCAGCACGGCTGTCCGTCGGAGAACGAGCTCGACGCCGTGCGCCGTCGCCGCGAATTCCCGGTGAAGATGACGCAGCGAATGCAGATGATCGTGCAGAACAACATCATCAGCGGCGCCTTGCGAGGCGGCGACCGGCCGTTGAAAGTGCCGCTGATCGTGCGCCTGATCACCGCGCTGCCGTGGCTCCAGGGCATTCCGGCGCGCCTGATCGCGCTTGGCGTCCGGCCCGAGCACGTGCAGTCGAAGGCTGCGGCGGCACGGTAGCGCAAGGACCCGGTAGGGATAACGCGGCGTTAAATCGCGCTCAGGGCGTTGCCTGCGTACAACAGTTCAGATGGATTGAAGGCGCGCTGCTTGCCAATCCGGCGTCTTAACTGTCTTGATTCAAATTTGAGTAAGACCTGCGTGTGAGCGTGCACCCATCAAAGGACACGGGGTGTACCATGCGTACCAAGTTGATTGCCGCCTTCGCCTGCACGACCGCTCTGGTTTCGACGGGCGCCGCTTCCGCCGCCGATCTCGGCGCGCGCTACACGAAGGCGCCGGCCTATATGGAGTCGATGTTCAACTGGACCGGCTTCTATGTCGGCGGCCACATCGGCGGCGCATGGACCAACGAGCAGTTCATCAACAACGGGACCGGCGCGCCGTTCGGCGATCTGACCCTGGGGCAGGGCTACCGTCAGCGCAGCGCCGGCATCATGGGCGGCGCCCAGATCGGCTACAACTGGCAGGCCAACAACTACGTCTTCGGTATGGAAGGCACGATCTCCGGCCTCGACAACAAGGGCACGGTCGTGAACACGGCATTTGCTCCGGGCGGCAACGTCTTTGATTGGCGCGCCAATGTGCTTGCCACCGTCGTCGGTCGCGCGGGCTTCGCCGTGCAGAACAACCTGTTCTACATCAAAGGCGGCTATGCCGGCGTGAACAACCGTCTGTCGGTCACCGATACGGTCGGTCCGGCCACCGGTTCCGGCGGTCAAACCCATTGGGCCAACGGCTGGACCGTCGGTGCCGGCTGGGAATACGGCATCACCCGCAACTGGATCGTCGGCCTCGAATACAACTACGCAGCCTTCGCCAGCCAGACCTATCAACTTGGCGGCACGTCGGGCAACTACAGCTTCGATGCCAAGCCGCGCGACATCCAGTGGGCCGTCGTGCGCGCCAGCTACAAGTTCGACGCGCCAGTCATCGCCCGCTACTGAGTGGGTCAACGAACGACCAAGCAGCCATAAAAGACGATCACTACCCAAATTCAAAAGCCCCGGCATTGTCCGGGGCTTCTTTTTTGTGTGCAGGTTTATCGCGTACGATCTACGCCATCACCGAGAACCCGCCATCGACGGGGATCGCGGTGCCGGTGACGAAGTTAGAGGCGGACGAGGCAAGGAACACGGTAATGCCGGCGAAATCGTCGATGTCGCCCCACCGCCCCGCAGGCGTGCGTGCCAGCACCCGCTCGTGCAATCCCGATACCTGCTGCCGCGCACCGCGGGTCAGGTCAGTGTCGATCCAGCCCGGCAGGATGGCATTGACCTGGATGTTGTCGGGCGCCCATGCGTTGGCGCAGGCGCGCGTGTACTGAACGATGCCGCCCTTGCTCGCCGCGTAGGCCGTCGCGAAGCTCGCGCCGAAGATCGACATCATCGAGCCGATGTTGATCACCTTGCCGTTGCCGGACGCCTTCAGCGCCGGATAGGCCAGCTTCGAGCACAGGAAGGCGCTGGTGAGGTTGGTGTTGATCACCGTATTCCACTCGTCGAGCTCGAGCTCGTGCGGCGGCTTGCGGATGCTCATGCCGGCATTGTTGATGAGGATGTCGATGCGGCCGAGGTCCCCGACGACACGCTCGACCATCGCGGCGATGGCCGCCTTGTCGGTGACGTCGGTGGGAACACTGATCGCCTTCACGCCGCGTTGACTGAGATCGGCAACGGCGGCGGTAGATTTGGCTTCGTTGCGTCCGACCACGGCGATGTTGGCGCCGGCGTCGGCGAGGCCACGGGCCATGCCGAGCCCGATGCCGCCATTGCCTCCCGTGACGATCGCGACCTTGCCGCGGAGATCGAACCGACTGGATGTCATGCTGCTATTCCCTGGTTTCTTTTATTGGTTGCTTTGCCAGATCAGCACCAGCCCGAAGCCGGCCATGGCTGCGCCATAGCCGGCCCATTGCAACTGGTTGACCATGAAGCTCGATCGCGGCCACGCGACGGTGCCCGTGCCCTGTCCGATCCAGAGCAGCCCGACGGCAAGGGCAAACAGGCCTGCTACAAGCAGAAATCTGCGCATGCATTCCTCCCCATGGGTCCGCTTCTGTCGTGACGCGGCTTGACGATTACCGCGGCCCGAAAACTTGGCGGGAGACTAGCCGCAGCCGCGGTTGGGATACAATGGCTGCTGATGCAGGCCGCAGGGCGGATGCATGTCCACGCAAGGTCCGCTGAAGCACCGTACAACGAAAAAGCCCCGGCGATGCCGGGGCTTTGACGTCTGAAGATTAGGTCAGATCAGATCAGTACTTCGCGACGACCGGACCGGTCCAGTTGAAGCGGTAGACCAGCGAAGTCGAGATCGTCTGGTTCCAGGTGTTGGCGCGGATGTCGCGGCCCACAAGGACGTTGCCAGCATCGAACAGTTCGTTCTGGGTCTTGGCGTTGTAGAAGGCCGAGCGATATTCGGTCTTCATGAACCAGCCGGGCGACTGGATGCCGAAGATGTTCAGGTTGTTCTCGACGCCGCCGCCGACGAACCAGCCATTGCGGTTGTAGCTGTTGAGATGGATACCGGCGGGCACGCCGGCCAGGGTCATGAAGTTGGTCTGGCCGAAGTGAGCGCCCGAGTAACCGCCGTTGACGTAGGAGAGAACGTTCGGAGCGACCAGCCAGCCGAGGCGGACACCAGCGGCCCAGGAATCTTCCAGCTTCTGGTTGCCAGTGATGCCAGCGATCGGATCCTGGATGGTAGCACGGATGCTGCCGAACTGACCGTCAGCGAATACGCCGGCGACCCAGGTGCCGCTGAACTGCCAGTCGTAGCCGAGACCGACGGTGCCGAACCAGCCCGAGCCACCCTGGCGCTGATCGATCGTCAGGGGAACTGCGCCGACCGTGGTCTGCACGCGCTGGTCAGCGGCCGAGAGGCCGCCGCCGGCGCCGCCGAAGAGATAGAAGCCGGTCCAGCTGGCGACAGGCGCTGCCATCGGGGCCTTCACGTAGGGACGGGCGCCAAGGTCAGCGGCCGAGGCCGAACCGGTCATCGCGGCAACCGCGGTCAGTGCGAGCAAAATCTTCTTCATCTTAAAATCCCCAAGCTTTGGTCTGTCTGGCAGGCGCGAGCGCACTGAAGTCCGTGTCATCTGATGTCTCGGACTATACCTGCTTCTCTCCGAAATGCTGTTGCAGAGCAGGCACAGTTGCCGGGAAACGCCGCACGGCAGGGATTCCGAGTGTCGCTGTCGAAGTATGCAATAACCCTGCATTATCAAAGTGATACGCCGAATTTTGCGATTTGTATTTTGGTAACTTCTCGTTAGTGAATCCGGCTTTGTCCGAAACGGAGGCAATCCTGCATCAGCCTGACTGGGTGAGTCGTTGGCCGAGTCGCGATGCGACGAGGCAGGGAATCACCGAAATCGAGGCGGACCGTTGGCAGGATGGTCGGGCAGGATCGGCGGGCAGGATCGGCGGGAAAGAGCGGTTGTCGTCCCCAAAAACAAAAGAGCCCCGGGCTTCATGCCGGGGCTCTGGATGGGATGCGACCGGGTAGCGCCTGCGGATCAGACGTCCAGCAAATCGTCATTGGCGAATTCGGCCTTGTCCGAGATGAACGCGAAGCGCGCTTCGGCCTTGGTGCCCATCAAGCGCTCCACCGAATCCGCCGTGGTGTCGCGGTCGTCGGCGAGCAGAACCACTTTCAGCATGGTCCGCTTTGCCGGATCCATGGTGGTTTCCTTGAGCTGCGCCGGCATCATTTCGCCGAGGCCTTTGAAGCGATTGACCTCGACCTTGGCGTTGGCGTTGAACTCGCTCTTGATCAGCGCCGCCTTGTGCGCGTCATCGCGGGCGTAGACCGACTTCGTGCCGTTGGTCAGCTTGTAGAGCGGCGGTACGGCGAGGAAGAGGTGGCCTTCGTCGATCAGCCGCGGCATCTGCCGATAGAAGAAGGTGATCAGCAGCGAAGCGATGTGGGCACCGTCGACATCGGCGTCCGTCATGATGATGATGCGCTGGTAGCGCAAATCCTCTTCGCGATACTGCGCGAGCATCCCGCAGCCGATCGCCTGCACGAGGTCGGCGAGCTGCGTGTTTGCCGTCAGCTTGTCCTTGCCGGCGGACGCGACGTTGAGGATCTTGCCGCGCAGCGGCAGCACGGCCTGGGTCTTGCGGTCGCGCGCCTGCTTGGCGCTGCCGCCGGCCGAGTCACCCTCGACGATGAAGAGTTCTGAGCCTTCCAAGCCGGCATCGCTGCAATCGGCGAGCTTGCCGGGGAGGCGCAGCTTCTTGCCGGCGGTCTTGCGCGCGGTCTCCTTCTCCTGCCGGCGGCGCAGTCGCTCCTCGGCGCGGTCGACCACGAAGTCGAGCAGCCGGTTGGCCTGGTTCGGATTGCCCGACAGCCAATGGTCGAACGGATCTTTCATCGCCTGTTCGACGATGCGCTGCGCTTCGGCGGTGGCGAGACGGTCCTTGGTCTGGCCCTGGAATTCAGGCTCGCGCACGAATACCGAGAGCATCACGGCTGCGCCCACCATCACGTCTTCAGACGTAATGGACGACGCCCGCTTGCCCTGGCCGACGCGTTCGGCGTGATCCTTGAGGCCGCGCAGCAGCGCGCTGCGCAGGCCGGATTCGTGCGTGCCGCCGTCGGGCGTCGGCACGGTGTTGGTGTAGGAGGAGAGGAAGCCGTCGGCATCCGCGGTCCAGGCCACAGCCCATTCGCAGGCGCCATGCGCGCCGTTGCGGCCCGACTTGCCCGAGAAGATGTCGGGATGCACCAGCGTGTCGGCATGGATCGCGGCCGCCAGATAATCCTTGAGGCCACCGGGAAAGTGGAACGTCGCTTCCGCCGGCACGTCGTCGACGCCCTTGAGCAGTTCGGGCGCGCAATTCCAGCGGATCTCGACACCGCCGAACAGATACGCCTTCGAACGCGTCATCTTGAACAGGCGCTGCGGCTTGAACGCGGCCTTGGCACCGAAGATGTCGGTGTCCGGCTTGAAGCGCACGCGGGTTCCGCGGCGGTTGTTGATCTTGCCGAGATCCTCGAGCTTGCCCTTCGGGTGCCCGCGCTCGAACGTCATGCGATAGAGTTTCTGGCTGCGCGCGACCTCGACCTCGAGCAGCGAGGAGAGGGCGTTCACCACGGAGATGCCGACGCCGTGCAGGCCGCCCGAGGTCTCGTAGACCTTGGAGTCGAACTTGCCGCCCGAGTGCAGCGTGCACATGATGACTTCGAGCGCCGACTTCTTCGGGAATTTTGGATGCGGATCGACCGGGATGCCGCGGCCGTTGTCTGTGACCGTCAAAAAGCCGTCCGCGCTCAACTCGACTCCGATGAAGGTCGCGTGCCCCGCCAGCGCCTCGTCCATCGAGTTGTCGATAACTTCGGCGAAGAGGTGATGCAGCGCCTTCTCGTCGGTACCGCCGATATACATGCCGGGCCGGCGGCGCACCGGTTCCAGACCTTCGAGCACCTCGATGTCGGCTGCCGTGTAGTCGGCCTCGGCGCCGCCCGCGCGCGGGGCGGCCTTGGCTGCGCGGGGCTTGGGCTCATCGCCGCCGAAAAAATCGTCTTTTGCTTTGGGCTTCAACTGCTTGGACATATATCTTTATGCGCTTTGAGGGCCGCATGAGCGGCGAATCGGTTGGGCCGACTATGCCACTTCTGACCTTGAAAGGTTATCGCAGGGCGGGCCGGGCGGTGTGGTTGGGAGCCAATCCCGGCAATTTTACGCCGCAGCCCCACCAGTTCCCGGCAATGTGACGGTCCGGTCCGGTCTGGACCGGACTTTGTGACTTGATGTCACACAAGTCCTTGGCTTACCAGTCCTTTTCATCGAGCAGCACCTTCGGGCAGGGCGGAAAGGCTATTTTGAATGGAGCAGTTTGCGCACGCGCTGGCCGATTTCGTGCGCGCTCATCAGACGTGGGCAGCTCCCATCGTGTTCCTGCTCGCTTTCGGGGAGTCGCTCGCGTTCATCTCGCTGCTGATCCCGGCCTGGGGCGCGTTGGTCGCGATCGGCGCGCTGATCGGCGCGAGTGGCATCAGCTTCTATCCGGTCTGGATCGCCGGCGGCGTCGGCGCGGCGCTGGGCGACTGGGTCTCCTATTGGTTCGGCTATCGCTACAAGGAGAAGGTCGCCCAGATGTGGCCGCTCTCGCGTTACCCGGAACTCCTGCCCAAGGGTGAGGCCTTCGTGCGCAGCTGGGGCGTGCCGAGCATCTTCATCGGCCGCTTCTTCGGCCCCTTGCGTGCCTCCGTGCCGCTTGCAGCCGGCATTTTCGAGATGCCCTATTGGAGCTTCCAGGCCGCCAATTTCGTCTCGGCGCTGATCTGGTCGGCGGCGCTGCTGCTGTTCGGCGACGTGATCGCCAAGATCATGGAATGGCTCTGGCGGGTGGTGTGACAAGACGCACGGATTGGAAGGGTCGTGGAGAAACTTAAAAGTTGTTCTTTCCGAGAGTGCGGCTGGTAATTTTCACCTGCTAGTTGAGCTGCCGACCTGAGGGCCGAGCGCTCAGCATATGATCGTACGAATTTGTTCAGCTTTTCTGGCAGCATTGCTGCTCTCGTCGCCGTGCATGAAATTGCGTGCCGCCGAGTCACCGGATAGCGACGGTAGACCCGGCTGGATCGACCCGGGCTGGCGCCGAACGGTGGCCCGCGATGCCGTTAGCTTCGATGAGAACGGGCTCAGCACCGAGGTCTTCGAGTTCGAAATCAAGGCGCTCGACGAGAAGGGCGCAGCAGCCATCGCGCAGCAACGTTTTCAATACAACAGCTATTTTGACGATTTGACGTCAATCGAGCTTGCCACTCTCAAGGCAGACGGCGGCGTGGTCGCGGTGGATCAGCGCGCCATTCGCGATCAACCGGCATCGACAGATTCCTCATCGCCCTATTTCGACGAGGTGCGCGACAGGATCATCGCCTTTCCGCATGTTGCTCCCGGCGACAGCATCCGCGGGCGTCTGGTCTACAAGGCCAAGCAGCCGAGATTTCCGGGTGAGTTTGCGCGCTTTTGGAGCGAGCCGGCTAACCAGCCACCCGAGTTACTCGAAGTGACCGTTGACGGACCGGCATCCAGGCCGCTGCGGATCGCATTGCGCAACGTCGAGCACCATGAAGAGAGAGTGAACGATCGGATCATCCATCGGGTGCGTTTCCGGCAAGACGCGCCGAGACCCCGGCAGATCGACGAGGAGACTCTCGCGGGTGCAGAGCGTTTCGAGGTGAGCACGTTTGCTGACTATTCCGCTTTCGCGGCGACGCTGAACTCCCGCAACGCGCCCGTGGCGCGACCTGATGAGAGGATTACACGACTTTCGCAGGAGATCGTCGGCGACGCCATCGGCGCACGCGCGAAGATCGAGCGCATCTACAATTGGGTGGCCCGTAATATCCGCTACGTCGGCATTGGCCTCGAGGACGGCGGCTGGACGTCTCAGCCCGCCTCGGCCGTGCTTGCGTCGCGCTATGGCGACTGCAAGGCGCATGCGACACTGTTCAAGGCGCTGCTCGCCGCCCAGGGCATAGAAGCCAATCTGGTCGCGGTGAACTCGGACGCAAGGTACACGCTCACCGAAGTGGCGACGCCAAATTTTGACCACGCGATCGCTTACGTCCCGGAGATTGACCAGTACCTCGATCCGACAGCCTCTCTCTTTGCCTTCGGATCGCTGCCGCCGGAGCTTGCGGGCAAGCCGGTCCTCAACATCGACAGAGGTGTCTTGGGCCGCATCCCCATGACCGAGCCGGCGCGCTTCCGGCTGGCCGCGGAAACGGACTACGTCCTTGGCAAGGACGGGAAGCGCGAGGTCCGGTCGATCCTGTCCGGGACAGGCGTCGGTGCACAATTAGGACGCGTGGTCGCGCAGGGCTTGGATGATGCGGATCGGCGGATGGCCGCCAGCCGGCTGATCGAGCAGGCCGGCCTGACCGGCACCGGTGATTATACTTACCCCAATCCGCGCGAGCTGACGGACAACTACGCCATCACGTCAACATTTCAGATCAGCAAAGCCCTCGAAGTTGATCGGCCCACGCGCGTCAGGATGTTGCCTTTGACGGATCCAAGGCAATCGCTCTTGCGGTTGGTTGCGCGCCAGGCGAGCGGGCGGCCGTTTGTTTGTCGGCCGATGGAATACCGCGAGGCCGCTTCGCTCACGATTCCCGAAAGCACTTTCTTCTACGAAAAACCGGCGCCGGTCGTCTATTCGGCGACTTTCGAGGGCAGGACAGGCTACGGAGACGTTCACGGCCGGATTGACGTAAGTGGTACCATTGACCTCGATGGCCGAACCATTCGTTCCAACGCAGTTCTTCGCCTTACACTCGATGCGCCGGTCTGTCCGGCAGAGTTTGCTCCGGCAATCGAGAAAGGGTTCGATAAGCTTGACGAGTTCAAGTACGGGCTGATCGGCGTGACCTCGAAAGGCGGATCTTCGGTCATCGACGTCAGCGCCGACTTCAAGGACGGCGTGAGCGCATATCTTGCGCATGATTTTGAACGCGCGATGGAGCGCTTGAAGCCGCTGGCTGAAATCGGAAGCGCACGTGCGCAATTCTATCTGGGAGCGATGTACCGGAACGGAAGTGGGACTAAGCGCAATAGCGCGGAGGCCATCAAATGGTTTCGCCTGTCTGCCGAACAGGGCGATGCCTACGGCCAGGAGAATCTTGCGTACGTCTATGAGATGGGCCTGGGTACAGCTCGCGACGAGAAGCAGGCGGCCGACTGGTACGCCAAGGCAGCGGATCAGGGGAACGCTTTTAGCCAATCCCGACTTGCAGCTATGTACTGGGACGGACGCGGCGTTCCCCAAGACTTCTCTTTGGCTTTCGATCTGTTTTCGAAGGCGGCTGACCAAGGCTTGACGTTCGCGCAAACACGTCTGGGCCTCTTGCACATCAAAGGCGAAGGCGTGCCGCAGGATCTCGCCAAGGGTATATCCTTGCTGCGCAAGGCCGCTGATCAGAACGACGGGTTGGCCCAATACAATCTGGGGTGGGCGTATGAGAGCGGCACGGGCGTGCCCAAGGACACCCGGCAGGCGATCAAGTGGTACAGCAAAGCGTCCAATCTTGGAAACGGCCAGGCAAGCGCCCATTTATACGAGCTAACCCGCGCAGGTTCCTTTTGGGAGATTCTCTTCAGCCGGCTCGGCATGGCCAGGTGGTAGCGACGGCGAGTGCAGGCCAGCCGATCGAGCGCACCGGCCCCCTCTCTTGGCTACGGCAGCCCGGAATGACCGGTTCCAATACCTTGACGGCTCGCCGATATGGCCCTATAGCCCCGCGCCATGATCAACGCCGCGACCCTTTTGTTCGCCCGTCGCCGCCGCCGCTCTTTAGCGGTTTGGGCGGTCGATCGCGTTTGAGATCATCGTCTTTGCCGCTGGATCCGATCCGCGGCATTCTCTCTCCTGTCAGCGCGATCTGATCCGGCGGCCCCCAAGGAGGCCCAGCAGGAGACAACGATGTACACGCCACCCTTTTTCAAGCAAGACCGCGCCGCGAGCCTGAAATTTGCCGACACGCGCGGCTTCGGCACCGTGTGCGCCTTCGACGGCCACAAGCCGGTCGCCTCGCCAATTCCGTTCTATCTGACCTATGCCGCGGACGGCACGCCGCAGGCTGCCTTTCATATCGCCCGTCACAATCCGCTGCTAAAGCTTGCGGACGGGACGAGCTCCTGGCTGCTCGCGGTCAACGGCCCCGATGCCTACGTGTCGCCGGACTGGTACGTCTCGCCGGATCAGGTGCCGACCTGGCTGTACCAGTCGGTGCATCTCAGCGGGCCGGTGCGGCTTCTGTCGGATGACGAGCTGGCGGTGCAGATCGACACGCTCAGCGAGAAGTTCGAAAACTGGCTGTTGCCGAAGACGCCATGGACGTCGGGCAAGATGATGGCCGGCAGGCTGGAAGCGTTGAAGAAGGGAATCGTAGGGCTGGTCATGGCGGTTGAAGAGGTCGAAGGCAGCTTCAAGCTCAACCAGCACAAGTCCGACGCCGACTATACGGCGATCGCCAATGCGCTCGGCGCGCAAGCCCATGCCGACGCCAGGGAAATCTCGCAACTGATGCAGGACGTGAGGCCGGAGGCCTTCGCACCCGAAACCAACATGCTCGAAAGGAGCGCGCCATGACCTTTTCTGAAGCCAGCCTCGTTGACACCAAAAATGCCCCCAAGGCCGGCGCTGCGACAAAGCCCGCCACCGTCTTCGTCGACGGCGGCTCCGGCACCACCGGGCTCGGCATCAACGAGCGGCTGAAGCTGCAGAACGACGTGGTCGTGAAGACGATCGCCGACGACAAGCGCAAGGATCCCGCCGCGAAGAAGGCACTGATGGAGGAGGTCGACCTCGTCATCCTCTGCCTGCCGGACGATGCTGCCAGGGAAACGGTTGCGCTGATCGACAGCATGGGGCCGTCGGGGCCGAAGGTGCTGGATGCCTCGACCGCGTACCGGGTCGCGCCCGACTGGGCCTATGGCTTTCCGGAACTGACGCCGGATCAGGCTGGCAAGATCAAGGCTGCGAAGAAGGTCTCCAATCCCGGCTGCTATCCGACCGGCGCGATCGCGCTGCTGCGACCGATCGTCGATGCCGGCCTGCTGCCTGCGGACTATCCCGTCACCGTCAATGCGGTGAGCGGCTATTCCGGCGGCGGCAAGTCGATGATCGCGACTTTCGAGGACGGCAGCGCGCCGTCCTTCGAACTCTACGGCCTCGGCTTCGAACACAAGCATCTGCCGGAGATGCAGCTCTATTCGAACCTGACCCGGCGGCCGATCTTCATCCCTTCCGTCGGCAATTTCCGGCAGGGCATGCTGGTCTCGGTGCCGCTGCAGCTCGACACGCTGCCCGGCAAGCCCAGCGGCGCCGATCTCCACGCCGCGCTGGCAAAGCGTTACGCCGGCTCGAAATACGTCTCGGCGATGCCGCTTCAGAACGAAGCGACCAAGGACGGCAAGCTTGAGCCGGAAGCGCTCAACGAGACCAATATGCTCGAGCTCTACGTCTTCGCCAGCGACAAATACCACCAGGCGGTGCTGGTCGCGCGGCTCGACAATCTCGGCAAGGGTGCGTCCGGCGCGGCCGTGCAGAACATGCGACTGATGTTGGGCCTTGCCGACGAGTAGCCGATCGAGCGTTGCTCGCGAGGCCAGCCCGGCGGACGAAGCGATGCTGCAACTTTCGGCCCGGCAAGACGATCCAGTGACGCCTGAAAGGAACGCGTGATGAGCTCGAAGAAGATCGGCATTCTCGGCGCCTCCGGTTACACCGGGGCCGATGCGGTGCGCCTGTTGGCGCGGCATCCGAATGCCGAGATCGTCGCGCTCACCGCCAACACCCACGCCGGCAAGTCGATGGGCGAGGTGTTTCCGCATTTCTTCATGCTGGATTTGCCCCAACTCGTGGAATGGGAAGAGGTCGACTGGAGCAAGCTCGATGCGGTGTTCTGCGGGCTGCCGCACGGCACCACGCAGCAGATCATCGCGGCCGTGCTGAAGGCCAACCCGAAGATCAAGGTCCTCGACATGTCCGCCGATTTCCGGCTGCGCGACAAGGACACCTACGCGCAGTGGTACGGCCACGAACATCAGGCACTCGAGTTGCAGGGCGAAGCCGTTTACGGCCTGACCGAATTCTATCGGGAGAAGATTGCCGCGGCGCGGCTGGTCGCCTGTCCCGGCTGCTATCCGACGGCAGCGTTGTTGGCGCTGGTGCCGCTGGCGAAAGCAAATCTGATCGACGTCGATGACATCCTGATCGACGCCAAGTCAGGCGTCACCGGCGCCGGACGCGGCCTGAAACAGAACACGCTATTCAGCGAGGCGGGCGAGGGGATTTCGCCGTATTCGGTCGGCACGCACCGGCATGCGCCGGAGATCGAACAAGAGATCGGCGTCGCGGCGGGCGCGAGCGTGACCGTCAATTTCACGCCGCATCTCATACCGATGTCGCGGGGCGAGCTCTGCACGTCCTACGTCAAGCTCAATGGCGCGACGCCGGACGATTTGCGGGCCGCCCTCGAGAAAGCCTACGCGAACGAGCCGTTCGTGCATGTCGTCAAGAAGGGCGTGCTACCGCAGACCCAGAACGTACGCGGCTCGAACTATGTCCAGATCGGTGTCATCGCCGACCGGATCAAGAACCGCGCCATCGTGATTTCGGTGCTTGATAATCTGGTGAAGGGCTCGGCCGGTCAGGCGATCCAGAACATGAACCTGATGTTCGGATTTCCCGAGACCGCTGGACTGGAGCAGATCGCGCTGTTTCCCTGATCGGAGTGGCCGCCGTGGACCAAGGGACTCTGCAATTCTATCGGAGCAACGCCAGGTCCTATGCGGACTGGGCGAAGGCGCCCTCGACGCGGCTGCGAGGCTTTCTCGCTCTGCTGCCGTCCGGCGGCTCGATCCTCGAGCTCGGCTGTGGCGCCGGCAATCATTCGGCGGTGATGCTGGCCGAAGGTTTTTCGGTGCGCGCCACCGACGGCTCGCCTGAAATGGCCGAGATCGCGTCGCAGCGGCTCGGTCATGCCGTCGAGGCGATGCGGTTCGACCAGCTTGACGCGCACGAGGCCTATGACGGCGTCTGGGCCAGCGCCTGTCTCCTGCACGTACCGCGCGACGAACTCGCCGGCATCCTGGCGCAGATTCGTCGCGCGCTCAGGCCGTCAGGCGTGTTCTACGCCAGCTACAAGATGGGCGAGGGCGATGGCCGGGACAGTCTCGGGCGCTATTACAATTATGCGTCGCCGGAATGGCTCGAGGCGACCTACGCCAGCGCAGGTCCATGGATCACGCTGTCGTCGGACAGGAACGTGATCCAGAGCTTCGACGAGACGCCGGCGAACATGCTGCATCTCGTCGTTCGCAAGGCCTGATTTCAGACTACAAGGCCTGATCTCAAACCACCTTGAAGATCGCGACGGCCAGCACGGCCTGCGCGATGAAGCCGACGGTGAAGGCCAATGTGCGGAACACCGGGATCCCGAGCGCATAGACGATCAGATGCGCGACGCGGGACCAGAAATAGACGGCGCAAGCAAGCACCGTCCATTTCGAGGAATGGTCGATCGCGTTCAGGATCAGCACCAGCGGGGCGAACAGCACGAGGTTCTCGACGGCATTGTCATGCGCGAACATCAGACGGTTCGCCCATTCCGACTGCGGCTTGTCGGTGCGCGAGGGATTGGCCATCGCGCCACCGAGGCCGCGAATCTGGCAGCGGTTGATGGTGTAGGGAATCCAGAGGATTCCGGTCAGGACCACCGTCAGTGTCAGCCAGAACAATTCACGCGTCATAACCCGGTCCCCTCATCAATTTCTGCCGCAGGCGTGGAGCTTATACGAAAGCGCGGAAGATTCTGCTATGCGCGAACCCTGACATAGCTGCCGGGCGCGTCCTCGATCGGGGGAAACGCCTCGCTGCCGACCGTGCGGGCCGGGACTTCCTCGGGATCGAGTGCGCCCAGCCATTGCCGCCAGTCCGGCCACCACGAGCCCTTGTGCTCGACCGCGCCCTTCATCCACTCGGCGACATTGGCGGACTTCACGTTGTCGTTGGTCCAGTACTGGTATTTGTTCGAGGCGGGCGGATTGACCACGCCGGCGATGTGGCCCGAGCCGGACAATACGTATTTCACCGGACCGCCGAAGAACTGGGAGCCGTACAGCACCGATTCTGCCGGCGCGATATGGTCCTCGCGGGTTGCGAGATTGTAGATCGGCACCATGACCTTGGAGAGATCGAGCAAGGTGTTGTCCAGCACCAACGTGCCGGTCGAGAGCCGGTTCTCAAGATAGCAATTGCGCAGATAGTACGAATGGTTCGACGCGGTCATGCGCGTCGCGTCCGAATTCCAGTGCAGCAGGTCGAACGCGCTCGGCTGTTGGCCCTTGAGGTAATTGCTGATGACATAGGACCAGATCAAATCGTTGGAGCGCAGCATGTTGAAGGCCATCGCCATCTTCGAGCCTTCGAGCACGCCGGCCGCCTTCATGTCCTGCTCGAGGGATGCGATCTGCTCCTCGTCGACGAACACGAGCAAATCACCGGCATGGGTGAAGTCGACCTGTGCCGCGAAGAATGTCGCGGACGCCACACGCTGGCGGCGCTTCTCGGCGAGCCAGGCCAGCGTGGTCGCGAGCATGGTGCCGCCGACGCAATAGCCGGCGGTGTGCACCTTCATCTCGCCGGTGACCTTCTCGATCACGTCCATCGCCGTGAGCGGGCCTTCCTTCATGTAGTCTTCCCAGCTCTTGGCACCGAGCCGCTTGTCGGGATTGACCCATGAGATCACGAACACGGTGATGCCCTGATCGACGCACCACTTGATGTAGGATTTCTCCGGCTTGAGGTCGAGGATGTAGAACTTGTTGATCCAGGGCGGGATGATCAGGAGCGGCGTCCGCAGCACGTTCTCCGTCGCCGGCGCATACTGGATCAGCTGCATCATCTCGTTCTGGTAGATCACCTTGCCGGGCGTCGTCGCCATGTTCACGCCGACGACGAGATTGTCCGGATCGGACTGACGGATCTTCAGCGTGCCCTTGCCGGCGGCGATGTCCTCGGCCAGCATCTTCAGCCCGCGCGCGAGATTTTCGCCGCTGCTGGCCACCGTCGCGCGCAGCACTTCCGGATTGGTTAGCACGAAGTTGGACGGCGACATCGCGTTGGTGAGCTGCTGGACGTAGAACTCGGCCTTGCGGCGTGTCTGCGGATCGAGCCCCTCGGCGTCGCGCACAAGCTCCTGCGCAAATTTGGTAGTGAGCAGATAAAGCTGCATCACGAAATCGAAGAACTGGTTCGACTTCCATTCCGGATCGGCAAAGCGCTTGTCGCGCGGCGAGGGCGCGATCGCGGGCGGGGCGTCCTGACCGGCCATGCGGCGCGCCGCCGAGCCCCAGAGGTCGAGATAGTCCTTGGCGAGCTTGGTCTGGAGTGCGGAAGACCGCGACGTATCCGACAGCCAGTATTCGGCGACGGCGGTGAAGGTCTTGACGACCTCGGCTAGCTCGGCCGGCGGACGATCCTGCACCTCGCCGCTTTCGCGCGGCTTCAGGTACGCGGCGAGCGCCTTGCCGCCGCTCTCCATCGCCCGCGCGACATTCATCGCGAAGGCTTCCGCATCGAACTTCGTCTCGGGTTTGGGCGTATCGATCGTGGCCATACTCATGAGCAGAACAGTAACGATTCATTCCGTATTCGTCACCGCGAAGCTCGCATGTTTGGCGTTAAACACTCGCGAAGATGTGTTGCAGTGCGACAAATTTTCTTGGTTCCGTCACAATCGAGCCGCACCGCTCGGCTTGGTGGGGTATCTGGGCTATTTTCTCGCTCGCACCATTTGGGCAGCAATGGTTTGAGCTTGGGCGCGGGCTTGGGTAAGGTTGCCCGGGGCCGTGCTTTGGGACGAAGTGGGGATTTCCCTAGTGTTGGCGTTGAGGGACCTGCAAAAGTCGCGGCGGATCTGTGGCGCGCTGCTGATGGTGGCGCTCGCCCTAGGCGGCTGCTCGAGTCAGCTTGCGGATATGACGCCTTCCGATGCGCAAGCGCATCCCAGGGAGGCCGGGAGCTATCTGCCGGTGCACGATCTGCCTCCGGATCGCGATCAGGCGGTCATCCCGCCGGACCAACGCGCCAAGATCGAGGCCGAGCTTGCTGCCGCGCGCGACCGTCAGGCGGTCGCCACCAAGGACGCGAAATAGGGCCCTGCAAGGTAATCGCTGGCGCCTCCGCCTCGCCGTGCTAAAAGACCTTAGTTCAGCCGAGAGTCAGGGCGAACGACTTCAGTCAACGTCGTCGATAATTGCTCTAAGTATTTGATCTTGAGTAATTTTCGCGAAGGACGCGGGCGCCTTCCGCCTGGTCTTTATGGCCTGTCGATTCTGTCCTGACCGGTTGCCCGGAGCCGAGAGAGCCATGGAAGAGTTTTACCGCATCCGCCGCCTTCCGCCTTACGTATTCGAACAGGTCAACCGGGCCAAGGCAGCCGCGCGGAATGCCGGCGCCGACATCATCGACCTCGGCATGGGCAATCCGGACCTGCCGGCGCCGGCGCATGTGCTGGAGAAGCTGAAGGAGACGCTGGGCAAGCCGCGCACCGACCGCTACTCGGCCTCCCGCGGCATCCCCGGGCTGCGCCGGGCCCAGGCCGGCTACTACGCCCGCCGTTTCGGCGTGAAGCTCAATCCCGACACCCAGGTGGTGGCGACGCTCGGCTCCAAGGAGGGGTTTGCCAACGTGGCGCAGGCGATCACCGCGCCCGGCGACGTCATCCTCTGTCCCAATCCGAGCTACCCGATTCACGCCTTCGGCTTCTTGATGGCGGGCGGCGTGATCCGCTCGGTGCCCTCAGAGCCGACGCCGCAATTCTTCGAGGCGGTCGAGCGAGCGATCGTGCATTCGATCCCGAAGCCGCTGGCGCTCGTCGTCTGCTATCCTTCGAACCCGACCGCCTATGTTGCGAGCCTCGACTTCTACAAGGACCTGGTCGCGTTCGCGAAGAAGCACGAGATCCTGATCCTGTCCGATCTCGCTTATGCCGAGGTTTATTTCGACGAAAGCAACCCGCCGCCCTCGGTGCTCCAGGTGCCGGGCGCGATGGACGTCGCCGTCGAGTTCACCTCGATGTCGAAGACCTATTCGATGGCTGGCTGGCGCATGGGCTTCGCGGTCGGCAACGAGCGCGTGATTGCGGCACTCGGCCGCGTCAAATCCTATCTCGATTACGGTGCGTTCACGCCGATCCAGGTCGCAGCGACCGCCGCGCTGAACGGACCGGACGATTGCATCAAGGAGATGCGCGACACCTACCGCAAGCGGCGCGACGCGCTGGTGGAATCGTTCGGCCGTGCCGGCTGGGAGATCCCACCGCCGGAAGCGTCGATGTTCGCCTGGGTGCCGCTGCCGGAAGCCTTCCGCAGCGTCGGCAGCATGCAGTTCGCGACCCTGATGGTGGAGAAATCCGGTGTCGCGGTCTCGCCCGGCGTCGGCTTCGGCGAGCATGGTGAAGGATATGTCCGTATCGCCATGGTGGAAAACGAGCAACGGATCAGGCAGGCCGCGCGCGGCGTGCGCCGCTTCCTTGAAAGCGGCATCGAAACGTTGCACAACGTCGTTCCGCTCGCCACTCGGCGTTAAGTTCTCTTCCGCAGGTTTTCCAAGGCATCATGGTTGCACCCCTGAAAGTGGGCATAGCGGGGCTCGGCACCGTGGGCGCCGAAGTTGTCCGTCTGATTGAAACGCAGGCGCGCGTGCTTGCCGGCCGCAGCGGCCGCGGCATCCGCGTCGTCGCCGTCACCGCGCGCTCGAAGGCCAAGAAACGCGGCGTCGATCTGCGCGGCGTCGAGTGGGTCAAGGATCCGCTTGCCCTCGCCACGCATCCCGGCATCGACTGCTTCGTCGAGCTGATGGGGGGCTCCGGCGATCCCGCCTTGTCGGCGGTCGAGGCCGCGCTCGCTGCCGGTAAATCCGTCGTCACCGCCAACAAGGCGTTGCTGGCAAAGCACGGCCTCAAGCTGGCAAAGGCCGCCGAAAAGCACGGCGGCGCGCTGAATTTCGAGGCAGCCGTCGGCGCTGCGATCCCTGTCATCAAGACGTTACGCGAAGGCCTTGCCGGAACCGGCATCAACCGGGTCTACGGCATCCTCAACGGCACCTGCAATTACATCTTGACCCGGATGGAGCAGGAGGGCCTGTCCTTCGCCGAATGCCTGAAGGACGCGCAACGGCTCGGCTATGCCGAGGCCAATCCGTCCTTCGACGTCGACGGCCACGATACCGCGCAAAAGCTCGCCATTCTCGCCAGCCTCGCTTTCGGCACGAAAGTTGCTCAAAGCGCGGTGTATGTCGAAGGTATCTCCTCCATCGCGCCGGAAGATCTCCGTGCCGCTGACGATCTCGGTTACCGGCTCAAGCTCCTCGGCGTCGCGGTTCGCACCGCCAAGGGCATCGAGCAGCGCGTGCATCCGACCATGGTTCCGAAATCCTCGTCGATCGCACAGGTGATGGGTGTCACCAATGCGGTCACGATTGATGGCGAGGGCATCCCGCCGATCACGCTGGTCGGCCCCGGTGCCGGCGGCGCTGCGACCGCATCCGCCGTCGTGGCCGACATCGCCGACGTCGCGCGCGGCATTCGCGCCAATCCGTTCGGCCGGCCGATTTCGCAGCTGCGCGATACCAAGAAGGCGCCGATGGAGCGCCATGAGGGCGGCTACTACATCCGACTTCTGGCACGCGATTTCCCGGGCACCGCGGCTGCGATCGCGACGCGGCTTGCGGAGCAGAAGATTTCGATCGAGTCGATCGTGCAGCGCCATCCCAATGGCGGCGCTGCGCCGGCAGACGGCAAGGCGGTCCCGGTGCCCGTCATCCTCATCACCTATGCCACGCACGAGGACGCCGTGCGCCGCGCGCTCGCGGCCGTGCAGAAGGACAAGGTGATCAGTGGGCGACCCCAGGTCATCAGGATCGAGAAGAACTGAGCATGACCCGGAAAAGTGTGAAGCGGTTTTCCGGAAAGGTCATGTTCCAAGAATAAGACACGGTTCGAACGAACTGTGGGTGTTACGAGTTGATGCGACGGAGATGTCCGTCCAAAACTGTTTCGAAGGAGTGAGCCGATGTCGACCCATATTTCAGTCCCGCCGCAAGCGTTGCTCGAGCGCATTCTCACGCTGGAGATCGTGCGTGTGACGGAGCGGGCGGCGGTGTCTTCGGCGCGTCTGCGCGGGCACGGCAACGAGAAGGCGGCCGACCAGGCCGCGGTGGACGCGATGCGGCGCGAGCTCAACAAGCTCCCGATCGAGGGCACCATCGTCATTGGCGAGGGTGAGCGCGACGAGGCGCCGATGCTCTTCATCGGCGAGAAGGTCGGCATGAACGCCGGCCCGCAGGTCGACATCGCCGTCGATCCGCTCGAAGGCACCACGCTGTGCGCCAAGAACATGCCGGGCTCGATCGCCACCATGGCGATGGCCGACGGCGGCACGCTGCTGCACGCGCCCGACGTCTACATGCAGAAGCTCGCGATCGGTCCCGGCTATGACAAGGGCGTCGTCGAGCTCGATGCGACACCGGCCGAAAACGTCCACCGCCTCGCCAAGGCCAAGGGCGTCAAGCCCGACGGCATCACCGTTCTCGTGCTCGACCGGCCGCGCCATGCCAGCATCATCGAGAGCGTACGCTCGACCGGCGCCGCCGTGCGCCTGATCACCGACGGCGACGTCGCCGGCGTGATCCACTGCGCCGACCCCGACAATACCGGCGTCGACATGTATCTCGGCACCGGCGGCGCGCCGGAAGGCGTGCTCGCGGCCGTGGCGCTGCGCTGCATCGGCGGCCAGATGCAGTGCCGTCTCATCCTCGACTCCGAAGAGAAGCGCGAACGCGCCGCCAAGATGGGCGTCAACGATCCCAAGATGATCTACGGCATCGAGGACATGGCGCGCGGCGACTGCCTGTTTGCCGCCACCGGCGTCACCACGGGCTCGCTGCTGTCAGGCGTCAAATTCCGCAAGGACGGCGTGATCGAGACCGAGACGGTGGTGATGCGTTCCGTCACCGGCACCGTGCGCTACATCAAGGCCGAGCATCGCGAACTGGCGAAGTTCCATTTGGACTAGTGTCAGCGACGTCCGCCTGCGTTCGTTCGGCGAAATTAGCCGGACGTCGTCGCATACAGCACCAGGATGGACATGATCCATCGCCTGTCTACTAAGGGCTGCGCGGCGCGGCCGGCATGAACAAGAACGCATCGCGCAAGGTCAGAGCGAGTTGGAGCGCTTTTTGGAGCTCACCAACTTCCTCAGCCCAAGGCAGCAAAAAAGCCCTCGCTGACGCAATGTCTCCGCTCGCGAGCGCGCGGCGCGCATTCGTGTCCGCCTCGGCATAGGCGTCGGTCGCGAGCATTTTGGACAGCTCTTGCGATACGCCGCCATCGAGGATTTCCAGGCGAGCTTCCGATACGTAGTGATCTGGCCGCAGCTCTATCAGGTTCTCTGACTTCGCCGGATCGAAAAGCCCGACCTTGCCCAGCATGATCAGAAGCGGGTGATTTCGCGCGAGAGATGACGGAATGATCTGGTAGGTCTTGAGCCTTCCAGCTCGGTCTTGAAGAGAAAAGAACGAAATGACCGGCCCGATCCGAAAGCGCGAGTTGCGGTGGAGCACCGCAACGTGACCGATGTTCTCGTCATCGTCTTTGTACACCGTCCCGCTCTCGATGTTTTTGTCGAGGCCATTTGCAATCAAATAGGACGAAGCGTTGGCAACACGAAGCGTGACGCCGCGTTGGTCGAGTCCGTCCACCTCAAATTCGATCTCGCGTCCGATGAATGCGGACAGTCCGACCGTATAGGCTCCGACGGTCTCTCCGGAACGGAAGGGAATGATTTCCATCCACGATCCGAACGGATGATCCGGAAACGGCTCGAACGAGCGGCGTGACTGCTCGAGCCACATCTCGGGCGAGCGGCCCACATTGCCGCGCCAGACGACGCCGAGACAGCCGGGAAGTGCTTCAAGCACGGCGCCGACAAAGGCAGTCGTAAGGCGCACACTCTCGGCGAACCCAAGCGCTTTCGTTTCTGAGTTGTCTTCGGCGGAGCCCATTGTCGCGACGACGAGGTGCGCGCGGTGGCGGCCGGCGGCGTGGAAAGCCTCCGGCCATACCCAGGAGGCTCGCTGCCACAGCTGCTGATCGTAGGGCATGGGTGCGGGCATCAAGAGGATGGTCATGAGATGATCGCCGACGCGGATGAACATCGGACCGTCGGTATCGTTACTTGGTGCGACTGGGCTGCGGTCCCACCGCAAGCCAGGATGACGAACGCGTAACGTCTCGATTAAAGATGCCTCGTCCGGAAGGCGGGCATCCTCAAGCAATATACATGCAACAGGGATGGTGGTCATGACGGATGCGCTGCACCCCGACTGGTTGAGACCCGTCACTTTGTTCATCTTGCGCGTGTTTGATGTGCGGGACTAGCGCTATTGTTGCACGGAAAGGATCATGCTTTAAAGCCTTTCATCTGAGACGAAGCCAGCCGGGGCGCGGAAAATCCGCGAAGCGAAACATGACCACGACATCCGATCTCTCCGCCGTCAAAGCCCTCGTCTTCGACGTGTTCGGCACAGTCGTCGACTGGCGCACCAGCCTGATCACGGACTTCATGTGGTGGGCGAAGGGCCGCGGCATCTCCGCCGACTGGACCGCACTCGTCGACGGCTGGCGCGGCATGTACATGGCCTCGATGGATGACGTGCGCAAACATCCCGAGCGCGGCTATGTCATGCTCGATGATCTGCATCGCCGCTCGCTGGAAAAGCTGGTCGCGCAATTTTCGATTCCAGGCCTGACCGAAGCCGATCTCGATCACCTCACCAGGGGCTGGCACCGCCTGTATCCGTGGCCCGACAGTGTCGCGGGCCTGACGCGGCTGAAGACGAAATTCGTGATCTCGCCGCTGTCAAACGGCAATGTCGCGCTGCTCACCAACATGGCGAAGTTCGCAGGGCTTCCCTGGGACCTCATCATGTCGGCCGAGCTGTTCGAGCACTACAAGCCCGATCCCGAAACCTATCTCGGCGCCGCGCGCCTGCTCGGCCTCAAGCCGGAAGAGGTGATGATGGTCGCCGCCCACAACGGCGATCTCGCTGCCGCGCAGAAGAACGGGCTGAAGACGGCTTTCGTGGCGCGACCGACCGAATACGGTCCGCTCCAGAAGGTCGATTTCGAGGCCACCGGCAATTGGGACATCGTCGCCAGGGATTTTGGCGGAATCGCCGACAAGCTCGGGTGCTAAGGTGGCTGCGACTTTGCAGAGGGCCAAGGCTCAGCCTCGCAGCACGTTCCACGGGGCGAAGGCGTTGTTGACGCCCTCGAGCGCCGGTCCGAGTTGCGGCACATGCCGCAGCAGCACCGATTTCATTCCGTTGTTGTGGATCCAGTCCAGACCGAAATTGGTGTAGACTTCCGCCCGGTAGTCATCGGTGAAGAACCGGTCGCTCTTGAGACGCCGCGATGCCATCAGGATGAAAATGCGGAAGGCGGTATCGCTGAAGCCAAAACCATCCGGCAGGTCCTCGGCCAATAGTCCGACCATCAGATCAACGCGATCGACGTCGCCCTTGTAGATCGCGCGCATCTTCCTGGCCGCGCCGGGGATGCTGGTGATTTCCTCGAATGTGTTGACCCGCTTCTTGCCGACCAGTTCGCGAAACCGATTGTAGCGCGGCACGCCGCGCTCGCGATCGCGCATGATATCGATGGCGGCCACGTCCAGCAACGGCTGGCCGTCTTTCGTGAACTGGCGCAGGAAGTTGGGAAAATTGTAGAGGCGAATGGCGCCTGGATGAGCGGTGCCGAAGGAGTGGAGCAGGTTGGCGAAGCCGTGAGTCTGCATGAACTTGCGGGAGGCGGGGCCCTGCATATGGACCAAATCGCTAGGGGTAATCTCTGCGCTATCGAGCCGCCGTACATCCATCTTTTCGGGGATCAGCGGGTGCAGGCGGTACACGGCGGTGAATTCCTCCGTCATCGCGTAGGGCGCGCTGTGCTGATCCGTCGGAGAGCCGATGATACCAAAGGCGGCTTCGCTGTCCTTGCCGAGCACTGCGCGCAGCACCCGGCACGGGATCCCCGACCAGTTGGCGTGCATGCTGAAGTCCAGTGCGGGATGGCCGAGGATGCCTGGCGTCCATTCGACGGTGTGGATCTTGGCGATCAGGGCTGCGTTGATCAGGCGCGCATGCTGGAATAGCGCCTCGTCGTTCCAGGTCGGATACCGCGTCTTCAAGCCGTCGCAGATGACATTGTGCTCGCGTGCAAAGAGGTTGTGCAGCAGGCTGAGCCCCACCCACCAATTGTCATTGAAGCCGGTGAGATCGGCGCCCGGATGGACTGGATCGGCTGGAAGCATCCCATCATCGCCGACAGCGATCTTCCCATCTGCCCCGGAACGGATCTGCATCTGCCTCGCGCGGTCGCTGCCGTAGATCTGTCCGGCGTCCCACCAGTGCGAGTTGAGGTTGCGGAACGTGGGAGTCGCGCCGAGCCATGGTTCACGTGGCGTCTCGTCGCAAACGGTCCGACGGATCTTCATGCAGCCGTCGATCCGCTCATCCGCAGGCCATTCGTCGTTTGGCTTCAGCGGAATTTTGAACTCGTTTCCCGACTTAGGGGCCCCATGGCTGAACCAATTATGGGTTTCGAACTGGATCCAGGCGGCGGCCAGCAGATTGAGGCTGGTCGCGGGAATGAATTCGCGGCGCGCCAGCAATTCCTCCGAGATCACGCGCGGACTGGGTTCGAGCAGGTCGTCCAGACTGTCCGGTACACATTCGGGCAGCGCGAAATTGCGTCCGAACCGGGCGCCAGCCATCCCCATGCGCGGATGGTCGAGACTGTTGAACGAGCCGTCGGCGGAACGCCAGCGGTCATTGCCCGTGCTCCAGCGAGGCGATGTCGTGCCGTAGCCGGTATGGTGCAGATTGTGCTCACGCAGCCGGTCGCGGAACGCCGAGAGATTGGCAGCTCCGAGCAGGGTCGGCAGTTTGTCCCATGTGACAAAGAAGTTGACGGCCCGATAGACAACATCCGGGACCCATTGGAGCCGGTCACGATGGAAGACAAAACCATCGTTCTCGCGGGACATTGACGCTCCCAAACAATTCACGTCAATAAATGCGATCTGCAATTAGTAGCTGTAGTTCAATAACACCAAAATGTCCGCCTGCCAACGCCGCCGGAGACATTGCGGATTGCAATTGCTTGCCGGTCAGCCGGACAGTGGTGATCGTTCGGACGGCCCGGGCGCCGCGTGCGCCACCCGGACCTGATCCGCCGATTACAACGTCATCTGCATCGGTTCGGGATAATAGTGGAATCCTTCGCCGGCCTTGGTCGCAATTGCGGCGCGCGACAAAAGACGTCTGTTGCCGACGACCTTCGTCAGCACGATCCGACCAGTGCGATCGAATGCAATCAATGATTGTGTCGTGATTGTGTCTGCTGGCCGCGATACGGCGGGACGCATGAATCTTTTTGTGTCAGGAAGGCGTGCGCATGCCCAGGCGTTCGACGAAGCGCACGAGGTAACCATCCGGATCTTGAACGAGAAATTCCCGTTGTCCGTACTCGATAGCACCGACCCGGTACCAGGCTTCATTCGGCTGCTCGTAGAGCGGCCAGTTGTCATCGTCGAGAGCCCTCAGCATCGGATCGATGTGATCGACGGCCATCTGAAAATTGACGCCGCGTCCGAACGGGCGCTGCATTTCTGCCGTTTCCCAGCGTCCGTTCAACTCGCAGAGCATCACTTGCAGACGCCCCCGGACGAGATAGGCAAATCGCGCATCGGGGCGGTCATAAGCGATTTCGAAGCCGAGCAGGCCTCGCCAGAACGACAGGCTGTCTTGAATGCTGGTGACGCCGAGTTCGGGAACGAGATCGGCAAAGCCGCCTTGCGGCGTATTTCCGGTGCTGTCGGAGGTCGCGCGAGCGCCGGGATCGGAAAGCAGGGGCTTGGTCATTGCGGCTTGGCCTGATGGTCGTGATCGATGTGCGAGGCGGTTATGGCAGGGAAATGGTGCGACGGATAGAAGCCGAAGTGGCGAACGCCGTCTCACGCAATTCTCGGCGTGAGTTCGCTCCCTTCCGTTTCAGCAAAGCCCGCCTGCAAAACCTCTTCGCGCTTGTGGCGTAGATGCGCGCGCAGGATATGGGCGAGGCCGACGCCGTCGCGCCTCTGCAGTGCGTTCAGGATGGCATCGTGCTCCTTCACGGCGACCGCCCAGCGCTCGGGCGTCATCGGCGTGACATAACGCGCGCGCCGGATGCGCGCGGTCACCGACGCATACAGCCCTGCAAGCACCGGGTTTCCGGCCGCAGCGACGATGGCTTCGTGAATGGCGCGGTTGCCGCGATAGTACCGGATCAGGTCGCCCTCGCGATGATGATGCACCATCTCCGCATGCGCGGCGGCGATCGCGTCGATCTCGGGATCGGTGATGCGTTCGCAGGCGAGTTCGCCGGCGAGCGCTTCGAGACCCTGGCAGACCTCGAAGAGGTCGCGTATGTCCTTGTCGGTCAGTTTTGCGGCGCGCGAACCGCGATGCGGCAAAAGCTGCACGAGCCCTTCGGCGGCGAGCACCTTGAGCGCCTCGCGTAGCGGCGTGCGCGATATCTGAAGCCGCTCACACAGCTCGCGCTCGGGAATCCGCGCGCCCGGCGGGATTTCGCCGTCGAGCAGGATGGCACGGATGCGGCCGACGACTTCCTCATGGAGCATGGGTCTGAAGTCCATTTGAATGCAAAAATGAGGCTATATGCGAATTAATGCAAGTTCCAGCTTGTACATCGATCATTTTGCATTCAAAAATGTAGAAAAGCAGAAGGACATGAGGAAATGGACCAGCAGGTGGTGGCGGAAGACCTCGGTTTCGAGCGCCAGGACGGTATCGGGCGGATCACCTTCAACCGCCCGCAGGCGCGCAATGCCTTCACCTTCGCGATGTACGAGCGGCTCGCCGCGATCTGCGAGGAGATCAACGACGATCACGCGGTCAAGGTGCTGGTGCTGCGCGGGGCCGGCGACAAGGCGTTTGCCGCCGGCACCGACATCAATCAGTTCCGCGATTTCAAGTCGCCGCAGGACGCGATCGACTACGAGAACCGCATCGATCGGGTGCTGACCACGCTCGAGCAGTGCCGCGTGCCGACGATCGCGGCGATCAACGGGTTCTGCACCGGCGGCGGCGCGGGCATTGCCGCGGCCTGCGACCTCCGTATTGGCACCCAAAGCGCGAAAATCGGCTTTCCCATTGCCCGCACGCTCGGCAATTGCCTGTCGATGTCCAATGTCAGTCGTCTCACCGCGCTGATCGGCGCTGCCCGCGTCAAGGATCTCATCTTCACCGCGCGCCTCGTCGACGCGACGGAGGCGGCCAGTGTCGGGCTGCTCGGCGAGGTCGTCGAGGATCTTACCGCGCTCGACAGGCGCGCCGACGAGGTTGCCCGATTGCTTGCCAGCCACGCGCCGCTGACGCTGAATGCGACCAAACAGGCCGTGGCGCGTCTGCAAAGGCGGCTGACGCCGGACGAGGGCGAGGACCTCATCCTGATGTGCTACACGAGCCAGGATTTTCGCGAAGGGCTCGATGCTTTCCTCACCAAGCGCGCGCCGCAATGGCGCGGCCAATAGGACGCCCCGATGCAAAGCGATCGCTCGCAATCAACCTCCGGCCGTTCGGGGCCGCTTGCCGGCCTCAAGGTCATCGATCTCACCCATGTCATGGCGGGGCCGACCTGCACTTTGATGCTGGCCGACATGGGCGCCGACGTGATCAAGATCGAGAAATCGCCGAACGGTGACGACACCCGCCATTCGGTGCCGCCGAAGATTGGCGACGAGGCGGCCTCCTTCCTGATGATGAACCGCAACAAGCGTGGCATCGTGCTGGATCTGAAGACCGATGGCGGCAAGCAGGTGTTGCGGCGGCTGATCGCGGGCGCCGACGTGCTGGTCGAGAATTTTGCGCCGGGCGCCATGGAGCGCCTCGGCTTCGGCTACGACGACCTGCACAAGCAGCATCCAACGCTGATCTATTGCTCGCTGTCGGGCTTCGGCCGCACCGGACCCTACAAGCACCGCCGCGGCTTCGATCTGGTCGCCCAGGCGATGAGCGGCATCATGAGCTTTACCGGCGAACGTCCCGATGGTCCGCCCGTGAAATGCGGCCCGCCGCTGTCCGACATCACCGCCGGCCTGCTGGCGAGCATGGGCATCCTCGCGGCCTACACGCACCGTCTCAAGACCGGCGAAGGGCAGTGGGTCGAAACCTCGCTCTATGAGGCCGCGCTGGTGCAGACCTACTGGCAATCGACCATCGCGCTCGCAGCGGGCACCGCACCGCGTGCGATGGGTTCGGCCCATCCGCTCAACGCGCCGTACCAGGCCTTCGAGGCCGCGGATGGCTGGCTCGTGGTCGGCGGCGCCAACAAGAAGCACTGGCTGTTGATGCTGGAAGCGCTCGGCGCGAGCGAGCTCGCGGCCGATCCGCGTTTCATCAATGGCGCCGACCGCATGGCCAATCTGAAGGAGCTCGAAGCTGTCCTGAGCGAGCGCTTCCGCACCCGCACGCGCGCGCACTGGCTGGCGGCGCTGGACGAGAAGGGCGTGCCCTGCGGACCCGTCCACGACATGCTGGAGGCACTCAGCGATCCGCAGACGCTGGCGCGCGAGATGGTCGTCGAGGTCGAGCATTCCACGCTCGGTCCCGTGAAGACGATCGGCTTGCCGGTCAAGTTTTCGCAGACCCCAGGCAAAGTGCGCACGGGCGCGCCGGTCTACGGTGAGCATACAAGCGAGGTGCTGGTCGAGCACGGGTTCGACCAGAAGCAGATCGAAGCGCTCGAAAAAGAAGGCGCAATCGTCCTGGCATCAGGAAGACGCGAGGAACGCGTCGCCTGATCGGATGTCGAAAACAACAAGAGACAAAAATCAGCTGGAGGACATCATGGGTCGGACGTCAACACTTCTGCTCTCCGCCGCAATTGTGCTCGCCGGCACGATGCCGGCGCTCAGCGCCTGGCAGCCGCAAAAGCCGATCGAGTTCGTGGCGACCGCCGGGCCCGGCGGCGGCACCGACAATCTCGCGCGCGCGGTGCAGAACATCATCACCAAGCACAAGCTGGTGGAGCAGCCGATCGTTGTCGTCAACAAGGGGGGCGGCAGCGGCGCGGAAGGCTATGTCTACGGCAAGGCGTCCGCCGGCGATCCCTACAAGGTGATCTTCGGCACGTCGAATGCCTGGCAGCAGCCGCTCGTCTCCAAGGTCGCCTTCAACTACACCGATCTCACAGCGATCGCGGCGATGGCGCAGGACGAGTTCCTGCTCTGGGTCAAGCAGGACGCGCCCTACAAGACGGCGGGCGACTATCTGAAGGCGGCCGCCTCGGGCGAATTCAAGATGGGTGGCGCGCAGTCGAAGGATACCGACGAGGTGCTGACCCGCATGATCGAGAAAGCCGGCCACATCAAGCTGACCTACATCCCCTTCAAGAGCGGCGCAGAGACTGCCGTGCAGCTCGCCGGCGGACACCTCGACTCCCACGTCAACAATCCCAGCGAAAGTCTCGGGCAATGGCGCGGTGGAACGCAACGACCGCTTTGCGTTTTCAGCCCGAAGCGGCTGCCGCAGGGCGCCAAGGTCACCGCGACCGAAGGCTGGGGCGACGTTCCGACCTGCGTCGAGCAGGGTCTCGACATCAAGCAATATGAGCAGCCGCGGACGGTGTGGCTCCCCGGCAAGGTCACCCCGGACCAGGCCGCGTTCTATGTCGACCTCATGAAGAAGGTGCAGGCGACGCCGGACTGGAAGGACTACATCGAGAAAACCTCCCAGGTCGACACGTTCCTGACCGGCGCCGAACTCGACAAGTTCATCAAGGAGGACCTCGAGCACGTCAAGCAGGTCGCGGGCGAGCAGGGCTGGTTGGTCAAGTGAGGCGGCCGATGGCGTTCGATCGCGCAGCCGAGTTCAACCACCGTCCTCATCCTGAGGAGCCCGCCGCAGGCGGGCGTCTCGAAGGATGGCCGGGGATGGGATGTCGTCCGGAGCCGTCCTTCGAGACGCGCGCCAAAGCGCGCTCCTCAGGACGAGGACTGAGCAAACATCTGGCGCTTCGCTGGAGCGGCCCATGATCTCGCGCCGCGCCCTCGAACTTGCGACCGCCGTTCTCACCGGCAGCTTTGGTGTGGCCGTCGTCGTTTCCAGTCTCGGCAACGGCATCGGCTGGTCAAGCGCGGGCGTGGACGCCGGGACGTTTCCGTTCCTGACCGGGATCATCATCGTGCTCGGAAGTCTCTACAATCTGGTGCGCGGTTTGATGCCGGTTGCGTCACTGGCGAACGTCCCAATTGCCATCACATCGATCGAGCTACGCCGGCTTGCCGGCCTGTTCGTGCCGGCCGCGATTTTCGTGGCTGCGATCCCGTTGGCCGGGATGTACGTCGCCTCGGCGCTGTACATCTTCGCGGTGCTGGCGATCCCCAGACAACAATCCGTGCCGCGCGCGCTTGGCATGGCGGCGGCGACAGCGCTTGCGCTCTACGTCGTGTTCGAGCGCATGTTCCAGGTGAGCTTGCCGCATGGCGCGCTCGCCGCGGCATTCGGCTTCTGACGGAGAGGCCGATGGACAATCTCGGGGAACTCCTTCACGGCTTTGGCATCGCGATCACGCTGCCGCATCTGGCGCTGATGGTGATCGGCGTGCTGCTCGGCATTCTCGTCGGCGTGCTGCCTGGGCTGGGTGCTCCGAACGGGGTGTCGCTGCTGCTGCCGCTGACCTTCGGCATGCAGCCGGTCTCTGCCATCATCCTGCTCTCCAGCATGTATTGGGGCGCGTTATTCGGGGGGTCCGTGACCTCGATCCTGTTCAACATCCCGGGCGAGCCGTCGTCTGTCGCCACCACCTTCGACGGCTACCCGATGGCGCGCGACGGACGGCCGACGACGGCGCTCGCCACCGCCTTTGGCTCGGCGGCGTTCGGCGCGCTGATCGGCGTCATCCTCATCACCTTCCTCGCATCATGGGTGGCACAGGTCGCACTCGCCTTCGGGCCCGCGGAATATTTTGCAGTCTATTTCCTGGCCTTCGCCAGCTTCGTCGGCATGGGCGGGGCGGCCCCGATCAAGACCGTCGTCGCGCTGGCGATCGGCTTTGCGATCGCCGCCATCGGCATCGACACGGTCTCCGGCAGCGTGCGCCTCACCATGGGTGTCGACGAGCTCGTCAAAGGCGTGAACTTCGTCGTCGCGGTGATGGGCCTGTTCGGCATCGGCGAGCTGCTCGTCGCCGTCGAAGAAGAGTTTCATGCCCGCGCAGTCTCGTCGAAGATAGAGTGGCGCGAGGTGTTTCGTGCCGTCGTCCGCCTGCCGCGCCATAGCGTTGCGCTGCTGCGGAGCGCGGCCATCGGATGCTGGATGGGGATCACGCCGGGCGGTCCGACTGCGGCGTCGTTCATGAGCTACGGCATCGCCCGACGCTTCTCGCGCCGCGGCCGATATTTCGGCACGGGGGAGGTCGAAGGCATCATCTCGCCGGAGACGGCCGATCATGCCGCCGGCACCAGCGCGCTTTTGCCCATGCTCTCGCTCGGCATTCCCGGCTCGGCCACCGCGGCCGTCATGATGGGCGGGCTCATGATCTGGGGCCTCAATCCCGGGCCGATGCTGTTCGTCGACCAAAAGGACTTTGTCTGGGGCCTGATTGCGTCGATGTATGTCGGCAACATCGTCGCCGTTGTGCTGGTGCTGCTGACCGTGCCGGTCTTTGCGGCGCTGATGCGGATTCCCTTCGTGATCATCGCGCCGCTGATCGTGATCATCTGCGTTGTCGGCGCCTATTCGGTGTCGAACTCCTATCTCGATGTCGTCATGATGCTCGGCTTCGGAATCGTCGGCTATCTCTTCAAGAAGCTGTTCTATCCGCTGGCGCCACTCGTGCTCGCGATCGTCATCGGCGACAAGGCTGAGGACGCGTTCCGGCAGTCGATGCTGATGTCCAAGGGATCGCTCGGGATATTCTTCGCCAACAAGCTGGTGACATGCCTGATCGTGGCGGGCATCGTGCTGTTGCTGCTTCCGCTCGTGCTGCAGCTTGCGCGCTTGCTGCGCAAGCCTGCGCCGTCGATCCACGAGACGACAGTCCAGAACACAGCTCGAGAGACCGCTCGAGAGAAGGTGATCATATGACCGCAAAGCCGCTCATTGCGCTAGCAATGGGAGATCCCGCTGGCATCAGCCCGGAATTGACAGCAAAGCTCGTGGTGCAGGACGACATCCGCGCCCGCTGCCGGATCGTCGTGATCGGCGACCGCCGCATCTTCGACGATGGCGCGCGCGTTGCCGGCGTCAAGCCGGAGCTGACCATGGTGGAGCAGGGGGCCGATCTGCGCGAGGCGGTGGGCGAGACGCTGTTCGTCGATCTCGGCCACCTCGATCCCGGCGAGGTCCAGCAGGGGATCGCGAGCCTCGCCGGCGGCAAGTTCGCGCTTGCCAACTACAAGCACGCGCTCGAACTCGGCCGCGACGGCCGGGTCGATGCCGCCTGCTTTACGCCGTTCAACAAGCAGGCGATGCGGCTGGCCCGCGCCGAGTATGACGATGAGATCGCGTTCTCCGCCGAAGTGGTCGGACTCAAAACTCCCGCAAGCGAGTTCAATGTGCTGGACCGGCTCTGGAACGCCCGCGTGACGTCCCACATCCCGCTCAAGGACGTCGCCGCGCGACTGTCCGGCGAACGTATCCATCGCGCGCTCAAGCTGACTGATGCCTGCATGCGCAATGCCGGCTTCGCCCGGCCGCGCATCGCGGTCGCCGGTCTCAATCCGCATGCCGGCGACGGCGGTAATTTCGGCCGCGAGGAGATCGATGTCATCGCACCCGTGGTCGCGGCCGGCCAGCGCGAGGGCATTGCCGCCGAAGGGCCGTTCCCGGCCGACACCGTGTTCCTGCGCGCCAAAAGCGGCGCCTTCGATGCAGTGCTGACGATGTATCACGACCAGGGCCAGATCGCGATGAAGCTGATGGGCTTTGATCGCGGCGTGACGTTGCTCGGCGGCTTTCCATTTCCGATCTGCACGCCGGCGCACGGCACTGCCTACGACATCGCCGGCCAAGGCATTGCATCAGTCGGTGCCAGTCGTGCCGCGGTGTTGCTCGCCGCGGAGATGGCCGTGCGTCGCGTCGCCTGATTTCTCCGACGGGGAGGTGGGCGCCTGCTTGTGTCTGCGGTGGCCGCGCAGTTTCGGACTTTCCGGGAAGAAGTGGAAACTTCCGTCCTCGTAACGAGTTGCCGTCGCATGAACGTCTCCAATCTCGGAGTTGGAACATGGTCGACGACGACCCGCTACGAACGGCGGTGGATATTGCTTGGTCCGTTTACCGCGCCCGGCATCGCCACGTCGATGCCGCGGATAGTCGTCGCTGCCTGCTTGAGCGTCATCTGCAAGGGAGATGGAAAGCGCGCGGGAGCGATGCCGAAGAACTCACGCAATTCGGGATTGCCTTCCTCGATCGGCTTCCTGACGACGAATGTTGAGGCTCATGGAAGGGCTCGTCTGCCGGGTCGCGGCCGCAAGTGCCAGGCCGAATTGGACGCTGCTCGCGATTTCGAACCTTCTGTCCGCCGCGATCATTCTGGTCGTGCGTGCGGCGGTTTAACGGGTAGCCTCTCATGCGCATCGCTCAGATTGCTCCCCTCGCCGAAAGCGTCCCTCCGAAACTTTACGGCGGCACCGAGCGGGTAGTGGCCTGGCTGGTGGATGGGCTGGTCGAGCTCGGCCACGAGGTCACGCTGTTTGCGAGCGGCGATTCCAGGACGAATGGTGCGCTTCATCCGGTTTGGCCACGCGCGCTGCGTCTCGGGCGGAAGGGGGCGGACCCGACGGCCGCGAGCGCCATGCTGATGGAGGCGATTGCAAGGCGTGCGAAGGAGTTCGACGTGATCCACGCGCATGTCGACTGGCTGTCGTTGCCGTTGCTCAGCCGTCTCGGCGTGCCGTTCCTCACGACCATGCACGGTCGCCTCGACTTGCCTGGGCTACCCGACGTAGCCAGGCAATTCCCTGAAGCATGCTTTGTGTCGATTTCCGATCATCAGCGCCTGCCGCTTCCCGATGCGAAATGGATCGGAACCATCCAGCACGGGCTGCCGTCCAACCTGTTTCGTCCGTCCTACGAACAGGGGTCCTATTTGGCGTTTCTCGGGCGTCTCACCGCAGACAAAGGTCCGGAAGACGCCATTCGCATCGCACGTGCGGTCCAGATGCCCCTCCGCATCGCCGCGAAGGTCCCCCGCGCCGAGACAGCCTACTTCAGGAAGCACATCGAGCCCAACATCGACGGTAAGAACATCCAGCTTGTTGGTGAAGTCGATGACGCGAAGAAACAGCCCTTCCTTGCCGAAGCCGCTGCGCTGTTGTTTCCGATCGACTGGCCGGAGCCGTTTGGGCTGGTCATGATCGAAGCCATGGCATGCGGAACCCCGGTGATCGCCTATCGCTCCGGCTCTGTCCCCGAAGTCGTCGAGCACGGATTGACAGGCTTCATCGTCGAGAACGAGGAGCAGGCCGTCAGGGCAGTCGGCGAATTGGGCAAGCTGGATCGAAGGAAGGTGCGCGCCCGCTTCGAGGAGCGCTTTTCCGCGAGCCGAATGGCGAGGCAGTACGAAGACCAGTACCGCAAACTGGCTGCCGCCGCGGCTCGGGAGTTGATCACTGAACCGTCGGAAACGTGAAAGGACCCGGCGATGTCGCTCGGAAAAGCGGGGCAGATTTGCATCTTTCTGGTCTTCGCTCTGGCTGCGCCGCCGGCGTTCGCCGCGGAGATCGACGCCGCTGCCATCAAGGTCGCTGAGCCGTCGAAGAAAACCCTGTCGAACGATAAGCCGACCGCGGCGGGTGTCCGGTTGCAGGTCCTGCTGGACCGCGCGCACTTCTCGCCCGGCGAGATCGACGGCAGGTTCGGCGAGAACGCCAAAAAGGCGTTGCGGGCCTATGCCGAAGCGCGGCAGCTGCCGGTTTCGGACACCGTGACGGACGATGTCTGGACCGCGTTACGGGCGGACGACCGGCCGGTGACGATGACCTATGCCATCACCGAGCAGGACGTGGCGGGTCCTTTCCTGAAAAAGCTGCCGTCGAAGATGGAGGACATGATGGAGCTTACAAAGCTAGGCTTCACCAGTGCGCGCGAGGCCCTGGCCGAGAAATTTCACATGAGCGAGCAGCTTCTGGCCGCGCTCAACTCCGGGCGCCATTTCGATCGCGCCGGCGACACCATCGTCGTGGTGGACACATCAGGCGCAGGCGAGGGCATCTCCACCAAGGCCGACAGGATCGAGGTCGACAAGGTCAGGCAGACTGTAAAACTGTTCGACAAATCGAATGCGCTGATCGGATTTTATCCCGCGACGGTCGGCAGCGAAGAGAAGCCGTCGCCTTCAGGCACGCTCAAGGTCACGGAAGTCAGCCGAAATCCGTACTATCGCTACAATCCCGCTTATCGTTTCAAGGGCGTCCATTCCCGCAAGCCCTTCACCATCAAGCCCGGCCCGAACAATCCGGTCGGCACGGTCTGGATCAACCTGTCTGCCGAGGGCTACGGCATTCACGGCACGCCTTCGCCGGAGAAGATTTCCAAGGCGGAATCTCACGGCTGCGTGCGTCTGACCAATTGGGATGCCGAGCGCGTCGCCGGCCGTGTCTCGAAAGGCACGCCGGTGGCATTCGTGGGCAGCCCCGGATGAACGAACGCCTCGAGGTGGCAACGCCGCTCGCCGATTGTGCGCTATTTCGGGATCGGCATCGTCAGCTCCTTGTCGGCCGTATCCACCACGAAGACAGCCAGCAATTTTGCGGGTTCGGTGTCGCTGGCATTGGCGCTGACGGCATGACGGTCGCCGGGCTTTTCAGAGAAGTTCTCGCCCTTGTGAAAGACCTTGGCGGGGCCGTCATTGACCTGATTGCGGATCGCGCCTTCCAGGACAGTGGCGTAGATGAAAGCCGAGGGCGCGTGGATGTGGGCCGGTGAGGACCCTCCGGGACCATACTCGACCAGCACGCCTTTCATGCTCTTGCCCGGAACATTGGGCAGCGCCTGGTCGAACACGACCGTCACCTTGGCCGTGGGTGGCGCCGTCTCGGCGGCATGGGTCGTCAGGAATGATGCGGCATAAACAGCGGTTGCGATCAGCAATCTGCGCATGGGAATCTCCTCAAAGTCTCGCGAGCCATGTTGCGAGCGACGTTTTGCCGAGCCGCGCCTCGCCGAGAGGGTTCAGCGATGTGTCGTCGATGGGAGCGCCGTAGTACGGCGCCTTTGGGTCTCCCACCACGGGTCGAGCGTCGCCGGACGCCTTCAGGCGCCGTGCGATGAATTCGTTGAAGGGCGCCTTCTCAGGTCCTGCGATATCGATCGTGCCGTTGAGCGGCTGGCCCATCGCGACCTCCGCAAGGCGATCGGCGACGTCCTCGGCTGCGATCGGCTGAAACAATGCCGATGGAACGACGATCCGGCCCTCGGCCGCACCCATGTCACCGATGGCGCTGAGGAATTCGAAGAACTGGGTGGCGCGGACGATCGAGTAGGGGACCGGAGATGCCTTGACGATGGTCTCCTGCGCCAGCTTGGCACGAAAATAGGCGATGTCGGGCGAGCGCTCGGTCCCGACGATCGAGAGCGCCACATGATGCTTCACGGCCGCAGCCGCCTCGGTCGCAGCGAGGTTTTTGCTCGAACGCTCGAAGAATTCGAGCACGGCGGCAGGCTCCCAGGACGGCGCGTTGGCAACGTCAACCACGACATCCGCACCCGCCAGCACGGCTGCGAGGCCTTCCCCGGTCACGGCGTTCACGCCTGACTTCGGCGAAGCCGCAACAGCGTCGTGGCCTTGTTGCTTGAGCTTCGTTACGAGCTTGGATCCGATCAATCCGGTCCCGCCGATCACGACGATCTTCATGGCCTATCTCCTCGGCACGTTGCGAGCGCGAGCCTTTCAGGATCGACGGCGCCCGCGTCGCGAAAGCGATGAGGCGACTCTTACCGGGGAAATGGGGCAGGCTCTTGCCTGTAACCGGCCTGCCTTGTCCAAAAATGCTGAAGACGTCTGTCCAATCGCCGATAGATAAAGTTGCGTATCGAAATAGTCCGACGCACGGAGCGCACCGCTGACGCCGGCATCCGCCAGCGGCGCTCGCTAGATTGCAGCACGTCCGTCTCGTTGGCGTTCGGTTACAGACGGCATTCGCACCACGCAGCGGAACCCGACATGGCCGGTCGAGGTATCGACCGGCTCGGCGTGCCGCGCAGCCGGGCGATATCGGCGGCAATAGTTCGGCGCGCAAAGATGCGAGCCGCCCTTGAGGACCTTGCGCGGAATCTGGATGTCGGGGAGGCGAGGGTCGTAGCTTGTGTGCTCACCGCCGCCGCGGGGATTTTTGGGGATGCAGCAGGGCTTTGCAGCGTCGGCGGCGTGCTTCGACGACCACCAGTCGGAGGTCCACTCCCAGACGTTGCCGATCATGTCGTAGAGACCGTAGCCGTTCGGCGGGAAGGCCATGACCGGCGAGGTACGCTCGTACCCATCCTCGCCGAGATTCTGGACGGGGAAGTTGCCCTGCCAGATATTGGCCATGTGCTTGCCGCCCGGCACCAGCGCATCGCCCCAGGCGTATTCCTCCGCCTCGAGGCCGCCACGCGCGGCGAACTCCCACTCCGCCTCCGTCGGCAAGTCCTTGCCGGCCCAGTGGGCATACGCTGCCGCATCGCTAAAGGAGACGTGAACGACGGGATGGTCGTCGAGGTCCTTGATGTTGCTGCCGGGACCATAGGGATGACGCCAGTTGGCGCCGCGCAAGAATGTCCACCACTGGCTCCAATCGGTCAGATCGGTGATGCGCGGCAGCGGTGAGAACACCAGCGATCCCGCGTACAGCATCTCTGCCAGCGCGCCTGGATAATCGTTCGGATCGGGAACGATCTGCGCCTCGGTGACATGGCCGGTTGCGTTGACGAACTGCTTGAACTGTCGGTTGGTCACCGGCGTGCGGTCCATCCAGAAGCCGTCGACAGCGACGCGATGGCTCGGCGCTTCCTCCGGATAATGATGGTCGGACCCCATGCGAAAGGTTCCGCCGGGAATGAAGACCATCTCGCCGGTCTTCAAATCATCCGGCAACCACTCGCAGTGATCCAGATCCGCTCGCAACATGGTGGAAGCTCCGATACCCGCATTCCTCCCGATGCTACTGCGCTACCTCTGGCAGACTTCGACGATGGCTCCTTGCCCGGCCCATTGGACGCATTGTCTGGTCCCCCACTTTTTTGGCGCTCCGGGCAGAGGAGGACGCTGCATTGCGTCCACATCTCTTTCCTTTGCACGCACGTCTTCGAACACGCGGCAAATCCATGCCGCGTGCGCTCTGCCACCCGCAGAACGCTTCCGCTTAATATCGCTAAGGTTGCAAATGATACTCGAAGATTGGACGGCTGTGATGTGCAATTTGTGCCAGTCTGCCCGGGCAGTGAGACCTAGTGCCCCATGGCTCAGATCCTTCAGTGCAGAGGCATTTGAGAGCAAATCTTGCGACAAATTCGGCGATGACTTGCCTGAAAACGCGAAGTCAGCTTGTCGTACCCACCTCGCGTTGTAGTGGTACTTTGCTATCGCGTGCCGCAGAATTGTCGCGCTTCAGTAACACGGTACAGCCATGGGGCAATTCCTTCTGGTTGATTCGCGCAAGCTGGATGGTTTCGAAGGTCTTCAGCAGGCCGTCCACGGCTCGCATGTCGATGTGATGCAACTCGGCCGCGGTCGGTTGCGCGGAACTTTATCCCATGTCGGAATCGGCGACTTCTCGCTCAGCATTGGTGCTTTCAACGTCGGCATGCGCACGCAGCGGGTTTCCAGCGACGACAGACTGATCATCGGGATGCTGCTCGCGGCCGAAGAGCGCGTCGCCCACTGGTCGTTCGACATGCAGCTCAACGATGTGCTCGTCATTCCGCCGCGGCTCGAACATGACGGTGTTTTTCACGGCGGCTCCGCCTACGCCGCCATGCGGTTCGACCTCAACGAGGTCGCGACGCTGTTCGGCGGAGAAGCACGGCTGAGCGACCCCGACACTTGGCGCAGCCGCGGTCATTTCCGCGCGCACATCGAGACCGGCGCGATCGCCTCGCGCCGCCTGGTCCGGATCATGTCGCACCTACGCGACAACAAATATGGGCTGACGCCATCAACGGCCGATTTCTGGAAACGATCGATCGCCGAATGCATGGCTGCCAACGTCGCGTCGTCGCTGCCACCCGATGGCAACGGCTGGCTGCCTTCCGCGCGACGGCTGATTCGCAAGGTCGAGGAGTTTCTCGACGACGCGGGCACCCGTCCGGTGCACGTGTCGGAAATTTGCGCGGCGCTCGGCGTATCGCGGCGCACCCTCCACCGCGCCTTTCAGGAGGTATTCGGTCTCGGCCCGGTCACCTTCCTCAGGCACAAGCGTCTCTGCGCTGTTCATTCGATCCTGCACCAGAGCGCACCTGGCTCGACCACCGTGACAGCCGTCGCCATGCAACAGGGCTTTTACGAGCTCGGCCGGTTTTCGCAATATTACCTGGCAATGTTCGGGGAGCGTCCGTCGCAAACGCTTGGAATTGCGACGATGCAGGCCGTCGAAGACGATATCACCGGAGCCTAGCGCTCTGAGTCTGGACCGCGAACGACGCCATGATGGCATGCGTGCCGGTGTTTTGCCGGCGTGAAACGGCGAAAAAAACCGTCATGAAAACAACCAGATGGCTACTGTGCATGGGGTTGTTTTCACGGTTTTGAGTTGGATAGGCAGGCCGCCTTCAGCTTTACGCCCCGCAGACGATCACGCCATACCAGCCCAGACCCCGATAGGTCTCGTAGCCCGGGGTGGCATGGAACGCGACCAGCGTGCCCGAGCTGTCCTGATAGAAGCCGGAACGCTGGCCATTGAGCGACAGCGAGATGCGTTCGCTGAGAATGCCTTGTCCGTCGGAAGCGGCGATCACGCGAAGATTGGAATCGACCAGCAGCACGCGCGCCTTGTCGCTGTCGCCGACACGCACGCCTTGCACGATGGCGCGGGCCTGTGCCTCCCAGTCGAAATGGATGGCGAGCACCCCGATCGGCGTGCCGTTGGCCTGTCCACCGGCGCGGACGCTGGCGCAATAGGTCGCGACCTGGGCGTTGCCGAGCAGCGGCTGGTTCTCGACGTCGCCGGCGACATAGTCGTCGCCGGAGCGCAGGGTCTTGGCCTCGCGAAACCATTTGGTGTGGGCGACGTTCTGGCCGACGGCGTGAAACCGATCGGCGCGGCCGTTGGCGATGACGTTGCCATCGAGGTCGCAGAGCCAGAGGTCGAGATAGACGGTGTAGGCCCCCAAGATCACGCCGAGACGCTGCGAGGCATGGGACACGGCCGCGCCGTCGGGCGAGGCCGCGCAATCGACCAACGCGGAATCGGTCGCCCACCAGCGCACGTCGCAGGTCCGTTCATAGAGGTTGCGGTCGATCAGCTCGATGGCGTTGAGCGACAAATCGACCATGCGCTCGCCGCGCGAGCGCTGGCTCATCCGGTCGATCGAGGAGACGAGATCGCCGGTCCGTTTCGTCAATTGGCTTTCGAGCTCGCGGGCGATGGTCTCGACCTGCTGGCCGACGCCGCGGACCTCCTGCGCCACCACGGCGAAGCCTGCGCCCTGCGCGCCGGCGCGCGAGCTTTCGATCAGCGCGTTCAGTGCCAGCATCTTCATCTGGTTGGTGATCTGCTGGATCGACTTGGTCTTGTCGACCGCGATCTGGTTGACCTCCGCCGTGAGGCGGTTGATCAGCGCGGAGATGTCGGAATCATCCTCGGCGGATTCATTTGCGATCGGCTTGGCTTTGAGACCCAGCGCAGCAGACATCGGGGGCTTCCCTTGGCAATGAGGTCTGATCTGCAACGAACCCGGAACAATCACTGACAGATCGAATACAATTCTTTTTCGAAGATTCCGCCTAACGCCTGCTTAATTTGCTGTTTTGCGGAATGCTCAAATGATAGTCAGTCCGCGCAGCAAAGCGGCAATCCACCGCTTTGTGCGGCGCAGACATTGCAAATCCCGGGGGATTGCGGGCCAATCGTTCCGTCGGCCGGGCGATGCAATACCTCCGGCTCCCAGGTTCCTCAAACCGACCGCTGTTCATGACGCCGCCCGCCACCGCCTTGCCCGTCGAAGCGCCCCAGGCATTCCTGGGGGTGGCGCGCTCGCTCACCGACAAGCTCTGGCGCGACCGGCTGGATGGGCGCGGGGCGGCGAAGGCGCTTGCCATCGTGCAGCGCCACCAACTGCCCGAGCTGCTGGCGCGGGTGCTGGCGGGCCGTGGTGTCGACAGCGACGCTGTCGCAGATTTCCTCGATCCAACCATCCGCAAGCTCCTACCGGACCCGTTCACGGTGACGGAGATGGAGGCCGCCGCGAAGCGGATCGCGGATGCCGCAGGGAACGGTGAGAAGGTCGCGATCTTCGGCGATTACGATGTCGACGGCGCGACCTCGGCGGCGCTGCTGACCTGGCATCTGCGCCATTGCGGGCTCGATCCGCTGATCCACATTCCCGACCGCATCTTCGAGGGCTACGGGCCCAACACGGAAGCCGTGCGTGCGCTGGCCGAAAAGGGCGCCACGCTGCTCGTCACCGTCGATTGCGGCACCACCAGCATCGAGCCGCTCGCCGAAGCAAAACGTCTCGGCATGTCCGTCGTCGTGATCGACCATCACCAAGCCGGCACGGAGCTGCCGCTGGTCGATGCGCTGGTCAATCCGAACCGGCTCGATGATCTCTCCGGCCTCGGCCATCTCGCCGCCGTCGGCCTCGTGCTGGTGACGTTGGTCGCGGTCAATCGTGAATTACGCCAGCGCGGCTTCTGGACCGCGGAGATGCCCGAGCCGGATTTGCTCGGCATGCTGCATCACGTTGCGCTCGGCACGGTTGCCGACGTCGCGCCGCTGATCGGTCTCAACCGCGCTTTCGTCGCCAAAGGCCTGATCGCGATGCGGCGGCGCGACCATGTCGGCCACACCGCGCTGATGGACGTGGCGCGGCTCAACGGCCCGCCGGAGGCCTGGCATCTCGGATTCATGCTGGGGCCGCGCATCAATGCCGGCGGCCGCATCGGCCGCGCCGATCTCGGCGTGCGGCTGCTTCTGGAGGGTGACAGCGTCGAGGCCGCGCGGATCGCCGCCGAACTCGACCGCCTCAACAGCGAGCGCCGGATCATCGAGCAGGCGGCCGAAGCGCAGGCCGAAGCCGAGGCGCTCGCCTCGATCGGGCTCGAGGACAAGATCGGCGTGCTCGTGACGGCCTCCGAAGGCTGGCATCCCGGCGTGGTCGGTCTCGTTGCGTCCCGGTTGAAGGAGAAGTTCTCGCGGCCCGCCTTCGCGATCGCGCTGGAGCCCGGCGGCATCGGCACCGGATCCGGCCGCTCGATTGCCGGAGTCGATCTCGGCAAGGCCGTGCGCCAGGCGGTCGCCGACGGCATTCTGCTCAAGGGCGGCGGCCACGCCATGGCCGCGGGCGTCACGCTGCGCAAGGAAAAGCTCGCCGAATTTCGCGCCTACCTCGAGCATGCGTTGGCCCGCGACGTTGCCGAGGCGCGCCACGTCAACGAGCTCTACATCGACGGCGCGGTCTCCGCGCGCGCGGTGACGACCGAGCTTGCAACGACGCTCAACCGCGCCGGTCCCTTCGGCAGCGGCAATCCGGAAGTCGTGTTGGCGCTGCCGGCGCACCAGCTCGTCTATGCCGACGAGGTGGGACAGGCACATTTGAGGCTACGCTTCAAGTCGGGCGACGGCGCCATCGTCAACGGCATCGCGTTCCGTTCGATCGGACAGAAGCTCGGCAATGCGCTCGTTGCCAATCGCGGCCAGCAATTGCATGTCGCGGGATCATTGTCGCTCGATCGCTACCAAGGCGCCGAGCGTGTGCAATTCCGCGTCGTCGACGTCGCGCTACCCGACCAGGGACCATCCATGATTAGATAGGTCCGGCAAACAACAAAAAACGAATAGCAAAAAAGGGAGTGAACATGGCAGGGCAGGTTGAGGGCAAGGTCGCGCTGGTGACCGGCGGCGCCTCCGGCATCGGCGAGGCCGTCGTCGAGATGTTCGCGCGCGAGGGCGCCACCGTCATCGCCACCGACATCGACGAGCTGCGCGGCCCCGAGCTCGCCAATCGCATCACCAAGGCCGGTGGCAAGGCGATTTTCCTGGAGCAGGACGTCACCAGCGAAGAGCGCTGGATCGAGATCACAGCCAAGATCGCGAAGCGCTTTGGCCGGCTCGATATTCTCGTCTCCAACGCCGGCATCGGCATTGCCGTGCCCTCGATCGTCGACATGACGCTCAGCGATTGGCGCAAGCAGAACGCGATCAACCTCGACGGCGTCTTCCTCTCGGTCAAGCATTGCCTGCCCCTGATGCGCAAGACCGGCGGCGGCTCGATCGTCATGATGTCCTCGCTCGCGGGCCTGCGCGGCGCGCCCGGGCTGTCGGCCTATTCGGCGACCAAGGGCGGCGTGCGGCTGTTCGCAAAATCGATCGCGATGGAGTGCGCGGCGGCCTGTGACGGCATCCGCGTCAACTCCGTCCATCCCGGCATCATCGACACACCGATTTGGGGCAAGATCCCGACCGGCGCGACCGGCAACCAGGGCAATGCGCCGATCGATCCCGAGGAGCGTGCGCGCGTCGTAACGCCGCTCGGCCGCGCCGGTCAGGCTGCGGAAATTGCCTCTGGCGTGCTGTATCTGGCCTCCGATGCCTCGCGCTACGTCACCGGCAGCGAGCTCGTCATCGACGGCGGCATGAATGCCGGCGGCGTACAGCGGCGGCAATAGCCCGCCGCGCGGGCTGCGAAGGGCAGGGTGGCGCCCGCGGGGGCTGACGCGCAGGCGTCGGACCTGTACAACGCGGGCGTCTTCCGACCGACAGAGGTGTCCTTCCGCCATGGCGCACAGCCTTGACTCTTCGTCATCCACGCCAGCAACGTTTCGATCGAACCGTCCGGATCTCGCGAGCGACGCGATCCGCAGCGCGCGCGAGGATCTTGCCGCCTGCTTTAGGATGGCGGCGCGCAACGGCTTTGAGGAGGGCATCTGCAACCACTTCTCGGCCGTGGTGCCGGGCCATGACGATCTCTTCCTGGTCAACCCTTACGGCTACGCCTTCCGCGAGCTGACCGCGTCAAAACTTCTGATCTGCGACTTCCACGGCAATGTGCTCGACGGCGAGGGCGTGCCCGAGGCGACCGCGTTCTACATCCATGCCGAGATGCACAAGCGCCTGCCGCGCGCCAAGGTCGCCTTCCACACCCACATGCCCTACGCCACGGCGCTGTCGATGACCGAGGGGGATCCGCTGATCTGGGCCGGCCAGACCGCGCTCAAATTCTACGGTCGAACGGCCGTGGACCGCGACTACAACGGCCTCGCACTCGACAACCGCGAAGGCGCACGCATCGCGTCGGCCGTGGGGGATGCCGACATCATCTTCATGAAGCATCACGGCGTGATGGTGCTGGCGCCGACCATCGCGGAGGCCTGGGACGATCTTTATTATCTCGAACGCGCCGCCGAGGTGCAGGTGTTGGCGATGTCGACCGGGCGACAGGTGCTGCCGGTCGATCCCGCGATTGCGGCCGAAACCTACAGGCAGATGCGCGAGGGAGATTCCGAATCCGCGCGGCTGCATCTTGCCGCAATCCGCCGCCAGCTCGATGCGGAAGAGCCGCAGTACCGGCACTAGCGATCGCGTCGTAGCCCGGATGGAGCCATAACTAAGACCCCTGGCGCAGCTTCGCCAGCACCTTCAGCCCGCCATAGCCGTCCGCAGGCGTGATGCCCGCGCGCTGCTGAAAGTCCTTGATCGCTTTCATGGTGTCGTTGCCGACACGGCCATCGGTGCCGCCGGTATCGAAACCCGCCTTGGTCAGGCGCGTCTGCATCTCCTGCACCTCGGCGAGCGTCAATGCGCGCTCGGAGCCGGGGAATGGCTGGATGAAAGGCGGGGCGCCGAGGCAGCGGTCGCCGAGATGGCAGATCGCCAGCGCATAGTTCATCGAGGGATTGTAGCTCTTCACCGCGTTGAAATTCGGTCCCAGCAGAAATGTCGGCCCGCCTGCAACCGGCGTCCACATCTGCGCGGATGCGGAGGCTTGCGGAAACGGCTGGCCGTCGGCGCGGGTGACGCCGGCCGCCTGCCAAGCCGCATAGGTCCGGCTGCCGCTCATCTCACCGGGCGTGCGCACCTCGTAGCCCCAATGCTCGCCGCGGTGCCATTTGCCGCGATTGACGAGATATTTTGCGGTCGAGCCCAGGGCATCGTCGGGCTTGCCGAACGGCGAGACCTTGCCGTCGCCGTCATAGTCGATGCCGACATTGAGCCAGACTTCCGGCATCCATTGCGAATGCCCCATTGCGCCGGCCCAGGATCCCTGCATCTGCTCAGGCGTGCTCCAACCGTTGTCGACGATGCGCAGCGCGTTGATCAGCTCAGTTTCCCAATAGGCTTTTCGGCGCGGCTCGTTCCAGGCGAGGGCGGCGAGAGAGGGAAACACCGGCGTCATGTGGTTCTGCTGCACCAGCGGATCGCCATAGGCGGACTCGACGCCCCACAGCGCCAGCAGCGTACCGCGCTCGACGCCGAAATCGCGCTCGATGCGCGCGAGCAGCGCCTCGTTGTTCTTCAGCGCGATCTTGCCGTTGATGATGCGCCAGTCGGAGACGCGGCGATTGATGTATTGCCAGACCTGCTCGTGGAATTCGGGCTGGTTGCGCATTTGCTTGAAGACGCTCATGTCGGGCTCGACCCGCGCCATCGCGCGCTGCCATGTCGCAGCCGAGATGCCCTTGGCCATTGCACGACCGCGAAAACCCTCACGCCATTCCTCGAAGCCCGGAGGTGCGGCCAGGATGCGCGTTGGGAATGCGATGAGGGCGGCTGCGCCGAGCGTCGATCGAAGCAGAGCGCGGCGGCTGCGAGAGGATATAGAATCAGCGTGTTTCATGGATGCATTCTAGCGGGAAACATGGCGGCTGTGACCGGTTCCTGGAACTGGAGGAACAGACGCGGGCCCCGCGTTCCCCGGAACAAACTGTCGCACTCCCGCATTCCCCCAGCACCAATTTGGAGGAGAAGAAGATGAGGAAATATCTGTTTGCCGCGGCCATGGTCACCGCCATCGCTGCGCCTGCTTTTGCCGACGAAGTCGGCGTTCACGTCGGTCCGGTCGGTGCCGGCGTGACGGTCGGACAGTCTCACGAATATCGTGAGCGGGACCGCGATCGCGACCGCACCACCGTCATCAAGGAGCGTGAACCTGCCGATCGCACCACGGTGATCAAGAAGGAAGATGAATTCGGCAATCGCAGCAAGACCGTGATTCATCACGACAACGACTGATGGAGTGGGGCCCCGGCCGATGGCCGGGGCCTGCCGTCGCACGCAGTCCGTTCATCGATAATTCGGGGTGGAATGAAGATACGCGCGCATGCGGAAAGTCATGTCGTCGAACTCGACGACGGATCGCAATGGCAGATCTTTCCCGGCGATCTCGCGACCACGCTGAGCTGGAAGCCCGAAACCGACCTGCGCCTGGAGCGAAGCTGCGACCGGGTGAGTTCGCATGAGCTGGTGAATGACACCGATCAAAGCCGCGTCCGGGTGATTGCCGCGGGCGAGACCTGGCCTGATGGCGAGGTTAAGAAAGTGTTGAAGGGGAAATAGGGCGCGCGCCCGTAACGGATGTCCCGAATTTTGAGCCTGCAACTTTACGGTCGGTTTGTTTCCCTCTGTGCACAATGCGTGAATGCAGGAGCTGTTCGACATCATCCGCGCTAATCCCTGGCCGTTCGGCGCCGGGTTGTTCGTCGTCATCCTGATGATCCTGGCGGAGAACTTTGGGCGCGGTATTCAAGGCGATGGCGCCGTCAGTGACTTCTCGGATTCGGATGGTGGCGGCTGCGGCGACGGAGGAGGCGGCGACTAGGTCCCGCCAGCGGCAAGCGCGCTTCGCCTAGTCCTCCTGCAAATCGGCCGCGATGCCTGCGAGCCACCGGCGAATGCTTGCCTCGGCCTTGGCATCGAGCCCGGCGGCCAGCCGCTTCTCCAACGCGATCACCCTTTCCCGGCACGCTTTCAAAAGCGTCGCGCCGCGCGGCGTCAGTGTCCATTGCTGGATGCGGCCGTGGACGGGATGCGGCGTCATCACAATCGCACCGTCGCGTTCGAGATTGCGGATGATGACGCCGACGGTCTGGGGCGTCAGAAAGGTGAGGCGGGCAACGTCGGCGCCCGAGAGGCCCGGATAGGCGTTGAGCATGGTCAGCACCGCGAATTGCGGTGAGGTGACACCGAGATCGGCCAGCGACCGCTCCATCGTCAGACGGACCGCGGCGTGGGCTTGGCGCAGCAGATAGCCGAGATAGCCCTGCTCGCCGCGCTTGCCTTCCCCTGGGGCTGGCACGCGCACCGCCGGGGCAGACGTGGGGGCCTTCCGCCGCGGTTGCGATCTCGTGATATCGGGCGGCTTGCGCAACATGTAAGTGCTCTTATAATGTGTCAGCACTCTTACAATACCACGAGGTGAACGGCAATGTCATACGCCCGCAGCGAATACGAGGATTTCAAGAGGATCGCGCCCGACGCGTATGAGCTGGTGCTGGCGCTCGGTCAGGTCGCGGCCAAGGCCGGCCTCGACAAGCAGCTTCTCGAACTGGTCAAGCTGCGGGCATCGCAGATCAACGGCTGCGCCTTCTGCCTGCAGCATCACATCCTGCTTTCGGAGCGGATCGGCGTGCCCGTCGACAAGCTCAATTTGCTCGTGGTCTGGCGCGAGGCGCCGATCTTTTCGGTGCGGGAGCGTGCCGCGCTGGCCTGGGCCGAGGCGCTGACCTGCCTGCCCGACGGCGTCGGCGAAGACGTGTACGCCGAGGCGAGCCGTGAATTCTCCGAGACCGAGCTGACGTACCTGACCTCGGCGGTCGCCTCGATCAACATCTGGAACCGTTTCGGTGCGGCGTTTCGCTGGACGCCGGCGACGCGGCCGGTCGCAGCGAATGCGGCGGCATCCTGATTGCAACGAAGGGAGATCACGATGACAGCAATGAGTGTTTCCACCACACTGCGTCCGGCGCCATCGCGTTCGATGGCGATCGCCGTCGTCGGCGGGCTTGCCTGCGCGTTTGCGATCGGGAAGACGTTGCCGGTGACGATGGACACCATCTCCGGCGCACTCTCGCCGCTCTGCGCCACCGCCGCCGAAAGCTCGCCGCTCGACAAGGTCGAACCGATCGGCTCCTACGCGCTGCCGAACGTGCCGGGCAAGCGCGTCACGATCGTGCGCGTGTTCTACGGCCCCGGCGGGTTCTCGCGGCCGCATCGTCACGCAGGATCCGTCACCGCCTACATCACCAAAGGCGAGATCCGCTCTCAGCTCGGCGGCGGTCCGGTCGAGACGTTCGGCGTTGGCCAGTCCTTCTTCGAGCCGCCCGGCTCGACGCATCTGGTCTCGGCCAATGCCAGCACCACGGAGCCGGCGGAACTGATCGCCGTGTTTGTGGCAGACGAGGGCGCGCAGCTGACGACGTTGCTGGATTGATCCGTAGCCCGGGTGAGCGAAGCGACACCCGGGGCAGTCGTCGCGTGAGTCCCGGATGTCGCTTCGCTCATCCGGGCAACGTTACCAGCGTGCTCTCTCGTCAGCCGCCGTAGGATGCTGGATCAGGGTTGTCCGACGGGTGCTCGAACGACTTCTTCATCGACACCGGCATGGGCACGTGGAAGTTCAGGCCGCGCGGCGGCACCGGCTCCATGAACCATTTGTTGTAGATCTTCTCGATCTCCGGGCTCTTGTAGAGTTTTGCGGTCGCGCGATCGACCACCGCCTTGAACGGCGCGTCGTCCTTGCGCAGCATGATGCCGTAAGGCTCCGGATCGGAGAACGCGCCGGTGCTGATCGCGTACAGCGACGGATCCTTCGAGGAGGCGATCATCGCCGCCAGCTGGATGTCGTCCATGACGAAGGCCACGGCCCGGTCGGTCTCGACCATTAGGAACCCTTCGGGGACATCCTTCGCGTTCATCACGGTGATGTCGAGCGAGCGGGCCGCATTGGCCTTGTTGAGCTGCGTGATGTTGGTGGTGCCCGAGACGGAGACGACGGCCTTGCCCTTGAGATCGGCGATTTGGTCGAGCCTCGAAGTCTTCTTGGACACGAAGCGGCTCGCTGTGAGGAAATGCGTGTTGGTGAACCACACTTGTTTCTGGCGATCGGCGTTGTTGGTCGTCGAGCCGCATTCGAGATCGACGGTGCCGTTCGCCATCAGCGGAATGCGGCTGGACGAGGTGACCAGGTTCTCGTTGACCGCGAGCTTGTCCAGCTTCAGCTCGGCCTTGATCTCCTCGACGATCTTCATGCAGATGTCGATGGCGTAGCCGACGGTCTTCTGCTTCTCGTCGATATAGCTGAAGGGCACCGCACTGTCGCGCACGCCGAGTGTGATCGCGCCGGTGTCCTTGATCTTCTTCAAGGTCCCGCTCAATTCCTGCGCATGAGCCGGCACGCCGAGCCCGACGGCCAGAATGGCCGTTATTGTGAGACAACGCATGTGCTTCCCTTCATCCTGTTTATCCGTGGGGAGGAAAGCAATTCTGAGGCCAGACAATTTCGAGGCCAGAGAAGGCTCCGTCATAAGGAGGCCGGGCCGGTCAGGCGGTGTGCGTGCAATTCGCTGTCATAGGACCGTCATCAGACAGTTTGGTTGGCTGTCTAGATGGCGCAAGCAGCGTCAATTCTCGTCGCCGCCCGATCCCTCGCGCAGGTCCGGCTTGAGCACGTCCTCCGGCAGCGCATGTGCCACGGGCTGCGGCGTGCCGGCGATCTCCGGGCCGACCTCGCGGCCGCGGGCATGGATCAGACGCTCGTACGCCGAGACCAACGTGACGTAAGGACTGACCCAGATCCAGCCGTCGCGGGTGAACACCTGCACGTCGAAATGCAGGTGCATCGAGGTGCCGGCGGGATGATCGAGATAGTTCGAGACCACGCCGATCTTCTCACCCTCCGATACGATGCGACCATTGAGCAGGCCATCGGCGTTCAGCGCCTGCGGGTTCATATGCATGTAGCGGAAACGGATGTGCTCGGTCCGGCTGTTGATTTGCAGCGTCACGGCCTGGTCCTTGGAAGCGCGTATGACCCTCGCATCGCGCACGGCGACGATGGCGCGCTGCTTGGGATCACAGGCTTGGCGGCCTTCACCAGGCGATGGGCACTCAGCCGCGCGGATGTCCTCGCCCTGATGGCCATAACCGCCGCCGCATTGCCAGACCTCGAAACTGCGGGATTCGCAGAAATTGTCGCGCCAGGGGTAAGCGGTCGTGCTCTCCATCTTGTCGCGCTTGGCATAGGATTGCGAGTGTACGAAAGCGGGCGCCTTCTCGAGAGGAAAGCGGATCTGTGCGTAGGCCATCACGTCGGGATGGCCGCCCTGCTTGCGATAACCGGTGTTCGGGATGATGTCGCCGCTCGGCCGATAGGTGAAGTCCGGGGAACGCGCCGCGGGACGATCGAGAATGTTGGAAGCGATGTCCGTGAGCGGCCGCATGCGCTGGCCGCCCGCCACGCGCAGCGCCTTCAGGAAGCGCTCGGCGACCGGATAGGCCTCCTTGCAGGCAAGCCGCCGCGGCTTGGCGACGCTGTCGAGGCATTGGATCGACACCACATAGGCGACGCCGAAACGGGTGAAAGCGTAGCGCACATAGCCTTCCCGGATGAATTTGCGCAGGTCCGGGTAGAGCGCTGCGAGCGGTTTGACCGGCTCGCCCTTGCCGCCCGAGGGATCGGCAATGTCATAGACGAGCGCCGAACCCGTGATCTGCACCTCGACCGGTCTTGCGAAGACCCGGCTCGGCATGCCGTCTCCGGTACCAGGCTCGAACGAGAAGGTCGCGCTGTAGCCGGCGGGGCCGGCATCGAACATGTCGACGGAATTGAAGTCGGCCTGGTAGCGCGACAGCGCGACGGTCGCTGGCGCACCATTGCGCCGTGCTTCGAAATGCGCAGCAGCGTCGAACGGCAGCAGCACGGGCACGGAGCTGCGGGAGATGCCGGTGAAGAATTGCGAGGAGATCGCGTTGAGCTGCACCAGCGCCGGCATCGTGCGCGGATCATAGCGCGGCACCGAACGACGGGGCGCGAAGATGAAATCGTCCGCGACCCGGGGATGGGCGTTGATTTCGGTGCGCAGCTGATCGAGCGCCGCGCGCCAATCGACGCGCAGCGCCGTGAGCGAGGGGCTGCGGAATTCATCCGCAGTGAGCGGAGAGGCAATGAGGAGCGAAAGCGACGCCAGAAGTTGCGAGACGAAGCGGAAATTTTTCCCAACCACTGTCTCGCCCCCCGGCGGCACCTGTTGCGCTCGCTTTGGTTCCGTCAGTCCTTGGCGCGCTCGGAGTAGGAGCCGTCTTCGGTCATCACGACGATTCGGGTGCCGACGGCGATGTGCGGCGGCACCGTGGTGCGCAGGCCGTTCGAGAGCACGGCGGGCTTGTAGGACGAGGAGGCGGTCTGGCCTTTGGTCACGGGCTCGGTCTCGACCACTTCCAGCGTCACGCGCTGCGGCAGGGCGATCGATACCGGATTGGCGCCGTGCAGCGACAGCTTGACCGTCATGCTCTCCTGAAGATAGGCCGCCGCGTCGCCGATCACGTCCTTGGAGACCTGGACCTGATCATAGGTCTCCGGGTTCATGAAGTGATAGCCGTCACCATCTTCATACAGGAAGGTGTAGTTGCGCTCTTCGATCGTGGCCTTCTCGACCTGATCCGTGGTCTTGTAGCGCTCGGAGATCTTTACCCCGTCCGAGATTCGGCGCATTTCGATCTGGCTGACCGGGGTGCCCTTGCCGGGATGGATGTTCTCGGCGGTCACGACGACATATAGCTTGCCGTCTTGCTCGATCACGTTGCCCTTGCGAATAGAACTGGCGATGACTCTCAAAGCTGTATTTCCTGCTTGCTTGGCCCGGCTCGGGCCAGGACGTGGTCAAATTGATGGGGGACCTGGGGCCCCAAATCAGACCGCGGCACCCGTTTCGGGCCGCAACATACTGGTTTTGCCGTTGGATGCCAGCATTTTGCTGGCCTGCGGGACGGCCGGTTAATGGCTGGGGACAAGCCGATGTCGCCGTTCTGGTCCCCCTCGCGGCATCTCGACCGCCGGCCCTTCCTGCAGGCCAGGGGAGCAATCACCGGGGCTCTACGGGGATTTTTCGCCGAGCAGGGCTTTGTCGAGGTCGAAACCTCCGTTCTCCAGGTCTCCCCGGGCAACGAGACCCACCTGCACGCCCCCCGGACCGAGATCGTGCGACCCGACGGCAGCCGTGTGAGCCGATATTTGCGGACTTCGCCGGAATTCGCCTGCAAGAAGCTGCTGGCGGCCGGGGAGACCCGGATTTTCGAGTTCGCCCGGGTGTTCCGGGACCGCGAGCGCGGCGACCTGCATTTGCCCGAATTCACCATGCTAGAATGGTACCGGGCAGGCGCCCCCTATGACGCCATCATGGCCGACTGCGTCGTCCTCATCGGCCGCGCCGCCCAAGCGACCGGGATTGGCACCTTCGCCTTCCGCGGCCGGACCGCCGATCCCTTCGCCGAGCCTGAACTTGTGACGGTGGCCGGCGCCTTCGAGCAGTTTGCGGGAATCGACCTGCTTGCGACCATTTCCGGCGGCGAAGGCGACCGCGCCGCGCTTGCCCGGGCCGCTGCCGGCAAGGTCCGTGTGGCCGAGGACGACACCTGGTCCGACATCTTCAGCAAGGTTCTGGTCGAGCATGTCGAGCCGCATCTGGGGCAGGGCCGTTTGACCATTCTGTTCGAATACCCATCTCCAGAGGCGGCACTGGCGCGCGTGAAGGCAGGCGATCCCCGCGTTGCCGAGCGGTTCGAGGTCTATGCCTGCGGTGTCGAGCTCGCCAACGGTTTTGGCGAACTGACCGACGCCGAGGAGCAGCGCAAGCGCTTCACGCAATCCATGGTGGAGAAGCAACGCCGCTACGGCGAAGCCTATCCTCTGGACGCGGACTTTCTGGCCGCGGTCGCGGCGATGCCGGAGGCGAGCGGCGTCGCGCTCGGTTTCGACCGGCTGGTGATGCTGGCGAGCGGCGCATCGCGAATTGATCAGGTGGTCTGGACGCCACCTGCAGATGAAACGTTAAGCGAGACATGATGAAGAGCAATCTTGCGCGCACATTGCGCGAGCCGGCCGAACTTGTTGCCGAGCAGCTGGTATCAGCCACAGCGCTGCCGGTGCTCGATCGCGTTGCCGCACGCTATGCGGTTGCGATCACGCCGGCGCTGGTCGATCTGATCGACAGGTCCGATCCCGACGATCCCATCGCGCGGCAATTCGTTCCGACTGCCGCGGAGCTCGAGATGCAGCCGGGCGAGAACGCAGATCCGATCGGCGATCATCCGTACTCGCCGGTTCCCGGGATCGTGCATCGCTATCCCGACCGTGTGCTGTTCAAGCTCGTTCACGTCTGCGCGGTCTATTGCCGCTTCTGCTTCCGCCGCGAGATGGTTGGACCCGGCAAGGAGAACGCGCTCTCGGACGGCGCCTATCGCGCCGCGATCGACTACATCCGATCGCACAGCGAGATCTGGGAGGTGATCCTGACCGGGGGCGATCCCCTGATGTTGTCGCCGCGGCGGATGAGCGAGATCATGGCGGATCTTGCCGGAATCGATCACGTCAAGATCATCCGCCTTCACACCCGCGTGCCCGTGGCCGAGCCCGCGCGCATCAGCGAGGAGATGGTCGGGGCGCTCAAGGTCGAAGGCGCCACCACCTGGGTGGCGCTGCATGCCAACCATGCGCGCGAACTGACGGGGCCCGCGCGTGCCGCCTGCGCGCGGCTGGTCGATGCCGGAATTCCCATGGTAAGCCAGTCCGTGCTTTTGCGCGGCGTCAATGACAACCCGACCGCTCTGTCGGATTTGATGCGAGCTTTCGTCGAATGCCGGATCAAGCCCTATTATCTGCATCACGGCGATCTCGCGCCCGGCACGGCGCATCTGCGAACGACGCTCGCCGAGGGGCAGGATTTGATGCGGCAGCTGCGCGGACGGGTGTCGGGACTGTGTCAGCCCGACTATGTCATCGACATTCCCGGCGGCGCCGGCAAGTCGCCGGTGGGACCGAATTACGTGTTGCCGATGCAAAATACCGCACCTGATGCGGGTGATGCGGCATCGGAAACGCGCTATCGTATCGTGGATTATTGCGGCGACGTTCACCTCTATCCGCCCGAGACCTGATTGGTCGTGATGGAGATTCTGGCTCGAGGAATGGAGGGAGAGACATGAAGAAGATCATGGTGGCAGTATCGCTCGCGGTCTTGCTCGGCGGCGCGGCGGTCGCGCAGACCGGCGGCACGAAGGGATCGACATCGGGCGGCGCGGCGTCCGGATCGCTGCCGCAGGCACCCGTGGGCCATCGCCAGCCGCGCGTCGGCGACGTGCCCAGCGAGAAGAACCTGAGCGACCCGAACGATCCCCTCAGCAAGGAAAATCAGGCGCTCGACAAGAAGATCAAGAGCATCTGCCGCGGCTGCTAGGCGCCGGAGCAGCGGGCAGGGTGCGACAGCCTCACCCCGCCCGCGATCGTTCGGTCAGGCGGAGCGCTCGTGCAGCCCTGCGCGTTTGGTGTTGCGCCGGATCTCGACCGCGTCAGCGAGCTGCTTGAGCACGGTTGCCGTGGTCGCCCAGTCGATGCATCCGTCCGTGATGCTCTGGCCATAGGTGAGCGGCTTCCCCGCCACAACGTCCTGGCGTCCGGCGACGAGATTGCTCTCGACCATCACCCCCATGATGCGGTTCTCGCCGCCGGAAATCTGGCCGGCGATGTCGGCTGTCACGAGCGGCTGGTTTTCCGGCTTCTTGCTCGAATTGGCGTGGCTCGCATCGACCATCACGAGCGGTGCGACGCTCGCTTTCGCCAGATCGTTGCAGGCCGCTGCGACGCTTGCCGCATCGTAATTCGGCGTGCTGCCGCCGCGCAGGATGATGTGACAATCCTCGTTGCCCGCGGTTGAGGCGATCGCCGAGCGGCCGAGCTTGGTCACCGCCATGAAATGATGCGAATTCGAGGCCGACTTCACCGCGTCCGCCGCGATGCGCACATTGCCGTCGGTGCCGTTCTTGAACCCCACAGGGCAGGACAGCCCCGAGGCCAGCTCGCGATGGATCTGGCTTTCGGTCGTGCGCGCGCCGATCGCGGCCCAGGACACGAGGTCCGCAATGTATTGCGGCGTCGTCATGTCGAGGAATTCGGTGCCGGCGGGCAGGCCGAGATTATTCACGGCCGAGAGCACGTTGCGCGCCAGCCGCAGGCCCTTGTTGATGTCGAAGCTGCCGTCCAGATCAGGATCGTTGATCAGGCCCTTCCAGCCGACCGTGGTGCGTGGCTTCTCGAAATAGACCCGCATCACGATTTCAAGTTGATCGGCAAGCTCTTCGCGCAAGCTCGCGAGGCGCTCGGCGTATTCGAGCGCGGCCCTGGGATCATGCACCGAGCAGGGGCCGACCACGACCAGAAGCCGGTCGTCCTGGCCATTGAGGATCGCGTGGATGGCGTTGCGTGCCGCCATCACCACGCGCGTCGCGGTGAGCGTACGCGGGACTTCCCGCATCACCTCTTCAGGCGTGCTCAGTTCTTTCAGTTCGCGGATACGAAGATCGTCGGTCGTGCTCAGCACGGCGGGCTCCTTGTCATTTTGAGACCCTGCCGGCCAATAAAAAAGCCGCCAGGTCTGGCGGCTGTTCGGACTAGATGCTGCAATTTGTCAGATTGAGCGTGATCCTCCCACCGCCAGCGAGCTGTCGTAGCTAAAATACCAATAAAAGCTGGTGGTGACGGTGATCATGGCCAGTCATATAGCGCGCGATCGGCGGGTTGTCACCCCCTAAGCGAGGTGAGGGTCACGGGGCGCCTCAACTGTTGCTTTTGCGCGCCGCCAGCGCCATGCCGATCAGCGTGGCGCCACCGAACAGCAAGTTGATCCCGACGAGGATGCCGATCGCCCATTCGGCCGAGCTCGGCAATCCCGTGATCACCATGAACGAGATCGCGATGTCGACGAGGCCCGAGATCAGGAGCCACGACCAGCGGCCGCCCGGCTCGCGGCGATGCTCCAGCGCGTACATGATGGTGGCGATGCCCTCGGCGAGGAAATAGGCGCCGAGCACGATGGTCAGCGTCAGCACGGCCTGCACCGGTCGCGCCAGCAGCAGCATGCCTGCGAGCACCGCGAGCGCGGCCGAGATCAGCGACCACCAGAAGCCCGGCGTGCTGCGCGCCCAATAGGTGGCGATCAATCCGCCGATGCCGCTGATCAGGAACATCCAGCCGAGGAAGATCGCAATCGCAAGGCTTGCGAGCGGCGGCAGGATCAACGCGGCAACGCCGAGCACTGCAAGCAGGATGCCTTCGAACAGGAAGGCCTTCCAATGTGCCTTGACCGTCCGGCTCATGGCGGATTGCAGCCGGGAAAAATCCTCAGGCGATGTCATGGGCGGGCTCCGGGTCGACAGGTGTGTGCTCGATCCAGTCTAGTACGTGCACACCGCGCTTGCCATCCCGCGGCTCAGCCGCCGCCGTGCGCCGACGAAAAACCTTCGCCGCTGGTGCGGATGCGGTTGCGCCCGAGAACATAGATCGCGGTCGTGACGATCAGAAGTGCGAGGCCGAGCAGGATCGAGACCAGGCCGATCGGGATCAGGGCCAGGGTCAGATTGCGCTCGGGGTTGATGAGCCAGTGATGGATCGAGGTCAGCACGAAGGCGAGCCCGAGAAAGCCGACGCCGCCGCCCGCGAGCAGCAGCGCCCACATCCGGCGGAGCTGGCTGAGGCGCTCGCGCGCGACCTCGGTCCGGGGCGCGTGATGGCGCGCGACGCGCCGCACCAGGCGGATGGCGAAGGCGATCGAGCTGAAGCCGATCAGCAGGCTCGCGCCGCCCAACCACATCCGCAGCGTCGGATCGAGATCCGGCATGCGCTGGAGTGTGAGCAGCGGGAAGTCGAACGCCGAATGCAGGGCGAGCGGGCCTGCGAAGATCAGCAGCCGGCTGGAGAGACGGGCCCAGTCGCGATGATGGCGGTTCGCACCCAGCGCCGTGCCGGCGCGCGCGATGGTCAGATAGGCGCCGGCGATGATGCCGAGTGCGCCGTGGAACGGCACGGTCAGCACGCTGCGCAAGGCGGCCAGCGAGCGCCACATCTCGGCGTGCTGGACGAGATAGGCGAGGTTCTCGTAGGCAGCGAAGCCCAGGCCGACCGCGGCGCCATAGACCACGGTGTCCATCGGATTGGCGAATGTCCGCCGCTTGGTCGAGGCGACCAGCACGATGGCGATCACCTTGACCGCTTCCTCCGGCAGCGCGACGCCGAAGATCGAATGCATGGCCAGCGCCGCCCACGGGTTGTCCGGGGCCGCGACCATTTTGGCGAAAGGGGCGCGGGCCAGGCCCAGCAGCGAAATGCTGGCCGCGCCGAGCAGGAACGCGGTCCAGACCTGGGCCGGCGGTCCCGGGCGTTCCTCGGCGGCGATGACAAGCCACAGCATCAGCAGCGCCGGGGCGATGGCGGCCGTTCCGATGACGGTGGGTAACGCTTCAATCAGGTACATCGGCGCCGAAAATAGGTTCCCTTGAGCTGCTTATCCACATTGTCCGATGCGACCTTGTGTCATGCGCTCGCTGTCGCGTCGCTTAACAAGCGTGACAGCCTACGTTCATCAGGACGGTCGCCGAGGTGTAGAATATGGAGCGCAATCAATCGCATGACAGAATCACCTCGTCATCCCTGACAACGGTCGCGCGCCTGTCATCGGATCGCGATTGGTAAGTCAGATCAAGGCAATGTGCAGGTTTCTTCGATTCACGATGAACGTGTCGCCGCGGCAAGTCCAGAGCCGGGATTGCCCCGTCCGGGCTACGCACGTCCGGCCGACGGCCTAGTCACGCCTGGTCGCGCGGGATGGCGGCGCGGTCCGGCGGGCCCGGAGTTGCTCCACCTCCCAGAAGGCGCGGATAAGGCACGTGCCAAGGCAGAGCACGATGATCAACAGCAGGAAGGCCTGGTCGACGGCGGGGATGTGAGTCATGGCATTGATAAAGCAACCGCTATGCCACCGCGTTCCTTCCCCGGCCTGCACCACGTGCAGGGCTGCCGCTCCCAAGCCCGCTTTGACTCAATGCGTGGTGAACGGCGGCGGTGCGTCGGGCGCCACGTCGAAGGCGCCGAGATGGAATTCCTCGCCGATGGACGCGTCCCGCTCGGATTGCTGCACCATCAGCGTGAACGCTGCCTGCGGGTATTGCTTCCAGATATCGAGATCGCCGGCGGTGATGGTGAGCCAGCCGAAGGTGTACATGTAGCGACCCGGCTCGGTGACCCGGCCGACCTTGTCCCAGGTGATCTTATCGACCGTGATCTTGTCGACTGCCATTCGGTCCCCCGATCGCAAGTCTGCAAATGATGCCCGGCACGAGGCGCGGACCTTCAAAAGCTTATCTCGAAATAGGGCTGCGATAGGGCGGCGAGGCCGGCGGATCAGGCCGATTGCAGCATGGGCGAGCGGACGATCAGCCGGACGACGTCGTCCCGCGACTGCTTTTCCGCGAATTTGACAGCAAAGCCGTTTTCGAATTTGCGAATCACGCGCCCGACACAAGCGCCGACCGCAAGCGGAGTTCCCACTGGCGGATCGTATTCGCAGGATATGGCGACTCCGGCCGTGGAGACGTCGATGATGAAGCAGGCATGGGTGTTGCCGTCGGCGAGCGTCAGGAAGGTGTGCGCGACCTGCGGAACGAAGCGCGCGTCATTCCGCAGCTCCTGGACACTGGCGTCCTTCTGCTTCTTCTCGAGCCAGGTCAGCTTTTCCGACATCCAGGCGCGCCGGGCTCGCGTCATGTCGAGCTCCATCAGGAAGCCCGATTTCAGCGTCGCGCTGATGGTGCATTGGAATTCGCCAAAGTCCTGGAAGTAGGAGGTCACGCGCTCGCCGACTTTGCCGACCACGGGAACGTCGACCATCATGCGGAACGGCGAGACGCGGCTGGTGCGGCAGGCGAAGGTCCGGAGCTTGCCCTCGCAATCGTACCAACGCGGCAGCGAGTAGCTGCCACTCACGGTGACTTGCACGGCACGCTGTCTGAGGAATTCTGCGACGGACATGGGCGCCAATCGTGGTTCGGAGGGTTTCCGTAGTTCCACGGTAGCAATCAAATTCTAAGCAAATGATACCGGCGCTCACGAGCAGGGGTAAATTTTTGGTAAACATGCCGATCGGAACGGGCGGCATAGCGCCGCGATTATCAGGCCTGCGACCTCACGATCGCGTCATCCGAGGAGCACCAGCAGAGCCAGCACGCCAATGGCCATGATGAGCTTGATCGTCGCGCAGGCCAGGCTGCTCGGTCTCCTCTCAAATCCGAACCACGGCAATGCATGCTGCATCGCGCGCGTTGCGACTGCTTCGATGACGGCGAACAAAAGAGCGATTCCGGCGAGGAAGGACCATGATGCGTCCGGCAGCATCCATGTCGAGAGCGACGCGGGGACGGACGCTTTCAACGATGCCAGCAGCGCGAACCATCCGAACAGGGACACGAAGCCCTTGATGATGTCGGGCCCGATCGTGCCGGGCTCGAGGCGGATGCCGATCTTTCCAAGCGCGAGTTCGATGCGCTCGCCATCGCTGAAGAAGAGGAAGGCGCCGAGGTAGAGCGGAACGCGCGATTGAAACAGGAGCGCGATGATGCCGAACAGCACGGCGTAGCCGTACGCGTCACCGAGAATGTTCGTGCCGGCCGTATGCGACGGCGCAGCCGTGGCCCGAGGCAGCGATCTGGCGCGCGCCATGTGCTCCAGCATTCTGGCGCGGCGTTCCGGCGCGTAGGCTGCCGTGCGGTGGATCCATGGCGGCGGCGCCGGCGAGGCAATCCCGGCCTGGTCGTCCGAGGGAGATTTCTGCTGCGCCATGGGCCTGCATATCCGGTTCCGTCAGGACATTGGTCGGAGGCGAGGGGCAGGCAGGTTCATGCGGGGCGGCAGATTTCGCCGCGTCATCCAAACGGCCGGATGATGGCGCTCCCTAGCGGAATCGAACCGCTCTCTCCACCGTGAAAGGGTGGCGTCCTAACCGATAGACGAAGGGAGCAAACCCAGGGCCCCGCCGCTTTTCGCGGCACGGCCGCTGGCCGCCCGAGTCATGCCCTGCGGCTGCAGCGGGCGAACCTATAATGGCCTTTGGCGCCCTGGGCAAGCCGTTCGGGAACGGTCTTTTGGCACCGGTGGATAGCCTCCCACCCCGGATCGGTCGGGGGCGAATTCAACGGTTTCTTAGGTTCCCTGAGCTAGCGCTGGACTGGGAGAATTTGAGCCGATGCCACCGCCCAAGAAGCGCGCAGCCCGCAAGTCGCTGTCGCAGCATGCCTGGATCACACTCGACGGCGGGTTCGCGGCGCGGCAATGCCTGGTCCAGGACATCTCCGCCACGGGCGCCAAGATCACGCTGGACGAGGATGCGAGCCAGCTCCCGGGCGTGATCCGGATGGCATTCGCACGCGATGCGCGGACCGGGCGGAGCTGTCAGGTGGTGTGGCGCCGCGGCAAATCGGCCGGCATCAAGTTCATCTGATCCCCGGGGAATCGACCCCGATGGCGCGCGGCGCCTGTCCGGGCTAGAACGGCCCGCATGCGTGCGCCGCTCCTCATCCTGATCTCGTTGCTGACCATGTCCGCGGCCGCGGCGGAAGCCTTGCGTCTGCCGCCTGCGGAGCGTCCACAGGCCGGCAAGGCCTTGCCGCTCAAGGGTGCCGGCGGGAGCGCGAAAGCGGGCTCCTGCGCCGCCTATGGCCGCGGCTTCCATCTGGTCGAGAGCACCGGCACTTGCGTGAAGATCGGCGGCTCGATCAGCATCGAGACCACGGTCAGGCGCTGACGTTCATGCCGCCGGATATCATGCGGCCCGAGATCATCGTCCCGTTCGTGATGTATTGCGCGCTGCTGTGGTGGATCGGCCGCGGCCTGAGTTGGACCGCGCGGCTGGCCACCGCGGCCGTGACGCTCGTGCTGATTTTCTGCGTGCTGCTGTTCGAGCGCGGCTGGCCTTAACAAAAAACGCGAAAACAACCCCATGCACAGTAGCCGCCACCTCCCGGCGGCGCGCGGCGAAGTGCCGATTCATCGTGCTCTCAACGGAGTTTAAGCCGCGTCACCGCTCACGACATCGGCGGTGCCACAAATTGCGCAAAACCGGGCCGTTTGCCGAGTTCGGCGAGCCAGCGCGTCAGATGCGGCTGCGCGGGCCGGGTGATGCCTTCGACGCCGAGCCAGCGCCGCGCATAGGCGCCAACTGCGATGTCGGCGAGCGTGAACGCATCGCCGTCCATGAACGGGCGCGTGGAGAGCAGGCGGTCGGCGATGGCCCAGACCTCGGCGGCGGCATCGGCATTCTTCTGCAGCTGGATCATGTCGCGCTCGGCGGGCGGCGTGCGCACGAGGCCCCAGAACACCGGACGGTCGACCGGCTGCACCATCGACAGCGTCCAGTCGAGCCAGCGGTCGACGCTGGCGCGCAGCTTCGGCGCCTCGGGATAGATTTGCGTGCAGCGCCCGTGCGCAAGGCAGAGATAGCGCATGATCGAATTGGATTCCCACAGCGTGAAGTCGCCCTCGACCAGCGTCGGGATCCGCGCATTGGGGTTCATCGCGAGATAGTCGGCCTCGCGGGTCTTGCCGAAAGCCATGCCGGCGTCGATGCGCTCGTAAGCCAGGCCGAGCTCGGTGAGGCACCACAGCACTTTCTGCACGTTGACCGAATTGGCGCGGCCCCAGATCGTCAGCTTTTGGTCCGGCACATCATCCTCCCCGGGGTTTTCTTGGTGTCGTAGCCCGGATGGAGCGAAGCGCAATCCGGGGTGCTTCGGCAGCATCAATCCCGGATGACGCGTGCGCTCCATCCGACAAGCGCGGGTGATAGCGGAATCCACTGCGGCGAGCGACGCGCGATTGCGCCGATCCTCTCATGCAAAAAGGTCCGCACGCAAAAAGCTCCGCCTGAGGCGGAGCTTTCATTGCAAGGTCAAGCTGGTCAGGCGATCAGCGGCCGAAGAACAGCCACAACAAGATGATCACCGGGATCGGCACACCGAGCATCCATAACAAAATTCCGCGTCCCATCGCGTCCTCCTCCAATTGCATTGTCGAAGAGAGAACGCTGGCGGCACGGGCTTGTTCCAGCGGCGAGCCTACCAATGGCCGGTGTTGGGCATCGACGACCACGGCTCCTGCGGCGGCTTTGGGTCGCCCTTCTGCAAGATCTCGATCGAGTGCAGATCCGGCGAGCGGACGAAGGCCATGTTGCCGTCGCGCGGCGGACGGTTGATGGTGACGCCGGCCTTCATCAGCTTCTCGCAGGTGGCGTAGATGTCGTCGACCTCATAGGCGAGATGGCCGAAGAAGCGATCCTCGCCGTATTTTTCCTCGTCCCAATTCCAGGTGAGCTCGACCAGCGGCGCGCCGCGGCTCGAGGGCTGCTTCTTGAGCGCCTCGAGATCGTCCGACGAGCATAGGAACACCAGCGTGAAACGCCCCTTGTCGTTCTCGATCCGCCGCACCTCCTTCAGCCCCAGCGCATCCTGGTAAAACTTCAACGCGACATCGAGATTGCGCACGCGCAGCATGGTGTGGAGGTATCGCATGGTTGTTGCTCCCTGGGCGGATGGGGTTTTGCTTTGGGCCGGAACGGCGGGGAGGGGATAGCAGGAAAGTGGAGGGAGGGGCAGGGCCAAAGCCACCGGCGGGTGCACGGCTGCGTGAGGGGCGGAACGGTTTCTGAAGTAAAAACAAGCCGAGCGTGAACCGAAGCCAGCGCAGCTAGCAGGACGACGGTGGCGAATAAATTCAATGCACTATGGCAGCCCCACGCCGGTATGACGACGCGTTCTACGCGAGCGCACGTCCGAGAGGCCATCCAGCTTCAAAGGGCGGTTAAGGACGGCGCCGGGAAAAAAGAACAAGCAGATCATCCGTTTCGAGGCACACGGAGCAAAATGCCTCCGAGCCGAAGAATTTCGTCGTTCGAGCGAACGTACGACGTGCCTCTGCCCCTGCGACTAATCGCAATGTCAATACTCTGCCTCTCGATTTGGTAGCCTCGAGCTCGCAGTTCGATCAGAACGGCGAGGCAATCCTTACTGATCTCGTGGCCGTCGGGCAGCGGCGTGACGGCAGCTAGCCAACTAAGCGCTGCTGCCTCTTCGGCTTCGCGCGCTTCAAACGCGGCCTCTTCAACCAAACGGCTGACGATGTTGGCAAGATATGCTCGATCTTCGTTCAACGCAAAAAATGCCTGCCCGAGTCTATCGACCCAAAATGAGCCAAATGGCATGAGCTTCGTCGCAGCATCTCGGATTTCGTCGTCGAAGCGAACAAGAGCTTCCCAGCGAGTCATTTTGGAGCAGTCTTACAGGTTTCAAAGAGGGCTATCTCTCTTTCCGATTTTAGCCGACTTAGTCAGAGTTGCAAAAGCTAAGATTTCTTGGGTTTGGCGGCTATACGGTCTCCAGTCATGCCAGAAATCATCGCTGTGCGAGAATTTCCCTTGGAATTACGGTGACAGTGCACTAAATTGACGTAGCGCGATTTTCAGCACATATTGCGGCATGGCTCGTCTTGCTCGTGTCGTCATCCCCGGTCACCCCCACCATGTCACCCAGCGCGGCAATGGCCGGGCGCGCACGTTCTTCGACGACGCCGACTATGCGCTCTATCGCGATCTGCTCGCGGCGAATTGCCAGGCGGCCGATGTCGAGGTGTGGGCCTGGTGCCTGATGCCGAACCACGTCCATCTGGTGCTGGTGCCGTCCGATCCTGACGGTCTGCGCCGCGCGATGGCCCGCGTGCATCGAAGCTATGCCGGCACCGTTCAGGCGCGTCGCAAGCGCACCGGCCATTTCTGGCAGGGCCGGTTTGGCGCCGTCGCGATGGACGAGCATCATCTTGCGGCCGCGCTGCGCTATGTCTCGCTCAACCCTGTGCGCGCGCGCCTGGTGAAGCGGGCGCAGGATTGGCGGTGGTCGAGTGCGCGCGCCCATTTGCGCGGGCGGGACGATGGCCTCACCGCGCTCGCGCCGGTCCGCGATCGCTTCCCGAACTTTGCCGATTTACTGGCAGCCGAGCCGGAGGCGGATCTGTTCGGCGCGCTGCGGTCGGCGGAGAGCATCGGCCGCCCGCTCGGCGACGACCGCTTTATGGCCCGAGTCGAGCGCCAGACCGGGCGGGTGCTCAAGCCAGCCAAGCGCGGGCCGAAGCCATCCGCGGCAGAGGACGGATGAGCTCAGCTATTTGAGTGCACTGTCACCGTAATACACTGTCACCGTAATACAAGAGGCTTTGGAGGCTCGGTACCTCGTCGGATGTGGGAGGAGATGAAGGCGCTGAAGCAGAAGCGAGAGGCATTTGCTTCAAAAGAACGTCTAAAACCTTCTGTACAACCGTTGGCTGTGTCGCTAAATTGTGCTTCTTTTTGATTGGAGGGGGCAATGGGTTTGAGGATTTTGGTACTCTCAGGAGGGCTTTCGGTTGCGTTTGCCAGTTCGGTGTTCGCGCAGAATGGCAAGGGCGTTCCTGATGACATCATGATCAATTCCCTGCGTTGTGAGGCAGGAAAGATCGGCAGGAAATTGCAAGCTGCGAACCTGCCGCTCGACAAAAAGATGGCTGTCACTTGGAAGGACAGCCAGACCAATAACGGTATTTTCGGTGCGGGATTCAAAATTCCGATATTCGATATCGGCCTCTCGGGGGATCTGACAAGAGAAGAGCTGAACGAGACCAGCTCTGATGGAATTACGTTTAACCTTCACCCCGACAACTACGCTGTATGTACAGGATTCAAGAAGCGGATTATTCCGGAAGGCGTTGGCGTCTATCATTGTATCGGCGAGCAAAAATACGCAACCTTTGCCTACGCGCTCGAAAACAAGGCTGGCTCAGTAGGCTGCCACTATAAAATATCGCTAGTGAAAAAGATCAGTGGTAGTGCCAAGATCCCTGTTTGGGGGCCAGTGGAATTCGGACCGAGTGGCTCCTATGGAGATACAGCTGGGTACGACATGGCTGTAGCAGCGCCGCCAAAGTAGGAGCGCTAGCGCCTGTCATGCCCTCGAACCTCTATTGAACGGCAGCTTGCAAAAGCTAGGCTGCCTTTCACGGAGGCGGGCGCATGGCATCAAGAATCGTAAGCGATTCTAAATCTCTTTCCTTGCTCCGCAACATGAGGACTAAGCGGCGAAGGACGCGAGGAGACGCGAGCTTGAGGAGACTGCGGTGACAATCGGCTCAATTTGGCGCGCCCAAAGATTGTGCATTACCTGAGCGCGAGGCCTCTTTGCTCGCCCGGTCCGACCTTGGGGGATTCAATGCGTTTTAGAACGGCACTTTTGGTTGCTTCACTCGTGGCGCCGTGGTGTGCGGCTCCGGACACGGCAAGGGCTGCGGGCAGCATGACGCTCTGCCTGCAGGCTGGCTTCTCGCAAGCCTGCTGCAAAGCCGAGGAAGCGAAGGGCGGTTTCAACGGTGACGGTGCCGATGCCACTGCGCGCCGCTGGAATAGTCTTGCTATGTGCAAGAGCGGGAGTGCGCAGAAGATCAAGCGCTAGAAGACGAGCCCCTTCACGCGAAGCACCTCCACAGCGCTAACCGGGCCCTCAGAACGGTGATCCAAAACCGCGGAATTTGGCCACCTCACTCACGGGTGGACAGGCTTGTTTAGCCGTTGGCAGATGAACTCCTCGCGGAGATGACGCGACTAACCGCCATGGCCAATATTCTAGGCGAGCTTCTGTTCGCACTGATCCGCTCGATTGTTGCTGGATGGGCGTATGCGCTCTGGGTCAAACTGGCGACATGGCTCGAGCCGAGGATCCAACGGCGTTGGGTGAAGGTTGCCGTAGGAGGTCTCCTCGGCCTGGCAGCCTTTTTCATGATTCCGATACTGATTGGGCTGTTGGGCCTTTGAAGACCATGAAATCCGTTCTCATCGTCGCCTTGGCAATCGGGGCGCTCGTTTCGACGGTGCTGCTCGTCATGGAGCAGCTCACCGACTACTCCATCGCCGTGATGGCATGGGAGATGCCGGGCATATCCGCAGCTTACCTTTTCTGGGGAGCTGTCGGCAGTTCCGTTTTCCTGGGCGTCGCCATCACTTGGGCCGTGAATGCCATCGTTTACGGGGCGCCCGCCTTCGTCGTCCTTACGGTCTTCAAGCTGGCAATTCGCGGTTCGCCGAAGTGACCTGACAATGACGGTGATGCCAGATATTTACTTCTCGAGCCCGGCCTTCTGCCGCATCGTATCGATTAGCTCTGAGGCCTCTGCCTTGGTCAGATCCTTCTTGGGCAGCTCCTTGTGGGCCTGCTCGGCGAGGGTCTTGAGGTAAGATTCCTGGGCACCGGTCATCGGGTCGTCGCCGGAGACCCAATCCTTCGGATCCTTTTGGGTGTTGTCCGCGGTGTTGTCAGCCATCTTGTTGTCAGTCACGGCGATCTCTCCTTTTCAGGTTCAATGCCGGCTGACGCCTTTTGTTCCTTATTTGTTCGTGACTCGCTCATGACGCAGCAAGGGTCGCACTTGCCCGGATTCAGCGTCGGGAGTGATCAAGGAACGGCCGGCAGCGATCGGCGTCTGCGCATCACACTTATCTTGCGACTTGCCTTGCGTCCCCAATCGAGGATCGGTGTCTCAACGGCGACGTGCAAGGCGGCGGCGAGACCGATGGAGAGCAGGATGCCGGCGATGATTGTCCCGACGATCGACAGACGCCACAGTCCGTCAAAGCTGGCGATCCATTTCACCACCAGATAATGGACGATATACAGCGCGTACGAAATCTTGCCGAGCCATTGCAGGACCGGTGAGAAGGATCGTCCTTCGGTCTCGGCAGCGATCACAGCATGGATCAGCAATCCCGCACCTACGCCATAGGTCAGGACGCGCGCGAACTGTGCGTCGATCGCGCCGTGCACGAAAATCCAGTACCAGCCGGCCACGAACAGGCCCGCGGAAACGGCTGGGAAGTGGCGCGAAAAGCGCAATCGTCCGCTTCTCTGGAGATAGGCGATGACAACGCCGGCACCGAATTCCAGCACCAGCGGATGAAAGTAGATCCCGAACTCAAGGCCGAAGACGAGAGCAAGAATGACCAGGCCGAATCCGGCGAACAAGATCTCGAACAGCCGGTCCGGCTTGATCGCCAAGACGACCGCGACGGCGACATAGAAGTGCAGTTCGAAAGCCAGCGACCACGCCGGCCCGAGGTACCAATTCGGATATGTCCATGCGAAGATGGTTCCGAGGTCGAGAGCGGGGCGGTCGCCCGGCGCAAGCGCGATCCAGGAAGAGCTGACAAACGCCGCCAGCAACACCAGCCAATAGAGCGGAAAAATTCGGAGGGCCCGTCTGAAAGCGAAATCCAGCGGGTTGTGTTGTGCCGTCGCCGTGGTCGCGATGATGAAGCCGGAGATCACGAAGAAGATGTCGACGCCGCTCGCGAGAATCGTCAGCGCGCCCTCGGCGAGCTCCGGCCCGACCATATCGGGTCGCGCACTGATTGCGTGTCCACAGACCACCGACAGCGCAGCGACCCCGCGCATCGCCTGTACACCCGCGAAGATCCGCACAAAGCCCCGCCACGCTTATTGATACGCAATCTAGGCGAGAAACCCATTAAGGAACAGTTGCGCTGATGCGATAGAAAGGCTGCTGGAGCGAGCGCCCCATCCTTCGAGGCGACCGCTTCGCGGCCTCCTCAGGATGAGGCTCAGCTGCATCCATCCGCGTTGAAATGCTGGCGCATACTCATCCCTCGTCCTGAGGGCCTGCCGCAGGCGGGCGTCTCGAAGGATGGCCGCAGTCGAGCTTCCAGCCACATGTTTGTTCATATGCGATACTCCGCACGCGACGGCGCGTGAATCGAAAAACCGCCCCCGATTGCCGGAGGCGGTTCTCGAAAATCTGGCCAGGGAATTATCGCGAACCGATATTCACTTCGCGCGAAACGCCCTAGTGACCGGTGCCGGGCTTGGTCGTCTTTGGCGGCTTGCCGTCTTCGATCCGGCCTTCGTTGCGCAAGTCACGACCTTCCTGAGCCTTCTTCTGGCTCTCGCGGGATTTGCCGTGTTCGTTCATCTCCTCTTTGATGAATCCGGCGCCTTCCTTCACTTTACCTTCAACGCTCATGACGATCTCCCTTGCTGGAGATGGGGCAACTCGCGGCGAGACCTGACCGTTCCGGTGCGCGCACGATTGTGAGGCGTGCATTCGCGACAGGTTCCAAAAAGATCCGCGTCATGAAATGGCCGCGCCGCCTTGTGGGAAGCGACGCGGCCGGGAAGCAAGCCGTACAGGAAACCGGCTTACTTCATGTTGCTGCGGGTCCTGGTGCCGCCCTGGTCGCTGCCGGGGCCGGAGCCGCCTTGGCCGGAGGCGTCGGGCCTCACCATTCCGCCCTTGCTCATGCCGTCATGGCTCATGCCGGTGGTGCCGCTCCTCATCGTGCCCTTGTCCGTGTTGGTCATACCGGGCTTCTGAATGTTGTCGGTCTGCGCGGCGGGGCCGGTCTGGTTCTGCGCAAAGGCGGAGCCGCACATGAGGCCGAGGGCGGCGGTCGCAATGATGAGCTTCTTCATCTCAAACTCCTGGTTGGTTGTGTGGGCCAACGGGAGCGCAGAAACCGTGTTCCTAAAACAAGGTGTTCCGGAGTGCAAAAATTCTCGTCTGCAACGAGGATACTTTCGGTTCTGATTGACTCAGAACCGCTCCAGATTGTTGTGACGCGTTTTCTTCGCGCGAACTTGAAAACGCCCTACGCCGCAAGCCGCTGGTCGGTCGGGCCCGTCAGGTGCTTGAGCACTTCCGCATGCTCCAGATCGGGAACCGCGATGGCCGTGTGGCTGTAGCTCGCATGGGTTCGTGATTTTGCAATCTGGTCCAGGATCTCGCCGCCCTTGATGACGTGGAGGCCCATGCCCTCTCCGGACGGGAAGATCGCGAGCACCACGTCATAAGCCGTGATGACGGCGCGAAGCGCTTCGGCCTTGTCTTCGGCAATTTCGACGAACACGCGAACATCGGCCGCGAGTTCACGCAGCTCGTTAAAATCCAGCACTGTGGGTACTCCAACGCAACGATACTGAGAGGAGCTTGGAGGCGTTAGGTTACTGAAGTCTCAACGGCCTATGCCCAGCCACAGGTTTATCGACCAGGCGCCCCCGTCAGGCCGATAGACGCGCGGGCGTTGCCGCCTGCTCGGCGATGCGCCGGCACGGGAAGGACATCTGGAGCGGGGAGGGACGAAGCGCGCCTCGTACCCATACGGGCGTCACGCGATACACGCGTGACTTATGCGCGCTTTACTTGGCGTATCCCTGGGAGCGGAGCCACGCGATCTTGCGGTCGCCGTTGATCCAGTCGTCGGCGTCTGCCTTGCTGGTGAAGCCCTTGATTTCGCGCTGTTCGCTGTCCGGGTAATCCGCCAGGATTTTCCAGTCGTTGTCTGCAATGCGGACGGTTTTGAAGGTCACTTTTGTTTTTGCCATGCCGCATTATGCAGGAGATGGCCGGAAAAGAGAACCTGCCTTGTGACGGTCACCGGCGTGGCCCGGGCGCAGACCTCGGGGGCCAGCCTGATCGGCTTTGCGCGGCCAGGTCCCCGAAAAGGCGAAAGCCCCGCCTGGGGGAAGCGGGGCTCTCTGATGGGGGTGAAGCTTGGGGACTTCAAAGAGTTAGACGCCTCCGGGAGAAAATGGTTCAACGCGAAAACGGCGAAGGCTGCGGCATCTTTCCCACGGCGTCCGGCCCCCCGCAGAACCCCTGCTTGCGTTTTGGGCGTCGATGGGTTCTAAGCCCCGTCACTTCATGAAAGTTGGCATGAATCAGAAGCGCGTTGCGCGGTTGGACCGCGTCCTGAGCAAAGCCTGCTCGCGCGCACAGAAGGAAATTCAGACATGGCGAAGATGACCAAGACTCAGTTGATTGATGCAATTGCCGAGGGCACGCAGCTGTCGAAGAACGACGTGAAGTCGGTCATCGAGTACATGGCGACCGTTGGCTACAAGGAGCTCAACGAGTCCGGCGAGTTCGTCATTCCCGGCTTCGTGAAGATGTCGGTGGTGAACAAGCCGGCGACAGAAGCCCGCATGGGCGTCAATCCCTTCACCAAGGAGCCGATGCAGTTCGCGGCGAAACCGGCGAGCAAGTCGGTGAAGGCCTCGCCGCTGAAGGTGGCCAAGGACTCCGTCTAAGGGCTCGCTAAGGGTTCGCATTTTCGTTGCGGCGGCTCCTTTTCGTGGAGTGCTGCCGCGGAGCGCTGCAATGACCGCTTGCTTGTGCTGAACCAATAAGGAACTCTGGGCGATCGTCAGGCTTTGCTTCCGAGAGGGAGAAATCACATGACCGGTCTCAGCGAAGTAGAGATTCGAAATCGGGCCTATCACCTCTGGAAGGAGGCCGGCGAGCCTGCGGGCACGATGGACACCTTCTGGTACGAGGCCGAAAAGGAGCTTCTCGCCGAGCGGACCAAGCAAGGCGAAGTGCCGCCCGGCATGACCGACAATCTGCCGGTCTGACTGCGCTGGTCTAAGAGGCGAGCGTCGACAGTTCTCAAAGCAGCCACCCGGCGTAACGCCCGGGTGGCTGCTTTGCTGTTCGGGCCACCGCTCTCAAAGAAAAACCCCGGGCTTAGGGACCGGGGTTCTTCAAGCTGGCCGGCCGCGTCGCGACGCGCCGCCAGCACCACTGAATTCGACCTGACAACGCAGACCGGGAAAATTCGTTCCGGCCGCTAGTCCGGCGACACGGACACGTCGATGATTGCCGGCGTATCGACCTGGCGCTCGCGCCAGACGACGAGATCGCATTTGGGATTGAGCCACTGATATTCGGAGCCGCGCGCCTTCAGGTGCGCGAGCGCTGCATCATGTGCGGCGGTCCGGTCCGGCGCTTCGACCATGATCTCCACGGTCTCCTCGATCTGACGCACCACCTCGACGGCGTAGAATTTTCTGGTCACGGTCCCTCGCTCCGGAATGACTAACGGGGAGGGCGATGGCGCGTTCCCCAAAAGAAAAACCCCGCGCTTTCGCGCGGGGTCTTCTTGGCTGGCGGCAATGGGATTTCAGCGCCTGGCCGCCGGCCGCGTTCTCGAACTTAAGGTTGAAAACCCAAAAAGCAACCGCGCCGGCGCGCGGAAGGCTCGAGGCGATGTGCCCAATGAATTTCGGGGGGAGGGCTGGACTTTTTGTTCTTATTTTGTTCTAGTGGGGCATCTCTTTTGGTTTGGCAGCGACATTGATTTGGAGGTGTCCATGACTGTCGAGAAACAACGCGAAGTGATCAGGCTCTGGAATCAACTCAGGAAACTCGACGGCCCGGCCGCGGAAGAACTCCGCATCCAGATCCTGGAATGCTTTTCGGAGAAGGATCTGTCGGGGAAGGACACGGCGAAGCGAGCGGCGTGATGAGCGTCGCACTACGTTGATGATAACGGGCCATCTTCCCCACCTTCACCGATCGTTAGGAATCGTTTTGCGCTGATTTCTCGACTCCGATTCGTTCCTTGCGAACGAAATGGAATCGGATGCAGAACAAGCCGTGCCTTCTGTGTCGATGCGGGACACGCGCTTCCTAACCAAGCCAGCGTGATGCTTCGCACGGTCCCTCCCGCGTGTCCTCGCTACGAGATGAGATGAGGCGAGGGAGACACGACATGGATGCGTGCTGGTTTCTTGAGATGTTCGCCGAGATCGCGAAAGTGTTTTGGTATGATCGGCATCCGCGCTTGCGCAAAGGCAGGCCGTCGGTGCCGCAGGTGTCGCCGCGGTCGAAATCCGAAGACGCGATGTGAGTGCGCGATCGTTGGCGACTGCGCTCGTTTGTGTGCAAACGAAATGTTGAGACTTGCTTAGCGTCGATTTCTGCGATTCCGATTCGTTCTTCGAGAACGAAAGGCGGGCGAAGCTGGAACAATGCCGGATGGCGGATCGCCAGAAGCTCCGCAGCCTCGGCTTTCGCGCGGCTTGAGGCGGCTCGCCGACTTCTGGAGACGCTTCGCGAACTCCTAACGGAAGCTTGCCGCGAAGCCGATAACCCTATTCGGTTAGGTTAAAAGCGCGATCGCGTTGCGCTTGCCGCTGCTTGGGATAGGTGTGTCTGGCGACGTCTGGAAACGACTTTGCCAACAAGCAATTTTGCCAAGAACGAATTTATGACACCTTTTTCAGAACCGAGCTTTTATCAGGGCGACCGCCACACCTATCGGCGCGTTGCCATCGTCGGCACGCTCTTCTGTCTGGCTTTCGTGGTGATCAGCGTCTCGCTGCGGCCACAGCTCGAGGAGACGCGTGTCGCGGTCAAAGCCGACAGGCTGATGCGGACGGCGGGCCAGCCACCGCACACGAATTAACGGTCCTCGCCGGAGATCTGATGGTCGGCGCAATTGCCTGGGCAGGCGGTGCCCCGCGAGGCGAGCGCCACGAAGCCGGCATAGCCGGACAGGTTGAGCAGGACTTCGAGCCAAACGGGCATGTCGGCCTCTTTTCTCCCTGAAGGCTACGCCAACGTGCGCGCGAAGCGCATGTTCCCGGACAAGAAGGCGCCGCGCCTCAAAGCGGGGTGGTGGGGTCGAGCCGCCGGCCGAGGACGCCTACGGACTCGCTCGACGGCTGCTCCTTAAGGAACTCGGCAATAGCCCGCGCCAGTTCGCCGTCGCTCATCGGCGTCGATGGCGGGCGCAGCGTGCCGACACCGAAACTGCGGACGATCTCGTCGTAATGCTGATCGCCGGATTTGGGAACGAGCCTCCGGATACGGGCCAGCAGCGTGGATATCGGCACTTTAGCCTCCTAGGCGCTCCCCGCTGGCAGCAATTGGGCTGCGTTGCCAATTTGCTGTCCGTGAAACTGAAAACCCCGCCAGCATTGGTGATGCTGACGGGGTCTTCGTGCTGTTGCCTCAACCGGATGGCAGAGGCATCCGCACTTGCACAAACAATTCGCGGAACGCGCGCCTGTTCCATGCGTGGCCGGATTTATTCCGAGCTCGGTTCCACAAGCTTGCGCGCAACCATCGCAACGCGCCGGCGTTGTCCATCCGAGATACGAAGGAGGAGATTCATGATGAGGAAGACACTGGCAGTTCTGGCTACCGTTGCAGCCGTCGGCCTGACCGCGGTTGCGGCGCCTGCGCCCGCCGAGGCGCGCGGCCGCGGTATCGGTCCGGGCCTCGCATTCGGCCTCGCCGCCGGCGCCATCACCGCGGGCGCCGTCGCCGCGTCGCATCCTTACGGCTATGGCTACGGCTACGGCCCGGGTTATGGCTACTATGGCGGCCCGGCCTATGCTTACGGCCCCGGTCCGTACGCCTATTACGGCGATGGACCGTACTACCGCCGCCACCATTATTACCGTCACTGGTAACGCCTGAACAAATGAAAAGCCCGGAGCAATGCTCCGGGCTTTTTTCATGCTCGGTGATCTGGTGTCGTTACGGCCAGAGCGAGGGCCGTTCCACCTTGCGCGCGTTGTCGAGCGTCGACACGAAATATTCTTCACGTTCGCGCTTGAATTTTTCCTGCGTGGCACGGAAGGCGGCGACACGGGCGGCGATCTCTTCGCGTTCGCGGATTTTGCGTTGTTCGTCCTCGGTCATGTCAAATCCCCTCTGCACGTGAGTATGTGTCCTACTGAACTCAAGCACTGCCGCCGCAATCACGTTGAGTCGCGTCAACACATGCATTGGCGCTTCTGATTGGGGCGTCAATGGGGAGGAGGCATTGCAGGATTGTGATAAGCGAGGGTCGGAAAAAATTGCCGACCGTGCCTTGCGCGGCAGTGGATAACAGCGTCAATAATCTTGTCGCTTGCGCATGTTGCAGCTAGCGCAAAAACAAATCACCAACCGATCAGCAGAACCAATCGGCCAAACCAATCGGCAAAGCAAAACGGGAGGCCGCGTTGATTGCATCGGATCTTCGCAGCGGCGTCGAGCGTCTCGGCGACATGATCGCCGAAGCCAAACGGATCGTGCCGTTCACCGGCGCCGGCATCTCGACCGAATGCGGCATCCCCGACTTCCGCTCGCCGGGCGGAATTTGGACGCGCAACCGCCCGATCCCGTTCGACGAGTTCGTCGCCAGCCAGGAGGCGCGCGACGAATCCTGGCGCCGGCGCTTCGCGATGGAGGAGGTCTTTGCGGCGGCCAGGCCCGGCCGCGGCCATCGCGCGCTCGCCTCACTCTACCGCGCCGGCAAGGTTCTCGCGATCATCACCCAGAACATCGACAATCTGCACCAGGCCTCCGGCGTCGCGAGCGACCACGTCATTGAACTTCACGGCAACACCACGTATGCGCGCTGCATCGGATGCGGGCAGGCCTATCCGCTTGATTGGGTGAAGCGCCGCTTCGACGAGGAGGGCGCCGCGCCCAACTGTCCCGTGTGCGACGAGCCGGTGAAGACCGCCACGATCTCCTTCGGCCAGACGATGCCCGAGGATGAAATGCAGCGCGCCACCGCGCTGTCGCAAGACTGCGACCTCTTCATCGCGATCGGTTCCTCGCTGGTGGTATGGCCGGCCGCGGGCTTTCCGATGATGGCGAAGGAAGCAGGTGCACGCCTGGTAATCATCAATCGCGAGTCCACCGAGCAGGACGACGTCGCCGATCTCGTGATCCGCCACGACATCGGCGAAACGCTCGGGCCCTTTGTCGGTAATTGAGGCAGCAATTTGATTCGCGGCTGTGCAAGCTGTTCATAGGTTCCGGCGAATCTCTTTTTTGTCTATGCGTCGCAACCGGGAGTGTTATCTTTTGAGTCGAAAGATTCGCGTCGCGTCGAGTTGAGAAGATTCTCTAAAGACGCGTGATTCGGCGCCGCCATTCAGGCGGGTTGCATGGCATGTGTGGGGTCCGGGGTTATGGGGTCGTCCGACGGATTTGAGTCCAAGAAGGTCGGAGTTCCCGCGGTGGGTGAACACGGCGGTGGCGGTGGCGGTCGCGACAGCGCTCTCAGTCCATTCACCGGACTTGGTGAGAGCAGCGCCAACCTCGTCGAGGTTCACGGCGTCATCAAATGGTTCGACGCCTCGAAGGGCTACGGCTTCATCGTTCCCGACAATGGCTGGCCCGACGTGCTCCTGCACGTTACCGTGCTTAGGCGCGATGGCTTCCAGACCGCCTACGAGGGCGCCCGCATCGTCGTCGAGTGCATCCAGCGGGCCAAGGGCTACCAGGCGTTCCGCGTCGTCTCGATGGACGAGTCGACTGCGATCCATCCGGCGCAGATGCTGCCGCCGCGCACCCATGTCACGGTGACGGCGACCAGCGGGCTGGAGCGGGCCCAGGTCAAATGGTTCAACCGGCTGCGCGGTTTCGGCTTCCTGACCTGCGGCGAGGGCACGCCCGACATCTTCGTGCACATGGAGACGCTGCGCCGCTTCGGCATGACCGAGTTGCGGCCCGGCCAGTATGTGCTGGTCCGCTTCGGGCCCGGCTCCAAGGGCATGATGGCGGCAGAGATCCATCCCGAGACGGGATCGCCGGTCTCGTCCCACTAATTCCATTCCAGCGATCGTGAGCAGAGGCGCGCTGGCTGACCGGCGCGCCTCTGGCTTTTCCGGCGATCGCCACGTAAGGACTGGTCCAGTCCCACGCCTCGAGAGCCATCCATGAATTTCGATCGAAAGGCCGTCTTCGCCGTTGCGAAGGGCTGGCTCGCCGCCATCCTCGTCATCGCCGGCTGTGCCGTCGCGAGCGCCCCCGTCCGCGCCGCCAGTTTCCAGCCGCTCGAGATCGTCACCAAAAACGGCGTGCAGGTGTTCTCGGTCGAGATCGCGACGACCGAGGAGGAGAAGCAGACCGGCCTGATGTACCGCAAGGAACTGGCGGACGGCAAAGGCATGCTGTTCGACTTCAATCCTGAGCAGGAGGTGTCGATGTGGATGAAGAACACCTATGTCTCGCTCGACATGATCTTCATTCGCGCCGATGGCCGAATCCTGCGCATCGCCGAAAATACCGAGCCGATGTCGACAAAAATCATCTCATCCAGGGGGCCCGCGCGGGCTGTTCTGGAGGTGGTGGCAGGGACGGCGCAGAAATATGGCATCCGCGCCGGCGACCGCGTCGGCCACCCGCTGTTCGGCAGCAAGTAGGCGGGTAAGGGGCTATTGGCAGGGCTATTGCCCCCGTCCTGAGGTCTTTTGGGAAGCTTGCTGGTGCCGTTGGAAGGCTTGCTGGCGCTTTGGGAAGCGTGTATCGACGGGGCTCGCCGGACATTCGGGGTATAGCGCAGCCTGGTAGCGCGGCAGTTTTGGGTACTGCAGGTCGTTGGTTCGAATCCAGCTGCCCCGACCAGTCCGGAGGTGGGTCGGAACCGCACCAGAGAACAACAGCCCGTCGGCGAGGCGCCAGGCGATCCAGGCGAGAGCGCAGCAGCCGAGCATGGTGCGCGTTCAGTGCCGATGCCCGGAGCTGCCAAAGCCCTCCAAACCCTCGGCGCTCATTCCCTGCCCAACGCGACTTCTGCACGATTTTTCAAGCCATTGGGCAGATCGGGCGGTGCGGAAATCGTAAAACTTTGTCGAACCTTTTGTCGTCGCCATGCACATATAGGTGTTGGGGGATTTCAGCGCCCAATGCCTAACGGGCGCCGCCAAGCGATGATATTCCGCTTGCGCGGCGTTACGCTTTTCCGACCATCAGTTCGTCGCGTACCAGCCGAACGGAAACGGCAGGAACGGCCAGGCCAGCTGATTGTCGTTGGCGGCCTTCCGCGGGTCTTGCTCCGGCGTCTTCGCGGGCAGAGCAGGCGGCGTCGAACGCAGCGCCAAGCGCAGACATGCACATTGCAAATTCATCGTGGTGGCCCCCGCCCATTAATAGTTTTCAAAAATTTGCGTCAGCCTGGAAATAACCGCACGTCCTCAAAACGACGCGCTCATTCTCAAATCGCACACAGTCTAGGAAAATCGGCGACCGCTTTCAACCGGTCTTGCCGCGCGCGCACAGGAAGTAAGGTTGATCGGTTAGGTTAAGGACGAGCGGTTGTTGCGGCCGTCTTCGTGACTGTTATCAGATCGGTCCGGCTCGCGACGGCTGCCTGAAATTCGTGCTCACATGATATCACAGTTCGTCGCAGTGCTCGTATCCTGTGAGTTCTGCATCATGTCTTTCGATCGCAACGTCCGAACCATCGGTGCGCAGGCGAGCTGGACCGAGATCTGGCATCTCTGGACCGTGTTCGTGCCGCGCCGCTCGATCAACGGGCAGCTGGTTTACGGCAAGGTCTGGCGCCGCCACGACGGCCGCGACTGGATCTACAAGAAATTCACCGAGTACGACAGCGAAGCGGCAGCCTGAAGCGGCGTCGCTGTCGTCCGGCGCGGTATCGCTGCCCCCTCAAGCGGCCTTTGCCGCGGCAGGCTTGGGCGGCGGCGGCTTCAGCGGCTTGTCCTGCCTCTTCGACCAGGAGATGTAATAGGCCACTGTCGTCATGATCGCGATGCCGGCGACGCTGACGAAGATCTGCGCGAACAGCGAGCCCGAGCTCATCGACAGCTCGAAATGACCGACGAAGGACAGGAACACGCCGACGCAGAACACGGCGAGCGACTGCTGGCCGCACACGATGATGGGATCGAACCCTTTCCATTCAAGGCCCGGCCAGTCCTTCGGCACGAAGCGGATCACCAGGATCACGATCACGACGAAGTGGATGAAGCGGTAGGGCGCAAGGTTGGTCTTGTCGTTCGGGTTGAACGCCGAGAACAGCCATTCCGGGAACATGCCGCCGAGGGTCGGGAAACGGCCAGCCATGGTCATGACCAGCGCAAACAGCATGTAACCGAGACAGAGCCAGAGCGTGACCGGCGCATTGATCAGCGCCATCGAGCGCCGCGCGCCGCCCATGGCGCACCAGGCGCCGAACACGAACAGCACCTGCCAGCAATACGGGTTGAAGTACCACTGTCCGGCCGGATAGGCATTCAGGTTCAAGCCGAAATGGCGCGCGGTCAGCCAAAGCACGATGGACAATGCCATCGTCAGGTCCGGCTTGCGCAGCATGAACCACAGCACCGGCGGAAACAGCCCCATCAGCACAATGTAGAGTGGCAGCACGTCGAGATTGAGCGGCTTGAAGCGCAGGAACAGGCCCTGGCGCAGCGTCTCGGTGGCGTTGTCGACCAGGCCCGCGACGTTGAACTCGTTGATCATCTCGGAATCGCCGAAGCGCAGCGCCAGATAGCTGATCGAGGCGATGTAGATCACGAACAGGATGATGTGGGCGACGTAGAGCTGCCAGACCCGCTTGGTCAGCCTCGTGGCGCCGACCAGGAAGCCGCGCTCGAGCATCATCCGTGCATAGACGAAGGAGGCGGTGTAGCCGGAGATGAAGACGAACAGATCGGCGGCGTCGGAAAAGCCGTAATTGCGGGTGGTGATCCAGTTCACCACGTTGTCGGGGATATGGTCGAGGAAGATGGCCCAGTTCGCAATACCGCGAAACAGGTCGAGCCTGAGGTCACGGCCCTTTTCGGGGAGCGTGGCGTTGATGTTCAGGAAGGACATGCGACGGGAGCTTTCGGAGGGGACGGACAGGTGGGCGTCAACGAAGCAGGGCCGCTGGGCGAGATCCCGGCGCGGAAGGCGGGTACGCAATTGTCACGATGCAGCATAATGATTATACCCGTCGGCGAGGCATCCCGGGGGCCGGAATCACCGATCAGTTCCCAAAAGATGTCTCTATACTATGCCCGCGGTTTCCACCAACTGCTACCGTGACGCATCGAAATCGAACGAAAAGACGAACAAGAGGCCTGGACCATCCATGACCGCACGCATTTTCAAGCCCGCCAAGAACGCGATGCAATCCGGCCGGTCCAAGACCAAGGAATGGCAGCTCGACTATGAGCCCGAGCAGCCGCGCGCGGTCGAGCCGCTGATGGGCTGGACCTCGTCCGGCGACATGAAGCAGCAGATCACGCTGCACTTCCACAGCAAGGAAGAGGCGGTCGCCTATTGCGAGCGCAAGGGCATCGCCTACCAGGTGATCGAGCCAAAGGAATCGGTGCGCCGTCCGGTCGCCTATGCGGACAATTTCTCGTTCCGCCGCGGCGAGCCTTGGACGCATTGAAGGCGGGCCACGCGTCGAGACTCTCGCCATGCCCGGGTTTGCCCCGGGCACCCTTCTTTTAGCCCCCGCGTAAAAGCCCGCGGCTGGCCGGAATAAGCCCGGGCAACCACGCGGGTTCTTCCCATCGTCCTGCCCTTGGCAGCCATTCCGCTCCGTGCTTCGCTGCCGCGCAAGACAGGCTCATGGCGAGGTGGGGGTATGGCCGGGCGTGACCAGCTCGACGGCGTCGATCTGAAAATACTCTCCGAGTTGCAGCAGGACGGGCGGGTTCGCAACAATGAGCTGGCGCTGCGCGTCGGGGTGTCCGGGCCCAACTGCGTCAGGCGGTTGAAATCGCTGTTCAGCCGCGGCGTGATCCGGGCGGTGCGCGCCGTCATCGACGAGCGGCTGCTCGGCTACGAGGTGGTGTCGTTCGTCTCGATCCAGCTCGGCAGCCAGGCCCAGCCGGTGCTGGCGGCGTTCGAGAGCTCGATCGCCGCGATCCCGCGCATCCAGCAGTGCTGGCGGATTTCGGGCGACACCGACTATCTTCTCAAATGCGTGGCGCCGAGCGTCGAGAGCATGCGCCAGCAGCTCCTGCATTTCGCCGCGATGCCGAACGTGAAGAACGTCCGCAGCTTCCCGGTGCTGGGCGTAGCGAAGGACGTGCCGCTGCCGTTGCAGGAGATCGCGGCGGCAGGATAGTTCGGCGGCAACTGTCCCAGAACGTAGCTCGCACAACGACATCCAAACGTCTGAAGGCGCGGGGGTTATTCCCTTGCCGGGATAGAAGTTCGGATAAGGCGGATAAAAAGATAAGTAACTCACCTAACTGTGACATGTGATTTGGGAAGTCCTGCAATGCGCCGAGCCGTGATTGCCGGTTCCTGGCGCCGGCCTACATGCGAGGTGTGAACCTCAGCCTGCATCGCATGCCGAGGCCTCTTTTGTGGGACCCTGAAGCAGGAAAAGACAACATGACCTCGATCTCGAAGACGTTCGTCGCATCCGCTGCGACGCTTTTTGCATCTGCGTTTCTCATGATGACCGCGCCGGCTACCCAGGCAGAAGACTACTGCATCACCAATGGCGCCCAGGCCGCGCATGGCTGCGGCTATCCGACGATGGAGGCCTGCCGGGCGGCGGCCGGCGGCATCGGCGGCTCGTGCTCGCAGAGCGGCGGCGCGAAGACGTCGACAGACGCGCTGGCCTTCCAGCCGAAGCAGACGCACTCGCGCACCAAGCTGCGCCCGGGCGGGCAGACCAACTCGAACTGATCGAGACCGGTTTCGAAATGTTGCGGCCTCCGAGTTGGATCTCGGAGGCCGCAACGGCACGACAGCCCGCGCGTCAGCGATACCGGCCGCGGAACTCGCGCGGCGAGGTACCGGTCCAGCTGCGGAAGGCGCGGGAAAAGCTCTTTTCGTTGCTGAATCCGGCGATCTCCGCGATCCGCTTGATCGGGCTGCGACCGCGCATCAGCTCCTGCTTGGCGAGCTCGAATTTTGCCTCTTCCTTGAGATCGCGCAATGAGGTCGCCTCCTCGCGCAGGCGCCGATGCATGGTGCGGGTGGAGAGCGCGAGCTCGCTTGCGACATCCTCGGCTCCGAGACTGCGTCCGCGCGCATTGCGGAGCACGCGGCGAACGCGCTCGACCAGCAGCCGGTCGCGCCGATAGGGCAGCACGGTCAGCCGCAGCGCGCCCTTGAGCATGTTGTCGAGGTCCGCCGCGCTACGGGTGAGCGGTAGCGACAGATAATGCTTGTCGAAGGTGATGGAAGCACGGTCCGCATCGAAGCGGATGTTTCGGCAAAAGATGGTGGGATAGACCGAGACATGGCCGGGCTCGGCGTACGGGAATTCCGCGGCGCGGAGCGCGATCCTGGAATCCACGGCCCAGCAGGAAAAGCCAAGAACATAGCGAAGCAGGGTGACCAGGCAGAATTCGCGTAGAGATCCAAGGTCGCGCAGTTCACGGATGGACACGACTGCGGTCTCCTTGCCGACCGCGAGATCGAGCAGCACGTCCTCGGTGAGCAGACGATGGTGCCGGCACCAGCGCTTGAGCGCGACCTCCAGCGTCGGGGCGGTGATCGAGGCGCGGCACAGCATGCCGTAGGTGCCGAAGGGCAGCCGGCGCGAGAACCAGCCGAGCGCCTCGTCATCGAGCTCGCGCATGGCATGGCCCGCCAGCGCCTCGAACTGGCCGGCCGTGACCCGTCCACCCGGAGAATTGACAAGGTCTGGCGTTACCTGACCCCGGCTCAGCGCCTCGGTCGGATCGCGGCCGTAACGTTCGTAAGCGGCAACGACCCCGCGGACGAAGGCGGCTGGGGTCACGGCGCGGCGCGGGATCGCGGTTGCGACTTGAAAAGGCATCGGAAATCCTCTGGGAAAATCCTCGCCAAGTTTGGCGGAAAATGCAACCTTTTCGACCGCAGAAGGGCCCCGATGCCGCTAGGTTCGGTCCCCAAAAGACGGAGGAATCGCCTTGAATATTCCGAGCATCGATTTCGATCTGGGCGAAGATATCGGCATGCTGCGCGACACGCTGCGCGCCTTCGTGGAGGCGGAGATTGCCCCACGTGCCGCCGATATCGAGAAAGCCAATCTGTTCCCGGCGGACCTCTGGAAGCGCCTCGGCGACCTCGGCCTGCTCGGCATGACCGCGCCGGAGCAATATGGCGGCTCCAACATGGGCTATCTCGCCCATATCGTCGCGATGGAGGAGATTTCGCGCGGCTCGGCCGCGGTCGGTCTCTCCTACGGTGCCCATTCCAATCTCTGCGTCAACCAGATCCGCCGTAACGGCAGTGATGCGCAGCGCGAGCGTTATCTGCCGAAGTTGATCTCCGGCGAGTATGTCGGCGCGCTCGCGATGTCCGAGCCCGGCGCCGGCTCCGACGTTGTGTCCATGAAACTGCGCGCCGACAAGCGCGGCGACCGCTACGTGCTCAACGGCTCGAAGATGTGGATCACCAATGGCGGCGATGCCGACGTGCTGGTGGTCTATGCCAAGACCGATCCGGAAGCGGGCCCGCGCGGCATGACCGCCTTCCTGGTCGAGAAGGGGGCCAAGGGCTTCACCCACGGCCAGCATCTCGACAAGCTCGGCATGCGCGGCTCCAACACCTATCCACTGTTCTTCGACGAATGCGAGGTGCCGGAGGAGAACGTGCTTGGCAAGGTCGGCGAGGGCGTCAGGGTGCTGATGTCCGGCCTCGACTATGAGCGCACGGTCCTCTCCGGCGGCCCGCTCGGGATCATGGCGGCCTGCATGGACGCGGTGGTGCCCTACATGCACGAGCGCAAGCAGTTCGGCCAGCCGATCGGCGACTTCCAGCTCATGCAGGGCAAGCTCGCCGACATGTACGCGACCTGGCAGGCCACGCGCGCCTATGTCTATGCGGTGGGGCGTGCCTGCGACCGCGCCGATCACGCACGCAGCTTGCGCAAGGATGCGGCGGCTGCGATCCTCTATTCCGCGGAGAAGGCGACGTGGATGGCGGGCGAGGCGATCCAGGCGCTTGGCGGGGTCGGCTACACCTCCGAATTTCCGGTCGGACGGCTCTGGCGCGACGCCAAGCTCTACGAGATCGGCGCGGGGACTTCCGAGGTCCGCCGCATGCTGATCGGCCGCGAATTGATGGCTGAGACGGCTTAAAACCTTCACGCAATTGGAATCAACATGCCGCTCCATTCCAGCATCGATACGTCTTCGTCGGACTTTGCGCGCAATTCCGAGGCCATGCGCACCCTCGTCGCGGATCTGCGCGAAAAGCTGAGCCAGGTCGCCGGCGGCGGCGGCGAGGTCTCGCGCAACCGCCACACGTCACGCGGCAAGATGCTGGCGCGGGAGCGCGTCGACCTCTTGGTCGATCCCGGCACCGCGTTCATGGAGCTGTCGCCGCTCGCGGCCTATGGCCTCTATGGCGGCGACGTGCATTCGGCCAGCGTTGTCACCGGGGTCGGGCGCATCGCGGGTCGCGAATGCGTGATCGTTGCCAACGATGCCACCATCAAGGGCGGCACCTATTATCCCATGACCGTGAAGAAGCATCTGCGCGCGCAGGACGTGGCGCGGCAGAACAGTCTTCCCTGCGTCTATATGGTCGATTCCGGCGGCGCCTTCCTGCCGCTGCAGGACGAGATCTTTCCCGACGAGCGGCACTTTGGCCGCATCTTCTACAACCAGGCGCAGATGTCGTCGCAAGGCATCCCGCAGATTGCGATCGTGATGGGCTCCTGCACGGCGGGCGGCGCCTATGTCCCCGCGATGTCGGACGAGAGCATCATCGTGCGCAATCAAGGCACCATCTTCCTCGGCGGGCCGCCGCTGGTGAAAGCGGCCACGGGTGAAGTGGTGACCGCGGAAGAGCTCGGCGGCGCCGACGTGCATTCGCGGCAGTCGGGTGTGACCGATCACTACGCTCAGAACGACGCGCACGCGATCGGCATTGCCCGCCGCATCGTCGGCACGCTGAAGCCATCCGTGCGACCGAACCTCAACATGCATCCGGCGCGTGATCCCTTGTTTGCGGCGGAGGAGATCTACGGCGTGGTGCCCGTCGACGGGCGCAAGCCGTTCGACGTGCGCGACATCATTGCGCGCGTGGTTGATGGCTCCGAATTCGACGAGTTCAAGAAGCTCTACGGCACGACGCTGGTGTGCGGCTTCGCTCACATCTGGGGTTTTCCGGTCGGCATCATCGCCAATAACGGCATTCTCTTCAGTGAAAGTTCGCTGAAGGGGGCGCATTTCATCGAGCTGTGCTGCCAGCGCGGCATTCCGCTGGTGTTTTTGCAGAACATCACCGGCTTCATGGTCGGCAAGAAATACGAGGCCGGCGGCATCGCGCGTGACGGCGCCAAGCTGGTGACGGCGGTCGCGACGGCGTCGGTGCCGAAATTCACCGTCGTGATCGGCGGCTCCTATGGCGCCGGCAATTACGGCATGTGCGGTCGCGCCTACTCACCGCGCTTCCTCTGGATGTGGCCGAACGCCCGCATCTCGGTGATGGGCGGCGAGCAGGCCTCGATGGTGCTGAGCCAGGTCCGCCGCGACAATATCGAGGCCAAGGGCGACAGCTGGTCGAAAGAAGACGAAGATAAATTCCGCGAGCCGATCCGCGCGCAATATGAGAGCCAGGGTCATCCATATTATGCGACCGCGCGTCTTTGGGACGACGGCGTGATCGATCCGGCCGACACCCGCCTTGTGCTCGGTCTTGGCCTCTCGGCGGCGTCGAATGCGCCGATCGAGCCGACGAAATTCGGCCTGTTCAGGATGTGATGCGATGGACCGCTCAAAGCTCTACCGCCGTTTTCGCACCCTCCTGATCGCCAACCGCGGCGAGATCGCCTGCCGCGTGATCCGCACCGCGCGCGCCATGGGCCTGCGCACCGTCGCGGTCTATTCCGAGGCCGACCGCGACGCGATGCATGTCGCGCTCGCCGACGAGGCCGTACTGCTCGGACCCGCACGCGCTCGCGACAGCTATCTCAATGTCGAGCGGCTGATCGGGGCCGCGCGAAAGACCGGCGCGGAGGCGGTCCATCCCGGCTACGGCTTCCTATCTGAGAACGCCGAGTTTGCGCAGGCGTGCTTCGACGCCGGCCTGGTCTTCGTCGGCCCGACCGCCGCGATGATGACCGCGATGGGCTCGAAGTCCGGCTCCAAGACGCTGATGGAGAAGGCCGGCGTACCGCTGGTGCCCGGCTATCACGGCGAGGCCCAGGACGATGCGACGCTGGCGAAGGCGGCCGAGAAAGTCGGTTTCCCCATTCTGGTAAAGGCGTCCGCCGGCGGCGGCGGCCGTGGCATGCGCATCGTTCGCTCCGTGGATGAACTTGCGCCTGCAATCGTCAGCGCGAAGCGGGAAGCAAAAGCCGCGTTCGGCGACGACCGCATGCTGATCGAAAAATACGTCGATAACCCCCGCCATATCGAGGTGCAGATCATCGGCGATAGCCATGGCAATCTGCTCTCGCTGTTCGAGCGCGAATGCACGTTGCAGCGGCGGCACCAGAAGGTGATCGAGGAGGCGCCGTCGCCGACGCTCAATGCGGCCCAGCGCGAGACGGTCTGCGCCGCTGCGCGAAAGGCGGCCGGAGCCGTCAACTATGTCGGCGCCGGCACCATCGAGTTCGTCTCCGACGGCAAGGACGTGTTCTTCATCGAGATGAACACGCGCCTTCAGGTCGAGCATCCCGTGACCGAGCTGATCACCGGGATCGATCTGGTCGAGTGGCAGTTGCGGGTCGCCTTCGGCGAGGCGCTGCCGCTCAAACAAGATCAGATCAAGCTCAACGGACATGCGGTTGAGGCTCGGGTCTACGCGGAGAACCCGACCAAGAACTTCATGCCCTCGGTCGGCAAGATCTCGACCTGGCGGTTGCCCGCGGAAACCGGCGGCCTGCGCATCGACGCTGGCTATCGCGAGGGCGACGCCGTCTCGCCGTACTACGATGCGATGCTAGCGAAGATGATCGCCTGGGCGCCGACGCGTGATGTCGCGATCGAGCGGCTGAACCGCGGGCTTGAGGACTCAGACGTTCGCGGCATCGTCAGCAACATCCCGTTCCTGTCGGCGCTGATGACGCATCCGAAGGTGAGGGCGAACGCGATCGACACCGGCTTCATCGAGCGCGAGCTGGCGGTCCTGACGCAGGCACCGCCGGCGCCCGGCGAGCTCGAGCTCTGCGCCGCGGTGGCCGCTGTGATCAACAACGACCGGCAGGCTGCGCAGGCGGACGCGAATTCGCCCTGGCAAACCTTTGGCTGGATGCCGGTCGGCCGCCGCCAGCGCAACTTTACGTTCCGCGTTGGCCACGGACCCGAGCAGAAGGTTGTGCTGAACTACGGCAGCGGCCCGTCCACACTGGTGATCGGCGAACGCGAGCTTGCGTTTGCGATTGCGCCGCGGGACGGCGGCTTCGATCTGACCCTCGACGGCGTCAAATCGTCGGTCGCGGCCGTGATCGACGGCCATGAGCTGTATTTGCGCACGCGCAACGGCCGCTTCGACCTGCATTGGGTCGATCCGTTCGGCGGTGAGACCGAGGAGCAGGCCGGCGCGGACAAGATCGCAGCGCCCTTGCCGGGCACCGTCGTCGCCGTGCTGGCGGAGGAGGGGGCCAAGCTCGAGAAGGGCGCGCCGATCCTGACGCTGGAAGTGATGAAGATGGAGCAGACGCTGCGCGCGCCCTATGCCGGCGTGCTGAAGTCGATCAGATGCAAGGTCGGCGACATCGTCCAGGAGGGCATCGAGCTCGCCGTGGTCGAGCCTTCCGGAGAATGAGATGAGCGACCCCGTCCGCATCATCGAAATGGGGCCACGCGACGGCCTGCAGAACGAGAAGACGGCGGTCAGCGTCGAGGCCCGGATCGCCTTCATCGAGGCGCTGGTCGCGGCTGGCCTCAATACGGTCGAGGTCGGCGCCTTCGTCTCGCCCAAGGCGATCCCGCAGATGGCGAGCTCGGATGCCGTGCTGCGCGGCGTCAGCCATTTGACCGGTGCCGAATTCCACGTGCTGGTGCCGAACGAAAAGGGCTATGACGCCGCGTGCGCCGCGGGCGCCAAGATCGTCTCGGTGTTCGCCGCGGCTTCCGAAGGCTTTTCGCGGGCCAACATCAATTGCACGGTCGCGGAGTCCATCGAACGGTTCAAGCCGGTGCTGGCGCGCGCCAAGGCTGATGGTGTCAAGGTGCGCGGCTATATCTCCTGCGTGCTCGGCTGCCCCTTCGACGGCGAGATCAAGCCGAAAGCCGTCGCCGATCTCGCCACCTCGCTGTGGGAGCTCGGCTGCTACGAGATCTCGCTCGGCGACACCATCGGGGTCGGCACGCCTGATAAGGCGAAAGAAATGCTGCGCGCGGTCAGCGCCAACATCCCGCCCGCCAATCTCGCGATGCATTTCCACGACACCTACGGCCAGGCGCTCGCCAATCTGTATGCCGGCCTGGAGGAGGGCGTCCGCGTCATCGACGCCGCCGCGGGCGGCCTCGGCGGCTGCCCCTACGCGCCGGGCGCGACCGGCAACGTCGCGACCGAGGACGTCGTCTACATGCTCGAGGGCATGGGAATCAGGACCGGCGTTGATATGGAGAAGCTGCTGGCTGTCACGAACGAGATGAGTCGCGTGCTCGGCAAACCGCCCGTGAGCCGCGTGGCGTCCGCACTGAATGCAAGGAAGAAGCGGGCAGCTTCGTAGGGTGGGCAAAGGCGCATAGCGCCGTGCCCACCATCTTTCCACGATTTCGATCTCAGTGGTGGGCACGCTTCGCTTTGCCCACCCTACGTGCGCTCAGGCTGCCTTCAACCCAACATCGGGCAGGCGCGGCCGGCTCTTGAGCGCCTTGGCCATCATCGCCTCGACCTCGGCCTTCTCCTGCGGCAGCAGCGCGAGGCGGGGCGGGCGGGTCAGCGCGGTGCCGCGGCCCATGATGTGCTCGCACAGCTTGATGCACTGGACGAGGTCCGGGCGTGCGTCGAGATGCAAGAGCGGCATGAACCATTCGTAGAGCGGCATCGCCTCGGCATAGCGTCCGGCCTTGGCCAGGCGAAACAGCGTCTCGCCCTCGCGCGGAAAGGCGTTCGACATGCCGGACACCCACCCCACGGCACCCATGGCGATGCTCTCGACGATGACGTCGTCGAGGCCGGCGAACAGCACGAAGCGATCGCCGACCATGTTCCTGGTGTCGATGAAGCGTCTTGTGTCGCCGGAGGAATCCTTGAAGCAGACGACGGTCTCGACGTCGGCGAGCGTGGCCAGGATGTCGGGGGTGACGTCGTTCTTGTAGATCGGCGGATTGTTGTAGAGCATCACCGGCAGGTCCGTCGCGGTGGCGACGGCGCGGAAATGCGCGGCGGTCTCGTGCGGCTTGGACGAATAGACCAGGGCCGGCATCACCATCACGCCGTCGATGCCGACGCGCGCGGCCTCCTTCGCGGTTTCGACTGCGAAGGCCGTGGTGAATTCGGCGATGCCGCACAGCACGGGCACGCGGCCGGCCGCAACGGATTTCGCCGTCTCCATGATAGCGACCTTCTCCTTGCGCTCCAGCGAGGTGTTCTCGCCGACCGAGCCGCAGACGATCAGGCCGGAGACGCCATCACGGATCAGTCCGTCCATCACCTTCGCGGTCGCGTCGATGTCGAGCGAGAGATCGTCGTGGAATTGCGTGGTGACGGCCGGGAAGACGCCCTCCCAGGAAACGCGGCGGCTCATGATTTGACTCCGAGTGGATTTGGCCGGCGGGGGGCTGGATCCGCCGGGGTTCTTGGAAGGGGATGGCGGTTGGGGTCAGAGCGTGGCGCCGACCTTGCGCAGCTCGGTGAGGACGGGCGCCTTCGGCAGCCAGATCTTGTCGAACTCGGCAATGACGGCTTCGGTATCGCCGGCCGGCACCTGGCGGATCGGGATCGGGGCATTGCGGAAATTCTCGATCAGCGCGGGCTCGTTGGAGGCCAATTCGTCGATCTGCGCGTCCAGGGTCGACTTGACGGTCTTGGCGATCAGCTCGCGGTCGGCGGCGGGGAGCGACTGCCAGACCCGGCCCGAGACCACTGCGGCCATCGGCATGAAGACGGCGTTCATCTGCAGGATCACCTTCGACACCTTGTCGAAGCGCTGGTTCCAGGAGAATTCGAGATCGGCCTCGAGGCCGTCGACCTGGCCGTTCGCCATCGCGTCGAACACCTGCGGCGTCGGGATCGGCGTTGGCGCGGCGCCGAGCGAGGAATAGAAGTCGCGATAGACGGGGGTCGGATTGATGCGCAGCTTCATGCCCTTGATGTCGGCGAGCGAAGTCAGGTCCTTCGAGGAGAATACCGCCCGCATGCCGGTGATGCCCCAGCCGAGCCCGATCGTTCCGGTCTCCTGCGGCAGCACCTCGAACAGCTTCACCGCCGCCGGATGCCGTACGAATTTCGCCACTGCGGGCGTCGAGCGGACGATGTAGGGCGCATTGATCGCTGCAACGTGCGGCACGCGCGAGCCGAGCTCTGCGGCCTGGATGAAGCCCATGTCGAGCGCGCCGGACTGCAACTGTTGCATCATCGCGGGCTCGTTGCCGAGCTGGCCGGAGTGAAACACGGTCAGGGTCAGGCGGCCGTTGGTCGCCGCCTTGAGATCTTCACCGAATTTGAGCGCAGCCTTGTTCCAGGAATGGCCGTTCGGCGTAATCAGGCCGAGACGGAATTCCTTGGCTTGGGCGAGCGCCAGCGACGGCGCAAACACCGATGCGGCGGCGCTGGCAGCGAGAAAGCGGCGGCGTGAAAGCGGCATGGTCGGGCTTCCTTTTGGACGGGCCTATTTGATCAGGATCAGCGAGAGTGACGGATAGAGCGAGAGCAGCACCAGCAGGACGCAGGAGATGACGAAGAACGGCAGCGTCACCATGAACATCTTGCCGGGCTTGGCGCCGGTGACAGCGGCCGCGACGAAGAAGCAGAGCCCGACCGGCGGCGACAACAGGCCGAGCACGAGGTTGATCACCACCACGACGCCGAAATGCCTGGGATCGATGTGATAGACGTCGGTTGCAACAGGCAGCAAGATCGGCACCGTCATGATCAGGCCGGGAATGCCGTCGATGACGGTGCCGATCACCAGCAGGATGACATTGCAGATCAGCATGAAGCTGATCGGGTCCTTGGCGGCCGTCTGGATCCAGGCGGCGGTTTCCTGCGGCACCTTGCCGAAGATCAGCACCCAGGAGAACACCGCCGCGGCGGCCACCAGGAACAGCACGATCGCCGAATAGATCGCGCTGCGCAGCATCATCTGCGGCAACTGCGAGAATTCGAACTCCCTGGTCCAGAACTTTCCGACCAGGGCTGCGGCAACGGCGCCGACGGCGGCGGATTCCGTGGCGTTAGCGAGGCCGCCGAGGATGGTGCCGACGATGACGATCGGGATCAGCAGGGTGGGCGAGGTCCGCAGGATCGTCGCCACGCGCTGCCGCGGCGTCTGATAGTCGGCGCGCGGATAGTTGTAGACGTATCCCATCAGCGCAATGACGACACAAAACATCACCGTGAGGATCACGCCGGGCACGATGCCGGCGATCAGCATGTCGCTGACCGAGACCTGCGCGAGCACGCTGTAGACCACGAACATCACCGAGGGCGGAATGATCGGACCGAGCATGCCGCCATAAGCGGTCAAGCCTGCCGCGAAGGTCTTGTCGTAGCCCTTCTTCTCCATCTCCGGCACCATGATCTGGGCCATGATCGCGACCTGTGCGGTCGCTGACCCCAGGATCGAGGAGATGAACATGTTGGCGAGGATGTTGACATAGGCGAGCCCGCCCTTGAGCGAGCCGACGAAGGCCATCGCCATGTCGACGATGCGCCGCGTGATGCCGCCGCCGTTCATGATCTCGCCGATCAGGATGAAGAGCGGGATCGCGATCAGGCCGTAGCTGTCGACGCCGCCGAACAGCTGCAGCGGATAGGACTGGAACAGCACCGGATTGCCGGACGCCGCGATGTAGACCAGGCCGGCGAGACACAGGCAGAGACCGATCGGCACGCCGACCAGCATGATCGCGAGGAAGGCTGCCGACGTGATCATCAGTTGACCCCGTCGAGCTCGGAGAGCGCAAAGCCCTTCGGTGGCGTGCGCGGGACCAGTTCGAGATCTTCCAGCAAATTGGCGAGACCATGCACGGTCATCGAGACCGCGAAAATAGGCAGCGTCAGATAGAGCACCCAGGTCGGCCAGTTCAGCGTCTGGGTATGCTCCGTGTAGAGGAAATTGAAGGTCTCGGCTGCCAGCTTGCGCCCGTCGAAACCGGCGCGGGCAAGGCCAATCGGGTCCATCCAGAGCGCGCAGGTGACAATCAGGGCGAGGCCGAACACGACGACGAGGCCGGTCGAGATCACCTTCGCGATCTTCTGGGCGCGGGGCGAGAGACGTTCCGTCAGCATCGTCACCGCGAAATCGAGCCGCAGCCGCGTCATCGCGGAGGCGCCGACGAAGGTCAGCCAGACCACGCAATAGACCGCGGATTCGTCGATCCAGTAGATCGGGAAATGCGAGTAGCGGGTGACGACGTTGACCAGGATCAGGGCGGTGAGCAGGTACATCAGGCCCATCAATGCGATCCGCTCGACGGCGAGCAGGGCGCAGGAGGCGCGGACGACCATGCGTCGAACGCTGAACGCGCGCGTGGCCGGCATCGTCTGCTCGATCATGAAGAGGCCCCATTGCCCGCAAGATTTGTCGTGCGATGGCCGAATGTATAATTTATACATTTTGGCTGTCAAATGGAATCGCGGATTGCGTCGAAGGCGTGCACGCGCTTTTTGCGGGGACGCGATGACCTCAACATGCAAGACAGGGACCGTTCCGGCCGGCCGAGTCGGAGAGGAACGGAAGATCGGATGAAACTGCCTCTGAAGCATCGCACCCTGTCGGCTGCGATCGTCGACCAGCTCCGGCAAGCAATCCTCGACGGGACCTATCCGGCCGGATCGCAACTGCGCCAGGATGCGCTCGGCGAGGCCTATGGCGTCAGCCGTATCCCCGTGCGCGAGGCGCTGTTTCAGCTCGAAGCGGAAGGCCTGGTGCGGATCGTTCCGCAGAAGGGCGCCATCGTCTCCGAGCTGTCACTGGACGAGATCAACGACGTCTTCGACCTGCGCCGGATCCTGGAGCCGCGGCTGCTGGCGCACTCGGCTCCCCGGTTCACGGCGGAGGATTTCGCAGGGCTCGACGACATCCACAAAAGCTTCGAGAAGGCGATCAAGGCCCGCAACGTCAGCGAATGGGGGCAGCTCAATGCCGACTTCCACATGGCGCTCTACATCCACGCGCCGCAGCCCCGCACCCGGGCGATCGTGCTGTCACTGCTCCAGACCAGCGACCGCTACACGCGGCTTCAGCTCTCCAACACCAAGGCGATGGGCACGGCGGAGAAGGAGCATGCCCATCTGATCGCGCTCTGCCGCGCGCAGAAGGTCGAGGAGGCCTGCCGGTTTTTGGAGCGTCACATCGAAGCCGTGCGCAAGGATCTGTTGCAGGTGGTGGGTGGCGGCGCGATCGCGCCGAAGTCGCGGCGGAAGCGCGAGTCGTAATCGACGCGCTGGTAGGGTGGGCAAAGCGAAGCGTGCCCACCACTTTTCGCGGAAGCACAGAGAGGTGGTGGGCACGGCGCTGCGCGCCTTTGCCCACCCTACAGCACTTGCGATTGCCGCTACCTGCTCCCGTCCGGCCCCATCACCAGGTCCGGCAGTGCGGTCGAGATGCCCGGCACAAAGCACAGCAGCAGCACCGCGAGCATCATCAAGAGCACGAAAGGAAGCGTGCCCCAGATCACCTCGCGCAGGGGAATGTCCGGCGCGACGTTGCGGATGACGAAGATGTTGAGCCCGACGGGTGGATGGATCAGTCCCATCTCCATCACGATGGTCATGACGACGCCGAACCAGATGATGTCGAAATTGGCGGCACGGAGCGGCGGCAGGATGATCGGCGCGGTCATGAGAATAATCGAGACCGGCGGCAGGAAGAAGCCGAGCACGACGACCATGACGAGGATCGCGAACAAGAGGCCCCAGCGCGGCAGATGCATCGCGACGACGGATTCGGCGGCCGATTGCGAGATGTGCAGATAGCTCATCACGTAGGAATAGAGCAGCGACATGCCGATGATCATCATCAGCATGGTCGATTCCCGGATCGTCGATTTCAGGATCGGGGCGAGGTCGCTCGGCCGCCACACGCTGTAGATCGCCGCGATCAGCGCCAGCGCCAGGAGACCGCCGAGGCCGGCAGTCTCCGACGGCGTGGCGTAGCCGCCATAGAGCGCGATCATGACGCCGGTGAGCAGCAGCACGAAGGGGATTACGCGTGGCAGCACGCTGAAGCGTTCCGCAAGCGTGTACTCGTCGCGGGCGAGGATCGCAGCTTCCGGCCCGCCGTTCTTGTAGATCGCTTCGGCCGCGGCGTATTCCTGGCGGAAGCGGATCACGGCGTAGACGCCGAACAGCGAGACCAGCAGCAGGCCGGGCCCGATGCCGGCGAGGAACAGCCGTCCCAGCGATTTTTCGGCGGCGACCGCAAACAGGATCATGGTGATCGACGGCGGGAGCAGAATGCCGAGCGTGCCGCCGGCGGCGATGATGCCCGCGGCAAAACCACCGGAATAGCCGCGCTTGCGCATCTCGGGGATGCCAGCCGAGCCGATTGCCGAGCAGGTCGCGGGCGAGGAGCCCGCCATCGCCGCAAACAGCGCGCAGGCAAACACATTGGCGACGCCGAGGCCGCCGGGGACGCGGTGCAGCCAGGCGTGCAGAGCCGAATAGAGATCCTGGCCCGCGCGAGACTTGCCGATCGCGGCGCCCTTCAGGATGAAGAGCGGGATCGACAGCAGCGTGATCGAGGCCATTTCCTCGTAGACGTTCTGCGTCACCGTATCGAGAGAGGCGGCGGGCATGTAGATGCCCATGAACACGACCGCGACCGCGCCGAGCGCGAACGCAATCGGCATGCCCGAAAACATCACGACCAGCGTCGCAATTCCGTATGCGAGGCCGATACCGAAAACGCTCATGAACGCCTGGCTCCAGCGAAAGGCAGCGCAAGCTGCACGAAGATCTGGACGCAGAGCAGGCTCATGCCGAACGCCATCAGCGAATAGGGGATGGCCAGCGGCGGCGACCACATCGAGTTCGAGACCTGGCCGTCGACATAGGCTTCATGCGCCAGCGTCCACGACTTCCAGGCGAAGAAAGCGCAGAACAGAAGCGTCACGGCGTCGACCAGCCACAGCCTGATCCGGTTCGCCAGCGGCGAGAGCAGGCCGACGAAGGCCTCGATGCCGATGTGACCGCGGTTCTGCTGTACGTAGGCGGCGGTCATGAAGGTGGCGCCGACCAGCAGGAACACCGCAGCCTCGTCCTGCCAGTAATTGGCGGCCTTGAACAAGGCGCGGCTGAGCACGCTGTAGCTCAGGATGGCGCAGGCGGCGATCAGCGCAATCGCGGCGAACACGACGATGATGTTGTTGAGGATGGCGAGACCGCGATCGATCGCCGCCGCAAGGCCAGTCCTTGCGGCAGCGTTGGCCTGGTCGTCACGATCCGGAAGCGGACCGTGGCTCATGCGGCGACGTCGGTCGCGAGCTTGAGCAGGTTGGCCGAGGTCGCGGTCTTGGCGCCGTAGTCTTTCCATGCGGTGTCGCGGGCGATGTCGCGCCACTTGCCGACGGTCGCGGCATCGAGCGCCGAGACCTTGGCGCCGGCCTTCTCGTAGACCTTGGCGACCTCGACGTCGTCGTCCTGCGCGCCCTTGCGGCCGAAGGCTTCGAGCTCGGTGCCGACCGCGAGCAGGACGTCCTGCTGGTTCTTCGGCAGCTTGTCGAAGATCGCCTTCGACATCATCAGCGGCTCGAGCATGAACCAGTAGGACGCGCCTGCGCCCGAGGTCAGCGATTTCGCGACCTCTTCGAGGCGGAACGAGATCAGGCTGGTTGAGGAGGTGATGCCGGCATCGCAGGCCCCCGTCTGCATCGCTGCGTAGATTTCGTTCGAGGGCACCGACAGCACGGATGCGCCGGCGGTCTGCAGCACCATGTCCATCTCGCGCGAGCCGCCGCGCACCTTGAGACCCTTGGCATCTTCGGGGGCCACGATCGGCTTGGAGCGGCTGGCGACGCCGCCGGCCTGCCACACCCAGCTGAGCAGGATGATGCCCTTGTCGGCGAGGAAGTCGGTCAACGCCTTGCCGACCGGCTCCTTCTTCCAGCGCATGCCCTGGTCGTAGGTGGTGACGAGGCCCGGCATCAGGCCGATATTGGTTTCCGGCAATTCGCCGCCGGCGTAGGGCATCGGGTAGAGGCTGATGTCGAGCGCGCCCTTGCGCATCGCGGAGAACTGCGCGTTGGTCTTGATCAGGGAGGAGTTCGGATAGATTTCGGCGGCGATGTCGCCGTTGCTGCGCTTGGCGACTTCGGCGGCGAACATGCGGCAGAGCCGGTCGCGGAAATCGCCCTTGTCAACGGTGCCGCCCGGGAATTGATGCGAGATCTTCAGCGTGGTCGCGGCATGCGCGGTGCCGGTGCTGAAACGGAGAATGGCGGGTGCGGCGACGGCGGTCGCGATCAAGTGGCGGCGCGTGAGCATGGTGTGATTCCCTTTGGACGTTTCTTGGACGGTTCTTGCTTGCTGTGATTTTGGGCGGGTCTTTGAGACCGTGCTGAGGCCCATCCTAGCCGGTCTTTCAGACAATGTTCTCTAGTCTGATAGTTCGAGACCGAATGCCGCGGCAAGTGTCGACCATGCTGCGTTGCACACCACTGGGTTTCTGCATCCGTCCAACGAAGGGGCGGCGGGGGCGCAGAAATTTATCAGCGGTCGCGTAACAACGCCCCGTGGCAATCCGTCGAGATCAGATAGCGGCGTCCGTCGCTGACAAACATCATCTCGAAGGGAAGACCAGTCATGACCATTCGTACCCGCATCGCGCTCGGCGTTTCGGCGGCCGTTCTCTCGCTCGGCCTCGCGCTGTCGCCGGCCGCCTTTGCCCAGGACAAGATGGGCAAGGATGACGGCATGATGAAAAAGGACACGATGTCCAAGGACGGCATGAAGAAGGACACCATGTCCAAGGACGACGGCATGAAGAAGGACACGATGTCGAAGGACGGGATGAAGAAAGACGACGGGATGATGAAGAAGCACTGATCTTCCATCGTCGAGGCGGCGCTTGCGACAGCCAGACGCGCGCCAAAAATCCGGGGGCGGTCACGTAGACCGCCCCCGGAGTATTGTTTCAGTCCAAATTCAATTGAACGTGACTTGCGAACGTTACTTGCGCTTCGCCTTGCGGGCGGCGTAGCGGGCGTCTCGCTTGGCCTTTTGATCGGCCTCGGCTTCGGCCGCCTTCGCGACGGCTTCTTCGGCTTCGCGGGCGATCCGCGCGGCCTCGAGCGCGGCAGCCTCTTCTTGAAGGCGCTTCTGCTCGGCCTTTTCCGTCTCGCGCGCAGCCTTTGCCTCGGCGCGCTTGGCCGCAAGGGCCTCGCGCTCCGCACGCTTCGCCACAACCGCGGGATCATCCGGCCCCGGCTGCGACTTGAATTTGTTCAAAAGGTTTTTGCGTGCTTCCTGTGCCGCCTTTTGCCGGTCGGAGAAGCCTGGTTCCCTAAATCCACTCATCGGCGAACCTTGTCATCCTCGCTTTCGATCCTACATCACTGCCTGTTGGTACGTCGGCTGGGCATAGCGGGCGCCGCGCGACGCAGATGCGTGTACATCGGCGCGCGCCGTGATGCCACCTATAATCGCAGCCGATCAGGTAGACGAAAATCGCCGCCCCCGACGATCTCTCGTAGCCCCGAAAAACTGCCGAATTGTGATGCCCCTCATAAGGGGCACCAGGGCGGCGCCTAGCGTCCCGCCTGGTATGAGACGCGGAGCACGGGCATGACGATCTCAAGACTGAGCCTGAAGGCGCTCGCAATCGCCGTCGCGGTGGCAGCCCTGGCTGGTGTCACGCTGCTCTTCGCCAGCCCGCAGCCGATCGAAAGTGCCGTCCTGGGTGCAGATTGGGAATGCACCCAGACTGCGTTTGTGCTCACGACCTGCGCACCGCGGGCCCAGCAGGCGATCCCGGCCGCCGAAACCTCGCGCAAGGAAGCGATCCGGCCGACGCGGGGCTAACCGGGAGAAGCTGGGCGGGATGTGACGCCACGCCGCAGAGGTGATAAAGCCCGCTCGCCCCGTGATCGGTCAGCCATGTCCAAGTCCGAAGCCAAGCCCGAGCCTAAGCCCAAACCGGGCGCGAAGCTCAAATCCCCTCCAAAACCTCAATCCGGTGACAACCGCCGCGGCGCCATCGCCGGCTTGATCATCGCGATTGTCATCCTCGGCGTCGGCTGGTGGCTCGCCCGCGATCTCACCTCCGCGAGCAAGATGCAGGACTGCCTGATGTCCGGGCGAAGCAACTGCAATGTGATCGAGCCGGCCCGCTAGAGGCACTCCAGAGCGGCCCGCGCGGACGAAAAAATGTCGTGATCTTAATCATTTGTAACGGGACTTGGCCGACCAAAGCAGGTCAGTCATGTCAGCCGGCATCAGCTCAGCGCGAGCCGAATCGTCTATCGCGCCAGGCATCACGGCCATCGACGGCAATCGAGAGAGTAGGGGGCAAGCACGCATGAGTGCGTCCAGTCGCATCAAGATCATCATTCCCTTGGTTTCGGCCATGTCATTGCTCGCCGTCCCGGCGCAGGCTCAGGACGCCCGGCCGCCGAGAGACGCCGCCCAGCCATCGCCCGGGCCGAGCGCAGGTGCGCCGCCGCAGAACATGCGCAAGGGGCCGCCGTCGCAGCAGGCTGCCCGGCCCGTGCTACAGCCCGGCGGCCAGCCTCACGCGGGCGGTCCGGGCTATGCAGGTTCTGGTCCGCGCAATGCCGGCGGTCCGCCGCCCGGACGCAATTACGCCAGGGGTCCCGCACCGGCGCGCGATTGGGGCGGACACACCTATCGCGGCCATCTCGCCTGGGATGGCGGACGCTGGCGCCACGAAGTCCACGACGGCCGCTCCGGCTGGTGGTGGGATGTGGGCGGCGCGCGGTATTATTATCCGCAGCGCATGGAAGGGCCTCCGGCCTACATCTCGGAGGATTATTACGATGACGTGCCTGTGGCCTACGCCCCGCCGCCGGTCGCCTACGAACCGCCGCCTCCGCCGCCGCCGGCGGATCCTGGTGCGAGCGCGCTTGGCGGCGCTATCGTCGGCGGCGTGCTGGGGGGCCTGATCTCGGGCAACGCCTCGGGCGCGGCCGCAGGCGCCGTGATCGGCGGTGCCACCGGGGCGATCGCCGGCGCGACGGCTGCTTCGCGCCCCGGCTACTATCTGGCCCAGGGCAACTGCTACTACCGCTATCCGAGCGGCCAGTATGTGCAGGCCGATCCCCGGGCGTGTTACTGAGCACTCCAGGCGAGACCTGAAGCGATGAGGCGGGCGAAAAGTCCGCCTCTTTTCGTTTTGCGCTGGCCGTCAGCTGGCCGGGAATTGATTCAAGGGGGATCGCCCGCGCGTCAGGACACCAGCCAGCTGAAGAACGCGATCGCGGCCCAGACCAGGCCTGCGATCCAGGCCAGCATCACGATGCCGATGGTCGCAAGATAAGCGATGCCGAGCGGGTCGGATCTTTCGCGTCGCGTCGGGACGGCAATTTCGGCTGCGGCTTCTTGCGTCATGACGGGAATATCTCCCATGCCTTCTCCCTCTCTGGGAGCGCTGAGAACTGTTTAGCGGATGCGCCGGGCGCCGGCTGTGACGCACTTCACAGATCGGTACGCACCAAGCCCACAATCGGGGCGGATCGTTCGACAGATGCGTGAGCTGGATCGCGTCGCAAATCCGTGTCGGGAGGCATTAACCCCGCAATCATACGGACGAAATTGCCACGCGCTTGTCCAGATCGTCCGGCTAGAATTGCTTCATGTGTACCAAGTACGATCCACAGCACGAAGCTGAGGCGGCGATGAAGCGCGCCGTGGCGGCCGATGGCCCCGACCGGCAACGTCTCATCGAGCTAGCCCTGGCCTGGCATCAACTCGCCCGCGACCGGCGCGAAGAGCGGACGGACTGAGCCCACGCTCTTACGACAATATCCGTATTCAAAGAAAAACCCCGTGCTCGGGGGGACGAGCACGGGGTTCTCGAGAGCCGATCGGGGCTGGCAAATCGGCGCCACTCGATAGCGAACGCGCTGATCGCAGGTTCGTTCCGCGCCCCCTCAATTCTTTTCGCGCGAAGATCATGAAGGGCGACCGGGGGAGGGCGTCTTGCCGATGGAACGTCGGTTCCCCGCCGACGTTGAGCCGCTATGACCGATCCCGAGTTGCGCGCACAGTCCTTCGAGATTGCCTGGAAGTATCTCGACCAATCCGGCCTGCTTACCGGCGAGCGCAGGGACGCGGCCCGGTTCATCCTGAACAGGATCGACCGCATGATGTTGGGTGGCGAGAGGCGACGATTGCTGCTGTCCAACGCCGCGATCGATGCCTACCGCTTCCGGCCCGTGCTCGTGCCGCTCGAGGCCTGACGCGAGCCGTCGAAACGCGACGTTAAGACTCGTTCGGGCGACGATTTTCCGATCGCGATTCGTTTCGGAGAACGAAGCGGAGCAGGACCGTGAACAAACAAAAAGTCCCCGAGGGGACTTGCTGGCTCAGGCTGCTTCCGACTTCGGCACCGCGTCGGCATTGACCGAAAGCTTGACGACATCGCCTTCGACGGCACCCACATATTTCGTGTCGATGTAATGATGATGGTCCTTGTGACCTTCCGGGCTGTCCTTCCGCGTCAGCTTGATGCGGTTGCCCTCGACGCGGTCGACGGTGCCGACATGTGCGCCGTCCTTGCCGATGATCTTCATGTGCTCTCTGATCTCGCTCATGATGTTCTCCTTGTGCAGTGTCAACGGCGAGGACCGGTCTTCGTTGCAAGGATGAGCGCGGCCGACTGTTTGGAGCCAATGCGTTCGCCGAACGTTGAAAGGCCGTCGCAATTGCCAAGACCACCTTCGTCAAGATCCGCATGGAGACCTCCGAGGCCTATCTCGAACGAAAGCACAGGGAAATCGGGCTGCTGAACGATTGCCTGAGGAGCCCGCTGCATTTGGCTCGGCCGCAATCGGTCGACGAGGTCGTGGTCTCCAAGTTTCAGCTCGCCGCCGCGCTACGCGCGGAGCATGCGCTCCAGGACTGGAAGGCGACGGAGACCGCCTGGTCGCACGCGGCGTCTCCCAGGAGCGGTCCGTTCGTGTTCAGCTACGATTATCAGCGCGCGGACCTCAAGGTGCGTGGTCCCTCGTTCTACGAACTCGAGCGGAGCTGCGGGAGCGAGGCGATCTATACCGCATCCGGCATGGCCGCGATCTCCGCGCTGCTGCTCGCGTCCGCACGAATCATCGGCAAGGCAGACGTCGTGGTGCTGCCGGGCACCTACGGCGAGACACTGGAGCTGATCGAGAGCCTCGTCCCCCATTTGCGGCTTGTCACCGCCAGACTCCCGCTGGGCGAAGCGTTCGCTGCGGCAGCCTCGCCACGGTTTCTCCTGCTGGATTCGTGCGCCCCTGCCGGGGCGTTCGAGGCGGCTTTGTGTTGCGACGGTTCGGGGCTCGATCTGTTGATTTTCGACACGACATGCTTCGCCGGTAGATCGGGGCGCATCCGGCGCGTTCTGAGATGGGCCGCGCGATGGGACATTCCGGTCGTGTTGGTGCGAAGCCACAACAAGCTGGATTCGCTCGGGGTGGAATACGGCCGGCTCGGCTCTGCCGTATTCGTGCATTGGAGCCGGAAAGACCTGAATGCAGGCCAGCTGCTGTCCGAGAGCCTGGCGGCGGAAACCGGCAATGCCGTCCGGCTTCTCGGTGGCGCGGCGTTGCCGGCACACTTCCCGCCATTCGTGGGCTCAGCGGGCTATTGGGCCCTGACGAAAAAACGCGTCGCGGCGATCCTGCGCAACGGTCGCCACACGGCGCGATATTTCGCCGCCGAGCTCGGTTCGCTCTCGGCCGAGCTGCATTTCACCCACGGCCTCTATGTCACGCTTCGCGGCAGGCGCGCCCTCGATGAGGCGACCGCGCGGCAGGCCGCCGAAGACATGAGCCGCGACCTCAGCGGCAAAGGCTTCCCCATTCGTCACGCCGGCAGCTTTGGTTTTGATTTCGCGGCGACCGAGTGGTTTCACGACGCGACTACGGATCGGTACAGCGTCCGGGTGGCGGTGCCGGATCTGCCGACCGAGTCGTGGAAGGATCTCGCGGCGGCAATTGCCGGGTGGTGGGCGCGACATCAGGGCGACACTGAAGAGTGAGTGCGGTGCAAGGCCATGACAGAGCGACCGAAAGCGTTTCCTTACAGGGAATGCACGTGGCATGTTTCAGACGAACAGTCCCAGCAATGGCTTGCGGTGCTTGAAAAGACGGGTGCAGCCAACGTCCGAGCGCGCCTAGCCCAGACCGACGCGGCATCCGCAGGAGCGACTGCGATCGGAACCGCGCCCGTCATGACGATCGGGTTCGCCCAGGAATGGCTGAACTGGAAAGAAAATCAAAAATCCGAGGCGGATATCGAACGGCACGAGCGGCAGATCTGGTGGACTCGGACCGCGGCAATCGCCGCATCGGTCGCCGCCTTGAGCGCACTGTTCGGCTGGATTTGGACGATCTTCATCCGGGGGAATAATGGCCTGTAACAAACATGATTGTTACATTGCGCATACATCCGCGAGACGAGCGGCGACAAACTGCGCTGTTTCAATCGATCGCCAGGCATTCTTCCACGGCCGGCTTCTGGTGGCCGCGACGTGCCCACGCCTGAACGGCGAAGGCGAGTTGGTGCTGACTCGCCGCCGCGTCCGCGATGGAGGCCCGCGCCGTCGCGATGGGCTTTGTGATCACCCCGGAGTTCACGACTCCCGCGTCAACTGCCAGGAACGATATTGCCACAACCGCCACCGCAGATGCGATGGCCATTCTCGTCAAGTCGGATAGTGGCATCAAAGTCCTTATCGGGCGTACGTCGCTCGGCGGATAGATAGGGCTCGTTTGCCTGGATCAAAGCCCGGACCGAGGCGTCCCACGCGTTCGTGAAGGACGGTGGATTCTGCAGGCGCGCGTCGTAGACCGGGCTAACGATGAGCGCCGGTGTATCGAGTCAGCGTGCGCCGGACGATGTCCCCGTCCGATGAGACTGAATATGGCGATCCCGGCAGGAATCGAACCTGCAACCCTCAGAGTAGAAATCTGATGCTCTATCCAGTTGAGCTACGGGACCGTCTTGAGCCGCCCTGGTTGGGGCCGGCTGTTCATCTACCATGCCATTATGAAAAATATCGTCTTTCGCCAAGCCTGAACCGAACCGTTTTCCTCGAAGCCGCGACAAAGCGGAACGGTGGGGTGTCAGGGTGCCGGGTTGAGCGGCAGCGGACTGGACGATGGATCACATCGCCGGGAACGCTGGCCAGCTTCCGGGACACGGCCGCCGGACGACTGGTCGGGTATTGCTGCGCCATCAGGACGGCGTGCGCGGCGGTAGCTTGATCGGTCTCCTCTGGGCGTGCCTTGTCATGGCGAATGCGACGGTTTGCACCTTTGGTTCCATCGCCTTGAGTCGGTCACCTTTCCGCGCATTTCATGCGACAAGCGGCGTTCGTCCGCGATTTCCGGGAGTCCATCCATGATCGGTCTTGTTCGCGCCGTCACACTCTGCGCCACGCTGGCGTTCGGCCTTAGCGTAGCGCAGGCCGCCGACAAAGCCTTCAAGCGGGACGACCTCGCCGATTCCGCGATCAAACTGGAGGCGCAGATCAAGGGCGAGGCGGGGCCGGTCGCCAAGAGCGGCGCGAGCTTACGCACCGACGCCGATGCTGCCTTCCGGCGCAACGACTATCGCACCGGCCTGTCGGTGCTCGGCCAGATCGCGGCGACCACGCCGGAGGACGCCGGCAACTGGCTGCGCCTGGCGAAAGTCATCTTCCAGATCACGCCCAAGAGCTCGAGCGAGCAGACGTTTCTGGTGGAGCGCGCCTCGACTGCCGCCTACATCGCCTACCAGCGCGCCGGCAATGCGGGCGAGGAGGCCGATTCGCTCGCGGTGCTCGGCAAGTCGCTGTCCGAACGCAAGCTGTGGCGGCCAGCGCTGGATGCACTGCGGCTGTCGCTCGACATGCGCGAGGTCGCCGACGTCCGGGGCCAGTACGAGAAGATGCGCGACGAGCACGGGTTTCGGTTGCTCGACTACACCGTGGACTCGGACTCCGCCAGTCCGCGCGCCTGCTTCCAGTTCTCGGAGGAGCTGGCAAAACGCACCGATTTCGCGCCGTACCTCGCGCTGGCGGGCCAGGACAAGCCGGCTTTGTCGGCCGAGGGCAAGCAGCTCTGCGTCGATGGGCTCAAGCACGGCGAGCGCTACAACATCAATCTGCGCGCCGGCCTGCCGTCCACCGTGAAGGAAGGCCTGCCGAAATCGGCCGAGTTCAACGTCTATGTGCGCGACCGCAAGCCCTTCGTGCGCTTCACCAGCCGCGCCTATGTGCTGCCGAGGACGGGCCAGCGCGGCATTCCCGTCGTCAGCGTCAACACGCCAGCCGTCAACATCAACGTGTTCCGGATCGGCGACCGCAATCTGATCAACACGGTGGTCGACAGCGATTTCCAGAAGACTCTGTCGAAATACCAGCTCAGCGATCTCGGTGGCGAGCGCGGCGTCAAAGTCTGGACCGGCGAGCTCGCGACCGCGATGACGCTCAACCAGGACGTCACCACGGCGTTCCCGGTCGACCAGGCGCTGGGCGAGCTCCAGCCCGGCGTCTATGTGATGACGGCCGCAGCCAAGGGGCCGGGCTCGGACGACGACTACCAGCTCGCCACCCAATGGTTCATCGTCTCCGATCTCGGCGTCACGGCCTATTCCGGCAATGACGGCATCCATGTCTTCGTGAATTCGCTGGCCTCGACCGATCCCGTCGGCAAAGCCGAGGTGCGACTGGTCGCGCGCAACAACGAGATCCTGGCCACCCGCAAGACCGATGAGAGCGGCCATTTGCTGTTCGAGGCGGGGCTTGCGCGCGGCGAGGGCGGCCTGTCGCCGGCGATGCTCACCGTGACCGGTGAGAAGGCCGACTATGCTTTCCTCAGCCTCAAATCCTCTGCCTTCGACCTGTCGGACCGCGGCGTTTCGGGCAGGGCCGTGCCTGTGGGCGCCGACGCCTTCGTCTATGCCGAGCGCGGCGTCTACCGCTCCAGCGAGACCGTCTATCTCACCGCGCTGTTGCGGGACGGGCAGGGCAACGCCGTTACCGGCGGGCCGATGACCCTGGTGATCGAGCGCCCCGACGGCGTCGAATATCGCCGCGCCGTGCTGTCCGACCAGGGCGCCGGCGGGCGCACCTTGTCCGTGCCGCTCAACTCGGCCGTCCCGACCGGGACCTGGCGGGTGCGCGCCTTCACCGATCCAAAGGGCTCTTCGGTCGGTGAGACCACTTTCATGGTCGAGGACTACGTCCCTGATCGGATCGAATTCGACTTGTCTGCCAAGGACAAGCTGATCAAAGCTAACGCTCCAGTGGAGCTTAAGGCGGACGGTCATTTCCTCTACGGCGCGCCGGCCTCGGGGCTGGCGCTCGAAGGCGACATGCTGGTCGCGCCCGCGTCCGAGCGGCCGGGCTTCGCCGGTTACCAGTTCGGCGTCGCCGACGAGGAGACCACCTCGAACGAGCGCACGCCGCTGGAAAACCTGCCCGAAGCTGACGCCAACGGCGTTGCGACCTTCCCGGTCACGCTCGACAAGCAGCCGGCCTCGACGCGGCCGCAGGAGGCGCAGATCTTCGTCCGCATGGTCGAGACCGGCGGCCGCGCCGTTGAACGCAAGATCGTGCTGCCGGTCGCGCCTGCTGCCGCCATGATCGGCATCAAGCCGCTCTTTGGCGACAAGAACGTCGCCGAGGGCGACAAGGCCGAGTTCGACGTCGTGTTCGTCTCGCCCGAGGGCGAGAGGCTACGCCGCGACGGCCTGCGCTACGAGCTCCTGAAGATGGAGTCGCGCTACCAATGGTATCGCCAGAGCAATTACTGGGAGTACGAGCCGGTCAAATCGACCTCGCGCGTCTCTGACGGCGACGTGACCGTCGCCGCGGACAAGCCGTCGCGGATTTCGCTGACCCCAAAGCCCGGCCGCTACCGGCTGGACGTGAAGTCGAACGATGCCGACGGCCCGGTGACCTCGGTACAGTTCGACGTCGGCTGGTATTCCGACGGCAGCGCCGACACGCCGGACCTCCTGGAGACCTCGATCGACAAGCCGCAATACGCCTCGGGCGATACGATGACCGTGTCGGTCAACGTCCGCAGCGCCGGCAAGCTGACGGTCAACGTGCTCGGCGATCGGCTGCTGACGGCGCAGACCATCGACGTCAAGGAAGGCACCGCCCAGGTGAAGCTCCCGGTCGGAAAGGACTGGGGCACTGGCGCCTATGTGGTGGCGACGCTGCGCCGTCCGCTCGATGCAGCCGCGCAACGCATGCCAGGCCGGGCGATCGGACTCAAATGGTTCGGTATCGACAAACAGACCCGCACGCTCCAGGTGAAGCTGACCCCGCCGGCGCTGATCCGGCCGAATGGGTTGCTGAAGATCCCCCTCAAGCTCGACGGGCTCAATCCGGGCGAGGACGCCAAGATCGTCATCGCCGCGGTCGACGTCGGCATCCTCAACCTCACCAATTACAAACCGCCGGCGCCGGACGACTATTATCTCGGCCAGCGCCGCCTGAGCGCGGAGATCCGCGATCTCTATGGGCAACTGATCGACGGCATGTCGGGCACGCGCGGTCAGATTAAGTCCGGCGGTGACGCCGGCGCGGCCGAATTGCAGGGCTCGCCGCCTGCGCAGAAGCCGCTCGCGCTCTATTCGGGCATCGTCACGGTTGCCGCTGACGGCACCGCGGAAATCAGCTTCGACATTCCGGAGTTCGCCGGCACCGCGCGCGTCATGGCGGTGGCGTGGACCGCGACCAAGCTCGGTCGCGCCAACACGGACGTGGTGATCCGCGATCCTGTCGTGCTCACCACGACCCTGCCGCGCTTCCTGCTCAACGGCGACCACGGTACGGTCAATCTCGAGATCGACAATGTTGAAGGGCAGGCCGGCGATTACGTCATCAACGTGAAGACGGGCGGACCGGTGAAGATGACCGGCAATCCCGCAACCACGGTGAAGCTCGCCGCCAAGCAGCGGAACTCCTTCTCGCTCGCCATCGACGCGACGGCGGCGGGGCAGGCGACGCTCGACGTCGACATCAAGGGGCCGAACGGGCTTGCACTCGCGCGCCACTATGCGCTCGACGTCAAGGCGGCGACGCAGGTGCTGGCGCGGCGCTCGATCCGGACGCTGGCGAAGGGCGAGAGCCTGACGCTGACGTCTGATATGTTCGCCGACCTCGTGCCGGGCACCGGCAGCGTCTCGGTCTCGGCGAGCCTGTCGACCGCGCTCGATGCGGCGACGATCCTGAAAGCGCTCGACCGCTATCCCTATGGCTGCTCGGAGCAGATCACGAGCCGTGCGATGCCGTTGCTCTATGTCAACGATCTCGCCGCGGGCGCGCATCTCGCCATGGACACCGAAGTCGACCAGCGCATCCGCGACGCGATCGAGCGGCTTTTGGCCCGCCAGGGCTCCAATGGCTCGTTCGGACTGTGGTCGGCGGGCGGCGACGATGCGTGGCTCGACGCGTACGTGACCGACTTCCTGACCCGCGCCCGCGAAAAGGGCTTTGTGGTCCCGGATGTGCTGTTCAAGACCGCGCTGGATCGTATCCGCAACTCGGTCGTCAACGGCAACGAGCCGGAGAAGGACGGCGGCCGCGATCTCGCTTACGGCCTCTATGTGCTCGCGCGGAACGGCGCGGCGCCGATCGGCGACCTCCGCTATCTCGCCGACACCAAGCTCTCCAACCTCGCAACTCCCATCGCGAAATCGCAGCTCGCCGCGGCACTCGCGCTGGTCGGTGACCGCAACCGCGCGGAGCGCGTTTACGGAGCCGCGCTCGACAGTCTCGCGCCAAAACCCGTGCTGGAGTTCGGCCGCACCGACTACGGCTCGCAGCTTCGCGATGCCGCAGCGCTGGTGTCGCTTGCCAGTGAAGGCAATGCCCCGAAGGCGACGCTGACGCAGGCAGTGTCGCGAGTCGAGACTGCGCGCGGGCTGACACCCTATACCTCCACGCAGGAGAATGCGTGGCTGGTGCTGGCGGCACGCGCGCTCGCCAAGGAGAACCTGTCGATGGAGGTCGACGGCCAGCCGGTCAAGACCGCGCTGTACCGCAGCTACAAGGCGGCGACCCTGGAGGGCAAGCCGCTGAAGATCACCAACACCGGCGATGCGCCGGTGCAGGCCGTGGTCTCTGTGTCGGGTTCGCCGGTGACGCCGGAGCCCGCGGCATCGAACGGCTTCAAGATCGAGCGCAGTTTCTTCACGCTCGACGGCAAGCCCGCCGATATCAGCAAGGTGAAGCAGAACGACCGCTTCGCCGTGGTGCTGAAGATCACCGAGGCCAAGCCCGAATACGGCCACATCATGGTGTCCGATTATCTTCCGGCCGGCCTCGAGATCGACAATCCGAAACTGGTGTCGTCGGGCGACAGCGGCACGCTGGGCTGGATCGAGGACGGCCAGGAGCCCAAGGATACCGAGTTCCGCGACGACCGCTTCACGGCGGCCGTCGACCGGGCCTCGGATTCCAAGGCGGTCTTCACGGTGGCCTATGTCGTCCGTGTGGTCTCGCCCGGCAAATACGTGCTGCCGCAGGCCTATGTCGAGGACATGTACAATCCCTCGCGCTACGGCCGCACCGGGACGGGCACCGTCGAGGTGCGGGCGGCGAAGTGAGTGGTGAGGGGATGAGCGACAAGGAGCCACATGCTCCGCCGTCATGCCCGGGCTTGTCCCGGGCATCCACGGACTTTTGTGCGAGGGGCAAGGACGTGGATGGCCGGGACGAGCCCGGCCATGACCGAGCGCGGAGCTGGGACCTGCATGTCCTCTCCGCGCTGGCATTCTCGCTCATTCTCACCATCGTCGGTTTCGTCGCCTGGGTCTACGCCCTCGGTCCGCTGCCTTTCGACGAAGCCCGCCAAGTTTCCACCACCATTGTCGATCGCAACGGCAAGCTGCTGCGCGCCTATGCGATGGCGGACGGGCGCTGGCGACTGCCGGTTGAGACAAATACGAACGTCGATCCGACCTATCTGAAGCTGCTGCTCGCCTATGAGGACCAGCGCTTTTACGCGCATGACGGTATCGACCCGCTGGCACTAGGGCGCGCTGCGTTTCAGCTTGCGACCCGCGGCCACATCGTCTCGGGCGGCTCGACCATCTCGATGCAGCTCGCGCGGCTGATGGAGCCGCGGCGGCAGCGTTCGCTCCATGCAAAGCTGCGGCAGATGGTGCGTGCGATCGAGATCGAGCGCAGCTTGAGCAAGCAGCAGATCCTCGACCTCTATCTCGCGCTCGCGCCCTACGGCGGCAATCTCGAAGGCATCCGCGCTGCCTCGACCGCCTATCTCGGCAAGGAACCGAAGCGGCTGTCGCTGGCTGAAGCGGCATTGCTGGTCGCGCTGCCGCAATCGCCGGAGACGCGCCGGCTCGACCGCTATCCCGATGCGGCGCGCAAAGCGCGTGACCGCGTGCTCGACCGCATGGTCGAGGAGCAACAGATCAGCCTCGACGATGCCAAGCAGGCCAAGGCCGTTCCCGTGCCGAAGCTGCGCAGGCCAATGCCGATCCTGGCGCCGCATGCCTCCGATGCGGCGCTTGCGACGGTCAAGGACGCGCCCGTCATCAAGCTGACGCTGGATGCCAACCTGCAAAAGGTGCTTGAGCCGCTGGCGCGCGACCGTGCCATTGCGCTGGGACCGAACATCTCGGTCGGCATCATCGTCGTCGACAATGAGAGCGGCGACGTGCTCGCACGCGTCGGCTCGGCGGATTATTTCGACGAGCGCCGGGCAGGGCAGGTCGACATGACCCGCGCGGTCCGCTCGCCGGGCTCGACGCTGAAGCCGTTCATCTATGGGCTCGCTTTCGAGGACGGTTTTGTTCACCCCGACAGTCTGATCGACGATCGGCCCGTGCGCTTCGGCTCCTACGCGCCGGAAAATTTCGACATGACGTTCCAGGGCACCGTGCCGGTGAAGAAGGCGCTGCAGCTGTCGCTGAACGTGCCCGCGATCGTCCTGCTCGACCGCGTCGGCGCGAGCCGGCTGGCCTCGCGGCTGCATCAGGCGGGCGGCAATCTGGTGCTGCCCAAAGACGAGGCGCCGGGACTTGCCATGGGCCTTGGCGGCGTCGGTGTGACGCTGCAGGACCTCGCCCAGCTCTATGCGGGCTTCGCCCGGCTCGGCACCACCAAGCCGCTGCGCGAGATCATGAGCGACAGGGACGTGCGCGAGCCGCTGCGACTGCTCGATCAGGTCGCGGCCTGGCAAGTCGGCAATGTGCTGCTCGGCACCCCGCCGCCGGAGAACGCGGCTCACAACCGCATCGCCTTCAAGACCGGCACCTCCTACGGCTACCGCGACGCCTGGTCGATGGGCTTCGACGGGCGCATGACCATCGGCGTGTGGGTCGGCCGGCCCGACGGCGCGCCGGTTCCGGGCCTGATCGGGCGCGTCGCCGCCGCGCCGATCCTATTCGACGCCTTCGCCCGAACCGGCAAGACGCTCCTGCCGTTGCCGAAGCCACCGAAAGGAACTCTCGTTGCCAGCAACGCCAAGCTGCCGTTGCCCTTGAGGCGGTTCCGTCCGGTCGGGGATCTGGTGCGGACCGGGGGCGAGCAGGCTCTGCACATCCAGTTTCCGCTGAACGGTTCGCGGATCGACGTCGATCGCTCAGGTGGCGAGGGGGGCGCAGCCATGCCGGTCAAGGTCGCCGGAGGCGTTCTGCCTATGACCGTCATGGTTAACGGAACGGCGCAGGGCGAGATCGACGGACGGCGCCAGCGGCTGATCGATCCGCCTGGTCCGGGCTTTGCGCGGCTGACCGTCATCGATGCCGCGGGCGCCGCGGACACAGTTGTCATTCGAATTCAATGACCCTGCCTCAAGCGGTTGTGGCGATGGCGGTTTCAGCGTAAGCGGAACCGATGGCTGAAACCTACCCAGCACCCCGTTTTGGAGCTCCCCGCGGGCCGAAATCCCCGGTGAATCCGGGCAGCCGGCTCGTGTTCATGTTCGACATCGCCACCGCCAGCCACGTCCGCGCGGTCGCCTTCCTGCTGCTGTGCGCGCTGCTGCTGTTCCTGCCAGGCTTCTTCACGATTCCGCCGGTTGACCGCGACGAGGCGCGCTTTGCGCAGGCGACCAAGCAGATGGTCGAGAGTGGCGATTATGTCGATATCCGCTTCCAGGAGGACGTCCGCTACAAGAAGCCGGTCGGGATCTACTGGCTGCAATCGGCTGCGGTCGAGACGGCGTCGGCGCTCGGTCTGCCGAAGGCCGAGTTGCGGATCTGGGTCTACCGGCTGCCGTCGCTGATCGGCGCGATCGGTGCCGTGCTGATGACCTACTGGACGGCGCTCGGCTTCGTCACGCGACGCGCCGCGGTGCTTGCAGCCCTTCTAATGTGCGCCTCCGTGCTGCTCGGGGTCGAGGCGCGGCTTGCGAAGACCGACGCCATGCTGCTGTTCTGCGTGGTCGCCGCGATGGGCGCGATGGGGCGGGCCTATCTGTCGTGGCAGCGCGCCGAGGACGAGACGCGTCCGCCCTGGAGCTGGCCCGCAATCTTCTGGACCGCGCTCGCTGTCGGCATCCTGATCAAGGGTCCGCTGATCCTGATGTTCGCGGGCCTGACCATCGTCGCGCTCGCGATCCAGGACCGCGACGCCTCCTGGCTATGGAAGTTGCGCCCGCTCTGGGGCCTGATGTGGATGCTGGTGCTGGTGCTGCCCTGGTTCGTCGCGATCTTCTGGCGCGCGGGCGATGCCTTCTTCGCCGATTCCGTCGGCGGCGACATGCTGAGCAAGTTGGGCGCTCAGGAATCTCACGGCGCTCCGCCCGGACTGTATCTGGCGCTGTTCTGGATCACGTTCTGGCCCGGCGCGCCGCTCGCGGCGATGGCGGCGCCCGCGGTCTGGCGCGCGCGGCGCGAGCCCGGCGCGCAGTTCCTGCTGGCCTGGCTGATCCCATCCTGGATCGTGTTCGAGGTGGTGCTGACCAAGCTGCCCCATTACGTGCTGCCGCTGTATCCTGCAATCGCGATCCTCACCGCGGGCGCGCTCGAGCGGCGCGTGCTGTCCTGGTCCTGGCTGATGCGCGGCTCGGCCTGGTGGTTCGCGATCCCTGTTGGCGGCTCGATCATCGCGGTCGTCGGCGCGGTGATGCTGACTCGACAGCCTGCTTTCGTGGCCTGGCCGTTCATCGCGGCCTCGCTGATCTTCGGCCTGTTCGCCTGGTGGCTTCACGACAACAATCACGCCGAGCGCTCGCTGCTCAACGCGCTGGTCGCAGCCCTGATGCTCGCGGTAACAGTCTACGGCATCGTGCTGCCGTCGCTGACGCCGCTGTTTCCGAGCATCGAGATCGCACGCGCGCTTCGCAACGTCACCTGCGTCGGCCCGAAGGCGGCCGCGGCCGGCTATCACGAGCCGAGCCTCGTCTTCCTGACCGGTACGCAGACGCTGCTCACCGACGGTTCGGGCGCGGCGGATTTCCTGCGGCAAGGAAGCTGCCGTTTCGCGCTGATCGAGCAGCGTTCGGAGCGCGGCTTCGTGCAGCGCGCCGAGGCGATCGGGTTGCGCTATAAGGTCGGCACGCGCATCGACGGCTACAATTTCTCGCAAGGGCGTGCGATCTCGATCTCGATCTTCCGCTCGGAAGGCACCGAGTAGGGTGTCGGCACCAACCGACATCGCGCCGCGCGCGAGCTATCCCGCGCAATTGCTCACGCTCTCGGGGCGCGCCCTGGCACAGCTCGTGCGCACGCCCTCGCATTCGCGCCGCGCCGAGGCCGCGCGAAAGCTGGCGCGGCATTCGCTGTGGCTGAGTGCGGCAGGTGCAGCCCTGGTCATCGCGCTGATGGTCGTTTTCGACCTGACCGAGATCCAGCTGATGCCGGCGCGTGGCACGCCGGGCCTGTGGCCGATCCGCATCCTCACCGATTTCGGCAAGGACGAGTATGTGCTCTCGGTGCTCGGGGGCCTGCTGGTGGTGCTGGCGCTGGTTGCGGCGGGATTGCACGGCACAAGCCGCGCGTTGCTGCTCGGCCTCGGCACGCGGCTGCAGTTCATGTTCCTGTCTGTTGCCGTGTCCGTATTCGTCGCCGAGATCCTGAAATATCTCATCGGTCGAGGACGTCCGTTCGTCGGCGGCAAGGCCAATCCGTTCAACTTCGTGCCGTTCGATGGGACGGGCTCCTATGCCAGCCTGCCGTCGGGGCATGCGGTGACGGCGTTCGCGCTGGCGTTTGCGGTCTCGGCGCTATGGCCGCGCCTGCGCGTGTTCATGTTCACTTACGCGATCGTGATCCTGCTGACGCGTCTGGTGCTGCTCGCGCACCACCCGAGTGACGTGGTGGCCGGCGCCCTGGTCGGCATGGTCGGCGCCATGGCGGTGCGCTACTGGTTCGCGGCGCGCAGGCTCGGCTTTGCCATCCGGGCCGACGGCACCATTGTGCCTCTTTCAGGGGCGGTCTCGGGCCGCTTCAAAAGGGTTGCCCACGGGGCATCCGCCCCATAAAAGCGGCTGCCTGCCGGGACCGCCGGTTCCCGAGCCAAGCCAATTCCAACCACGAGCTTCGATTTGTCGTCCCAGCCTTCGGTTTTCCAGCCCTCGGTTTCCATCGTCGTTCCCGTGCGCAACGAAGCCGACAACATCGTGCCGCTGATCGAGGAGATCGGCGCGGCGCTCGACGGCCGCTGGGCCTATGAGATCATCTACGTCAACGACGGTTCGAGCGACGCGACCGGCGAACGGCTCGGCGCGGTCATGAAGCAGCGGGACAATCTGCGCCAGCTGCGCCATGCCAGATCAGGCGGCCAGTCCGCGGCCGTGCGCAGCGGCGTGCGTGCGGCACGCGGAGCGATCGTGGCGACGCTCGACGGCGACGGCCAGAACAATCCGGCTTTCCTGCCCGACCTGATCGCGGCGGTCGAGAACGGAAGCAAGGTTGGACTTGCCGCCGGACAACGCGTCGGCCGCAAGGATACCGGCTTCAAGAAATTCCAGTCGCGCATCGCCAACGGCGTCCGCAACGCGATCCTGAAGGACGGGACGCGCGATACCGGCTGCGGCCTGAAGGCGTTCCGGCGCGAGGTGTTCCTGATGATGCCCTATTTCGACGGGCTGCATCGCTTCCTGCCGGCGCTGGTGCGCCGCGAGGGCTACGAGATCGCCTATGTCGACGTGATCGACCGGCCGCGCCGCTCCGGCGTTTCGAACTACGGTTTCTTCGACCGGCTGTGGATCGGCATCATGGATCTCGGGGGCGTGTGGTGGCTGATCCGCCGCAAGAAGCCGACGCCGGATGTGACTGAGGTGACGGCATGATCATCCAATACGGTCAGGCGCTGAGCAATTATTTCTACGACGTCTTCGTGGCCAAGTTCGACTTCTGGCTCGCGTTCGGCCTCGTCGCGCAACTGTTCTTCACGGCACGCTTCCTGGTGCAGTGGATCGCGAGCGAGCGCGCCGGCAACAGCGTGGTGCCGATGGCGTTCTGGTTCTGCTCCATGGGCGGCGGGCTGATGACGCTGGTCTACGGCGTCGTCAAGCGCGAGCCCGTCATTATCCTCGGCCAGGCGCTCGCGACCATCATCTATATCCGCAACATCATGCTGATCGTGAAGAACCGCGGCCGCGCGTCAAAGACGCTGGAGCGCTGATCCGACGCGACTAGCGCGGCAAGGCCGACGCCGCGCCCGTTGCGGGCAGGGCGGCTGTCTCCGTCTCGGTCCTGCGATGGGGCTCGCCGGCTGCGTCGAGCACGGGATAGGCGACCGAGCAGATGTGCGAGTGGATGCGGCGCAAGTCCCGCAGCACGTCGAGATGCAGCGACGTGGTTTCGATGGTCTCGGGACGGCCCTCGCGCAGGCGATCGAGGTGGCGCTCGACGGCGGCAAGCTCGGTGTTGCGCAGCGCCGTCTTCTCCACCAGCAGCTTGCGCGCCTCGTTGGCGTCGCCCGACATGAAGACACCGAAGGCGATGCGCAGCGAATCCATCGTGCGCTTGTGGAAGGCGGCGAGCTCCTCGGCGCCCTCGGGCGAGAACTGGAAGCGGCGCTTGATCTTCTTGGTCGCCAGCTCGCTCAGGCTCTTGTCGATGATGTCGCCGATATGTTCCAGATTGATGGCGAAGGAGATGATCTCCATGGCGCGCCGGCCCTCGCTCTCGTCGAGGCTGCCGCGCATGAGTTTCGTCACGTAGAGCTTGATGGCTTCGTCGAGGCCGTCGACGATGTTGTCCATCTTCGAGACCTGGTCGACCAATGCGCGGTCGCCGCTCATCATCGCCGCCATCACCTTGCGCAGCATGACTTCCACGAGATCGCCCATGCGCAGGGTTTCGCGGCCGGCATCGGCCAGCGCCAGCGACGGCGATTCCAGCGCGGTCTCGTCGAGATAGCGCGGCCGGGCCGGATCGGCCTCCTGAACACGATCGGGCAGGAGCCGGGTCAACAGGCGCGACATGGTATCGAGCAGGCCGATGAAGATCATGGCCGTGCCGACGTTGAAGGCGATATGAAACGCCGCCGTCATCCTGGCAAGATCAGGCTGCCAAGCGTGGAAGTGCTCGGCGATCGGGCCCAGGAAGGGCAGGACGAGCGCGATCCCGATCACCCGGTTGACGAGATTGCCCACTGGCAGGCGATAGCTGGCGGGATCGTCACGCTTGGCGCCTTCGAATACGGGATTGATGGCGCTGCCGAGATTGGCGCCAAGCACCAGTGCGAGCGCGGCGTAAGGCGAGATGAACTGCGAATAGGCCAGTGACATGATCAGCAGCACGCTTGCGACGCTCGAATGCACCGCCCAGGTGGCGAGCGCCGCGGTCACGATGCACAGAACGGGATCGCCCGTGATGGAGGACATCATGACGCGGACGCCCGGTGCGTTCTCGGCCGGGGCCAGCGTGTCGAGCAGGATGTGCAGCGACAGCAGCATCAGTCCGAGACCGATCGAGACACGGCCGACATCCTTGATCCGCGAGCGCGGACCCACGCGGAAGGCGACCAGTCCGAGCACGAACAGGACCGGCGCGACGGCCGCGATGTTGAACGACAGCACCTGCACGATCAACGTCGTGCCGACATTGGCGCCGAGCATGATGGCAAGCGCGGTGACAAGGCTGAGCAGGCCCTCGGCTGCGAACGAGCTCGTGAGCAGCGCAGTCGCGGTGCTGCTCTGGAGCAGCGCCGTCAGCCCGAGACCGGCAGCAAACGCGTTGAAGCGGTTACCAAGAGCCTTGCCGAGCAGCCGTCGCAGGTCCGGGCCAAAGGCACGCAGAATCCCGCTGTGGACCATGTGCAGGCCCCACAGCAACAGCGCCACGCCGCCCATCAGATCGAGCAGTACCAACGTTCCCATGCTCCGAGTCCGGATTGGAGTCGATTGGTGAGGCTAGCGCCAAATGCTTGAGGTTCAAACCATTTGTTGGCGCAGGGGGCGTCAACGTTTGCAGCGGCTACACGTTCCTGCGGCGCGCGTTGGCGCGTCCGCAGGCGCAGTGCCTTGTGAACAGGCTCACATTGCTGCTTTGAGGGCAGCGAAGCCGCGATCGAGGTCGGCCTTGAGGTCGTCAGTGCTCTCCAGCCCGATGTGCAGACGCAGGGTAGGGCCGCCCGGCGCCCACTTGGTCGCCGTGCGATAGCCGTCGCAGTCGAAAGGAATCGCAAGGCTCTCGAAGCCGCCCCAGGAAAAGCCCATGCCGAACAGCTTGAGCGTGTTGAGCATTGTGTCGACCGCCTTCTGCGGCGCCGGCTTCAGCACGATGCTGAATAGGCCCGACGCGCCCGTGAAGTCGCGCTTCCAGATCGCATGGCCCGGATCGGTCTCGAGTGCCGGATGCAACACGCGCGCGACCTCTGGCCGGTTGGCGAGCCAGCGCGCCATGTCGAGGCCGGAGCGATGATGCTGCGCCAGCCGCACCGACAGCGTACGCAGGCCGCGCAGCGCCAGGAAGACGTCATCGGGACCGGCGCAGACGCCGAGCAGGCGGATGCCTTCGGCGATCTGCGGCCATGCCCTGGCATTGGCCGAGATGGTGCCGAACATGATGTCGGAATGGCCGCCGATATATTTGGTGGCGGCCTGCATGCTGATGTCGACGCCCTGTTCGAGCGAGCGGTGATACAGCGGCGTCGCCCAGGTGTTGTCGTCGATGACGAGCGCGCCGCGTGCATGTGCGACATCGGCGATGGCGCGGATGTCGGGCATCTCGAACGACTGCGAGCCGGGCGCCTCGACCAGGACGGCGCTTGTGTTGGATCTGAACAGCTTGTCGATGCCGGCGCCGATCATCGGATCGAAGTAGGTGGTCTCGATGCCGTAGCGGGTGAGCATGCCATTGCAGAAATTGCGCGAGGGCCGGTAGACGTTGTCGCAGACCAGGATGTGGTCGCCGGCGTTCAGCACCGAGAGCAGGGTGGTGGAGATCGCCGACAGGCCCGACGGCACGATGCCGACGCCGGCGCATTGTGGCCCCTCCAGCGCCATCAGCGTCTCCTGGAACGCCTTGGTGGTGGGGGAACCATGGCGACCATAGGTGAACTCGCCGCGATGGGCGTGCAGGTCCTCGGCGGTCGGATAGAGCACGGTCGAGCCGTGGAACACCGGAGGATTGACAAACCCCTTCTGCGCCTTGGTGTCGCGGCCGGAGGTGACCAGCCGGGTCTCGGCGTGCTGTTCGGAGGGGTGTGAGGAATCCATGCGTCTGCTTTCAAAAGCGCGTTTCCACCAGGCGCGCTGCGCCCGCGGGCAGGCCGAAAGGCCGCTGTCGTTAATAACAGAACACAGAAGAGTCCCGTCAACCCCTTGACCCGGCACGCCAGCCGTTCTGTTATCGCAGGTGCTATTCAGTCGCCGCATGTTGAGGGGCCTGCCGCGACCTTCGATCCATCGCCTGACCGGACCACGCGCCACAGCCGTAACGGCGGGCGCCTTTCGGCGGGGATTAAGGTAGGGCCTCCCGGGATCGGCGGGTGATCGGCAAGGTTTTCCAGCATGACTCTTGCAGGGCTGGTCCTGATACGGCTAGCCCTGGCAGAGACGATCGCAAAGACAACGTTCCTGACCTTGAGACGACTTTGAAAGGCCCCAAGCCCATGAAACGCGTAATCCTGGCTCTCACTCTCGCCCTCGCCGCCGGCCTGACGGCCCAAGCCGCCGAGGCGCAAACGCTCAAGACCGTCAAGGACCGCGGCATGCTGTCCTGCGGCGTCAGTCAGGGCCTGCCCGGCTTCTCCTCGCCGGACGACAAGGGCAACTGGACCGGGCTTGATGTCGACGTCTGCCGCGCGATCGCCGGGGCGATCTTCAACGATCCGACCAAGGTCAAGTACGTGCCGCTCTCCGCCAAGGACCGCTTCACGGCGCTGCAATCCGGCGAAGTCGACGTGCTGTCGCGCAACACCACCTGGACCATCTCGCGCGACACCTCGCTCGGCGCAAACTTCACCGGCGTGACCTATTATGACGGGCAGGGCTTCATGGTGAAGAAGTCGCTCAAGGTGAACTCGGCGCTCGAGCTCAACAGCGCCTCGGTCTGCGTCCAGACCGGCACCACCACGGAGCAGAATCTCGCCGACTACTTCAAGGCCAACAACATGAAGTACGAGGTGATCGCGTTCGGCACCAACGACGAAACGGTCAAGGCCTACGAGGCCGGGCGCTGCGACGTCTTCACCACCGACCAGTCGGGCCTTTACGCCAACCGCCTGAAGCTTGCCAATCCCGGCGATCACATGGTGCTCCCGGAAATCATCTCGAAGGAGCCGCTCGGACCGATGGTGCGCCACGGCGACGACCAGTGGTTCGACATCGTGAAATGGACGCTGTTTGCCATGATCACCGCCGAAGAGCTCGGCGTGACCGCGAAGAACGTCGACGAGAAGGCGAAGCAGGAAAATCCGGAGCTGAAGCGCGTCCTCGGCACCGACGGCAATTTCGGTGAACAGCTCGGCCTGAGCAAGGATTGGGTGGTGCGCATCGTGAAAGCCGTCGGCAATTACGGCGAAGTGTTCGACCGCAACGTCGGCGCAGGCTCGCCGCTTGGTATCAATCGGGGACTCAACAATCTCTGGAATAAGGGCGGTCTCCAATACGCGCCGCCGATCCGCTGACCCCGCCTGACCCGCGCTCGCGGCGATGAGCATCGAGGCCCGCAAACCCCCGCCCCAGATCGCGCTGAAGATCAGGCGCGTCCTGGGGGGCAAGACAGGCTGGAACGGCATCGCCGTCCAGTTTGCCTTCGCTGCGGTCCTGGGCTGGATTGCCTATGAAATCGTCTCCAACGCCCGCGCCAACCTCGAGAACCAGCACATTGCGGCCGGCTTCGGCTTCCTCGCGAACAACGCCGGTTTCGACGTCAATCAGACGCTAATCTCGTATACCGGCTCGGACACGTTCCTGCGCGTGTTCCTGGTCGGGCTCCTCAATACGCTCGTGGTCTCGGTGGTGGGCATCGTGTTTGCCACCGTGATCGGCTTCATTGTCGCGCTGTGCCGGCTGTCACCCAACTGGTTGCTCGCGCGCATTGGCGAAATCTATGTCGAGATCATCCGCAACCTGCCGGTGCTGTTCCAGATCCTGTTCTGGTACCTGGCGGTGCTTGCTGCCTTGCCTAATCCACGACAGAGCATTTCGCTGCTCGGCATCGCTTTCGTCAGCAATCGCGGTCTCGTCATTCCCCGGCCGATCGGCGAGAGCGGCTTCGAGGCGTTTCTTGTGGTGCTGGCGCTCGGCATCGTGGCTTCGGCGGTGCTGCGCATCCACGCGCGCCGGGCGCTGTTCCAGCGGGGGCAGATGATCCGGATCTGGCCCTATGTGCTGGGCCTGCTGTTCGGACTGCCGCTCGTCACCATTCTGGTAGCGGGTCTGCCCTTCAGCTTCGAGCTGCCGCAGCTCAAGGGCTTCAATTTCGCCGGCGGCTCGCGGATCATCCCGGAGTTCGTGGCGCTCACATTGGCCTTGTCGACCTATACGGCTGCCTTCATCGCCGAGATCGTGCGCGCGGGCATCCTCTCCGTCCACAGCGGGCAGATGGAGGCGGGATCGTCGCTGGGCCTGAGCCGCGGCACCACGCTCCGCCTGGTGGTCGTGCCGCAGGCGATGCGCGTCATCGTTCCGCCGCTGACCAACCAGTACCTCAATCTCACCAAGAATTCGTCGCTGGCCGTCGCGATCGGCTATCCTGACCTTGTCTCCGTGTTCGCCGGCACGTCGCTGAGCCAGACCGGGCAGGCCATCGAGATCATCGCTATGACGATGGGCGTCTATCTCCTGATCTCGCTGATCACCAGCGCCGTCATGAGCGTCTACGGTTGGCGCATCAGCCGGAGTCTCGGCGCATGAGCGATATCACCTCGTCCAGCTTCGTCCGCCAGGATCTTCTCGATGAACGTCCCGCGCCGGTGAAGACCACGGGCTTCGTCGGCCTGGTGCGGACGCGCCTGTTCAACTCGCCGACCAACATCCTGCTCACGATCGTCGGCGCCTTGCTGCTATGGTTCACCATCATTCCTTCCGTCAGATTCCTGATGGTCGATGCAGTCTGGACCGGTAAGGATCGCACGGCCTGCCTCGCCGAGAACGCCGGCTTTACGGTCGGCGCCTGCTGGCCCTACATCCAGGCCAAGCTGCCGCAACTGATCTACGGCTTCTACCCCGAAGCCGAACGCTGGCGGGTCAACCTCACGCTCGTCCTGTCGGTGGTCCTGTTGGTGCCGTTGCTCATTCCGCGACTGCCGTCGAAAGGATTGAACGCAGGCCTGTTCTTCTTTGCGTTTCCAGTGGTCGCATTCTTTCTGCTGCATGGCGGCGGCATCAAGGGATTTGGCCTGAGCTGGACCGCTGACCTGCTGCAACTGTTCGACGACAGCATCATCGGCGCCGGCAAGGCTCTGCTCGGTCTCGGCAAGACATCCTCTGCCGCACCGCTGTTGTGGGTCGTCGGCAATGTCATCATGCTCGTGGGGACCGCGATCTACTGGCTGATCTTTCCGCTGACCTGGCTGCGTGACCAGATGCAGGGGACGGGCCAGTCGGTCTGGGCCGATTTCGCCATCACCGCCGCGATCGTCTCGCTGATCGCCTTCGTTCTCGGCGGCGGCCTCCGCACCGGGGGGCGGGCCCTGACGTCCAGCGTCGTCACCTTCGCCGCCATCGCAATCGTGATCAAGCTGATGGGGCTCGATCACGGCGGACTGCCGATCGTGCAGACGAACCTGTGGGGCGGACTTCTGGTGACGCTGGTGGTCTCCGTCACGGGCATCGTCACCTCGCTGCCGATCGGCATTGCGCTGGCGCTTGGCCGCCGCTCGACCATTCCGCTGATCCGGATCTTCTCGATCGCCTTCATCGAGTTCTGGCGCGGCGTGCCGCTGATCACCGTGCTGTTCTTCGCCACCTACATGCTGCCGCTGTTTCTGCCGGGCAATTTCACAGTCGACGGGTTGGTGCGTGCGCTGATTGGAATTTCGCTGTTCACGGGCGCCTATCAGGCTGAGAACGTCCGTGGCGGGCTGGCTGCTATCCCGCGCGGGCAGGGCGAGGCGGCCGCGGCATTGGGGCTGTCCTGGTGGAAGACGACCTCGCTGATCGTGCTGCCGCAGGCGCTGCGCCACGTCATTCCGAACCTCGTCAACAGCTTCATCTCCCTGTTCAAGGACACGTCGCTGGTCTCGATCGTGGCGCTGTTCGATCTGCTGGGCTCGCTGCGGGCGTCGTTCTCGGATCCGAAATGGTCGTCGCCGTCGACCGCGTTCACCGGGTTCGCCTTCGCCGGGATCATCTACTTCATCTTCTGCTTTGGAATGTCACGCTACTCGCTCTTCGTCGAGCACCGCCTCAACGCTCACCGCCGCAACTGATCGAGGTCATCATGTCCGACCCCATCGTTAAAATATCCGGCCTGAACAAATGGTACGGCGAATTTCACGTGCTGCGCGACATCGACCTTGCGGTCGAGAAGGGCGAGCGCATCGTGATCTGCGGCCCCTCCGGCTCGGGCAAGTCGACGCTGATCCGCTGCATTAATGCGCTGGAGGAATTCCAGGAAGGCGAGATCGTGGTTGACGGCATCGAGCTCGGGCCGAATCTGAAGCATGTCGATGCGGTGCGGCGCGAAGTCGGCATGGTGTTCCAGAGCTTCAACCTGTTTCCTCACCTGTCCGTGCTGGACAATTGCACGCTGGCGCCGATCTGGGTGCGCAACATCCCCAAGAAGGACGCCGAGGCGGCGGCGATGAAGTTTCTGGAGCGGGTCAAGATCCCGCACCAGGCCAACAAGTTTCCGGGGCAGATGTCCGGCGGTCAGCAGCAGCGCGTTGCGATCGCCCGCGCGCTGACGATGAACCCGAAGGTGATGCTGTTCGACGAGCCGACCTCGGCGCTCGACCCCGAAATGGTCAAGGAGGTGCTGGACACCATGGTCGACCTTGCCGAGGAGGGCATGACCATGCTGGTCGTCACCCACGAGATGGGCTTTGCCCGCGAGGTCGCCAACCGCGTGGTGTTCATGGACGCGGGCCAGATCATCGAAGCCAACACGCCCAACGAGTTCTTCGCGGCCCCGCAGCACGCCCGCACAAAACTGTTCCTGAGCCAGATCCTGCGCTGAGCACCTGCAATCCGGTGGCGTCGCTGGTCTAACCGATCCGCCAGCTTGGCACCATGCGAATCGGCCATCGTCTTTTCGGGCCATACTCCGGAGAGAGACTTTGCAGAGCAGCGCCGGCGCGCGCGCATTCCAGAACGCGCGATTGCAAAAGAAATTGAAGAAGCAGGCGGACGCGCTCATGTCCGCCGCGGTTCAGGCACTCGGGCAGGGCAGATACGCGGAGGTCGAGACACTCTGCCGTCGGATTTTGACGGAGGTTCCGGATCATTTCGACGCCGCGCACCTGCTCGGCCTGCGCGCGTATGATGGCGGGCGGCTCGAGGAGGCGCAACAATTGCTCGAGCGCGCGACCGTGCTCGATCCGCGTTCGCCCGATGCCCATGGTAATCTGGGGGCAGTGTATTTCAATCTCCAGAAATTTCAGGACGCTCGCGCATGCCAGGAGAGGGCCATTGCGCTGAAGCCGAATTCTCCGATCGCCTTGACCAATCTCGGCAATACGCTGCTGCACATGGGCCTCGCCGAGCAGGCTATCGAGCTGCACGATCGCGCTATCAGGCTGAAGCCGGACTATGCCGATGCATTTTGCAATCGTGGCATGGCGGAGCTGATCGAAGGCCAGTTCCAGCGCGCCAAGGAGAGTTTCGATCGCGCCCTCGCGTTTCAGCCACGTCACGCGGAAGCGATCGCGGGCAAGGGCATGGTGTGCATCGAGCTCCGGCACTACGAAGAGGCGGCCGCGGCGATCGCGGCAGGGCTCGCGATCAAGCCGGATTCGCCGAAGATTCTGGCGCAGCGCGGACGGCTCAATCTCGATCTGTTGCGGTTGGAGCAGGCGACCGCGGACTTCGATGCGGCGCTGGCGCTTTCGCCAAGGCTCGAAGTCGCCTTGCAGGGAAAGGCGCAAGTCAACATTCTCAAGGGCAACACGGCCGGGGCGATTGCGGCGGTCAAGACGTTGCTGGAGGAAAATCCGCGATCCGACATCGGAATTGCGCTCCTGGCTTCCTGCTATGCGAGCCAGGGAGACATCGCGACGGCGCTCGAACATCTCGATGCGGGGCTGGCAATCGCGCCTGATTATGCGGACTTGATCGGGCGCAAAGATATTCTTGCTGGACTATCTCCCCGACGCGGATTTTGCGGTCCAGCAGGCCGCACGAAAGCAGTGGTGGGATGCGATCGGCGCCAAATTGCCGCAAAGGGCGTTGTCCCCCCGCAAGCGCGATCCGGACAAGCGGATCTTGATCGGATATGTCGCGTCCGAATTCAGGAACCACTCGGCAGCGTTCGCTCTGTTGCCGGTGCTGCGCCACCATGACCACGCCAGGTTCGAGATCGTCTGCTATTCGTGTTCGCCGGTAAGAGATGAGATGACCGCCGCATTCAGGTCCTCGGCGGACATCTGGGTCGACGCCTGGCAGATGTCGGATGACGAGTTGGCCGATCGCATCCAGGCGGACAAGGTCGATATCCTGATCGACGTGTCCGGGCACACCACCGGCAACAGGCTCCACGTCTTCGCCCGCAAGCCGGCTCCGATCCAAGTCACCGGGTTTGGTCACGCCACGGGCACGGGCCTGCAGACCATGGACTACGTGCTCGCGGATCCCATCTTCATTCCGCAATCGGCGCGCCATCTGCTGGCTGAAAAGGTCTACGACCTGCCGTGCCTGATCACGATCGATCCCATTTTGGATGTACCTGCATCGGAGCCGCCCATGCTCCGCAACGGTCATGTCACCTTCGGCGTGTTCAACCGCATCTACAAGATCTCGGACGAGGCCATCCGGGTGTGGTCGAAAGTGATGCGGGAGGTGACGGGATCGAAGATCGTCATCAAGCATACCCTGCTCGACGATCCCATGCTGCGCGATAATCTGATCGCGCGGTTCGTGGCACAGGGCGTTGCCGAGGAGAATGTCACCTGCCTGGGTTCGACGCCGCGCCACGAGCACCTGCGGGCGTTTGCAAACGTCGACATATCGCTCGACACGTTCCCGCAAAACGGCGGCGTCAGCACCTGGGAATCGCTCTATGCGGGCGTTCCGGTCGTGGCCAAGCTCGGCAACGGCGCCTCCTCGCGTGCCGGCGGTTCGATCGTGGTTGCGGTCGGTCTCGACGACTGGGTCGCCGAGAATGACGAGGGCTATGCCGCGATCGCCTGCAAATATGCGGCGCAGCCGGCGCATCTGGCGAAATTGCGGGCGGACTTGCCGGCTCGGATCGCAGCGTCCCCGGCCGGCAATGTCGAAATCTACACGGCCAGGGTCGAGGCGGCTTACCGCCAGTTCTGGCGCGACTATTGTGCCGCGGCTGCCGAAGGCAGCGAGGGCGCCTGACCCTCTCGAGTGGGGCGAAGCCTCGAATTGCGCTGGCCAGCTTAGTCGTCCGGAAACCATGCGCCGGCGCGCGATAGTGCCGGTTCATGGCTCCGAAAGCTATTTCTGGGCATATGGCGCCAAAAGGGTACGCCAATGCTCGGTTTCGTCTTCGGCTTGAACGCCCGGCTCGGGCGATTGCATTTCGTCCTCGCCACGGTCGCGCTTGCGATCGTGATGACGGCGATCTGCTTTGCAATCGCAATGGCCGTGCTGCGCAACACCTCGCCCGGCGCGAACCGGCCTGAAGATCTCACCAGCAGCTGGGCGATGATCGCTGCGATCGTCTTCTTCGGAGTTGCCACCTTCACGCTGCAATCGATGCGCATCCGCGACATCGGCTGGGATCCGGTCTGCGTGGTGCCTGCCTGGTTCGCGCTGGTGATCGTCGACCATTTCGTCGCGGGCCGGTTTCCGGCCTGGGCGATCGGGCAGGAGCATCAGGCAACGGCGGTCGGCGCGCTCGTCAACCTCGCGCTGATGCTCGCGCTCGTGTTCTGGCCGAGCGGCGACAGCGAAGGCTCCTACGGCACTCCCCTCCCGCCGCGCACGCGCGCGATCAAGCCTTCGCTATCGAACGAGCGCCTCACGCGGGTGTCGCAGGGATCGTCGCGGCCGACCTGGAGTTAGACGGCCGGCTTCCGGAACGTTCTAGACGAAGGGCAGCTTGATATTGCTGCGCTTCTCCAGCCATTCCGGCACCGGCAGGTTCTTGGCGCGCATGAAGTCGGCGTTGAACAGCTTCGACTGGTAACGGCTGCCGGAATCGCAGAGCACGGTGACGATCGTCTTGCCGGGCCCGAGCTGTTTTGCGAGACGCATCGCGCCGGCGACGTTGATGCCGGTCGAGCCGCCGAGGCACAGGCCTTCGTGCTGGAGGAGTTCGTAGATCACCGTCACCGCTTCGGCATCGGGAATGAGATAGGCGTCGTCGACCTTTGCGCTCTCGACGATTGCGGTCGCCCGGTTGAGGCCGATGCCCTCGGTGATCGAGCCGCCCGGCGTCGCCTTGGCGTCGCCCGTTCTGAAATATTCATACATGCCGGCGCCGTGCGGGTCGGCGCAGGCGATCCTGACGTCCTTGCTCTTCTCTTTCAGGAAGCGGCTGGTGCCGGCCAGCGTGCCGCCGCTGCCGACGGAGCAGACGAAACCGTCGACCTTGCCGCCGGTCTGCTCCCAGATCTCAGGACCTGTGGACTCGTAATGCGCCTTCGCATTGTCGAGGTTGTTCCACTGGTCGGCGAACAGCACGCCGTTCGGCTCCGTCTTGCGCAGCTCGTCGGCAAGACGACGGCCGACATGCTGGTAGCTGTTCGGATTGGAATAGGGCAGTGCCGGTGATTCCAGCAGCTCGGCGCCGCACAGCTTCAGAAAATCCTTCTTCTCCTGGCTCTGCGTTTCCGGGATCACGATCAGCGTGCGGTAGCCGCGCGCGCTGGCCACGACCGCAAGGCCGATGCCGGTATTGCCGGCGGTCGATTCCACGACGAGACCGCCGGGCTTGAGCTCGCCGCGCTTCTCGGCCTCGAGGATCATCCATTTGCCGGCGCGATCCTTCACCGACTGGCCGGGATTCATGAACTCGGCCTTGCCCAGAATGGTGCAGCCGGTCAGTTCGGAAGCGCGCTTGAGCTTGATCAGCGGGGTGTTGCCGATGGCTTCGACAACGTCATTTTTGATGGTCATGTCAGGGGAAATCACTGGCAAAGGGTTGATCAGGTTGGCCAGAACCTAGTGCTTGGGCGGTCAAAGGGGAAGGCTTTTGCGCTGCGGCGAAACCGGCGGAAGTGCCCGGAAGCAGTGAATTTTTGGGAGGAGAGATCGCCGATGCTGCTGCTGTGCTACGCCGCGGGATATCGGTAGGAGGATGTGGCCGGCACCTGCCAAAACATGGAAGATAAGGGTCGTCGCCAGCACACCTTCGCCATTGGATCTGAGGCGTCGCCCTCGAAGAGTGCGGCTGGTACGCGGGAGGCGGTCCGCATATCGGCACGACGAATGCCCATTCGTTTCGACAATGGACGGCCTCGCGAGAGTGGCCCACCTCGGTTTCGAGACCGGACTGAAGCCGCATCGCGAGCGGTGCAGGCGGATTGAAGGGACTGGCGTCGGTGTGGCGGCATTATCACATGAAATCTTGGTAAGCTTGAGCAGGCTCCACGGCCGCATAGGAATGCGAAAAAGCGCTGCAACACAGCACTATTTCGTGCTTTCTTCGTGTTGATGGCGGTGCGCTTTGGCGGTCATTTCGCACCTGCGGGACTGTCCCGCTGTTCCGCACCCGGCTAGTATGGGTGTCCGGTTCCGCAGAAAGCATCATCGCTGTGAACGAGTTATCCAACGCCCGCCGACTGTCCAGCCGCGAATCGGTTAATCCGGCTTCGCGGCGGCGGCTCGATCTGCCCGGCGGGGGGTGGATTTGACACAGGATGATCCTGCGATCGCGGTGCGGCGGTCTCTAGGTTCCGCGTCCCGGACACGACGTGCGGCGCGCTGGCTTGCGGTCGCTTGCCTCGCCGCCGGTTCGGGCGCTTGCGTGCTGACGCAGGATCTTCCCGATCCCGCGCTCGACGTTCCCACGCAGTACAAATACGCCGGCAAGGGCGATGCGCCGCCGTCTCTGGACTGGTGGCGCAGCTTCCGCTCGGCGGAGCTGACACAGCTGATGGAAGAGGCGCAGACCGTCAACCTCGACATTGCCGCCGCCGTTTCGCGCATCGTCGAGGCCGACGCGCAGGCGCGGCAAGCGGGTGCGGCGCTGCTGCCGAGCCTTTCCGGCACCGGGCAGGAGGCCTATTCGCGCACCTCCGGCTCCTCCGCCTCGGGGCTCACCAATGGCGGCCGTGAGGTCGTCAACTACCAGGCTTCGCTGAGCGCGAGCTACCAGCTCGATTTCTGGGGTCAGAATCGGGACGCACTCCAGACCGCGGAAGAAACGGCGCATGCCAACCGTTTCGATCGCGACGTCGTTGCGCTGACGACGCTTGCGGGTGTGGCTAACGCCTATTTCCAGGTGCTGGCCTCGCAGGATCGCATCCGGACCTCACAGCGCAACATCGCGAGCGCGCAGCGCATCCTCGATGCCGTCAGGGAACGGCGCAAAGCCGGCACCGGCACCGATCTCGACGTCGCCCAGCAGGAGAGCGTGCTCGCAAACCAGAAGGCCCTGGTGCCGCCGCTGCGCCAGACGCTCGACCAGAACGTCAATGCGCTTGCAGTCCTGGTGTCGCGGCCGCCGGAGAGCGTGCGCGTGCTCGGCGGCTCGCTGAACCGGATCGCGATTCCCCGCGTGACGCCGGGACTGCCGTCGGAGCTCCTGACGCAGCGGCCCGACATTCGCCGGCAGGAGGCGCAACTTGCCTCGGCGACCGCGAACGTCGGCAATGCCCGCGCGCAGTTCTTTCCGACCATCCAGCTCACCGGCAATGGCGGCTATCAGAGCTCGGCCCTGGTCTCGCTATTCCAGCCGCATGCGGCGTTCTTCCAGCTCGTCGGCAGCGCGACGCAACCGATCTTCGACGGCGGCAAGATCCTCGGCAATTTCGAGTTTGCCAAGGCGCGGCAGGACGAACTGCTCCAGACCTACCGCAAGACCATCATCCAGTCTTTTGCCGATGTCGACAATGCGCTGTTCTCGATCAAGCAGACCACGATCAGGCTGCAATTGCAGCGTGACGTCCTCGACGCCTCCCGCCGCGCCTTCGATCTCTCCGAGCAGCAATTGCGCGCCGGCACCGCCGACATCGTCACCGTGCTCAACACCCAACTGACCCTGTTCCAGGCGGAAGACGCGCTGTCGCAGGCGCAACTTGCCCGCCTTCTTGCTATCGTCAGCCTGTATCAGGCGCTCGGCGGCGGCTGGGAGCCGAGGATGGAGAAACCGGTCAATGCTCTTTAAGCCGGATACGAAGCAGGGCGCGAAGGAGGGAACGGCGAAGAAGTCGCGCCGGCGCGGATTCGTCATGACCCTGATCACGCTGGCGATCCTCGGCGGGCTCGGCTACTACGGCTGGACCACCTGGCATCAGCAGCCGCAGCAGGCGAACGGCCGCAATCAACGGCCGGATCTGCCGGTACCGGTGCTGGCGGCGACGCCCCGCATCCAGGACGTTCCCGTCTATCTCGACGGCGTCGGCGCGATCCGCGCACTCAACACCGTGACCGTCCGCTCTCAGGTCGACGGCAAGCTGATCGCGGTCAATTTCACCGAGGGACAGGACGTCAAGAAAGGCGACGTGGTCGGCGAGATCGACCCGGCGCTCTACCAGGCGACGTACGATCAGGCTGTCGCCAAGAAGGCGCAGGACCAGGCCCAGCTCGCCAACCAGCGTATCGACCTCACACGCTACGAGCAGCTCGCGGCGTCCAATGCCGGCTCCAAGCAGCAGGCCGACACCCAGCGCGCGCTGGTCGCGCAGACCGAGGCGCTGGTCAAGGCCGACCAGGCCGCGATCGACAATGCGGCGGCGACGCTGAGCTACACCAAGATCGTGGCGCCGATCTCGGGCCGCGCTGGCCTGCGCCAGGTCGACCAGGGCAACATCATCCATGCCTCCGACACCACCGGCCTCGTGGTGATCACGCAATTGCAGCCGATCGCGGTGTGGTTCAGCCTGCCCCAGCAGCAGATCATGCGGGTCAACGCCGCCGCGTCGAAGGGCGCGCTCGCCGTCGACGTGTTCGGCAATGACGGCCTCACCGTGATCGACACCGGCAAGCTCACCGGCATCGACAACCAGGTCGACCAGACCACCGGCACGCTCAGGCTCAAGGCCGAATTCCCGAACGCCAATTACCAGCTCTGGCCCGGCCAGTTCGTCAATGTCCGCCTCAAGATCGAGACCTTGACGCAGGCACTGGTGGTGCCGACCTCGGCCGTGCAGCGCGGACCGATCGGCACGTTCAGCTATGTCATCGGCGAGGACAATTTGGTTGCGGCCAAGCCCGTGACGGTGACGCAGCAGAACGAGCATGACGCCGTCATCGCCAGCGGCCTGTCGGCGACAGACAAGGTCGTCACCACAGGCTTTGCCAATCTGTCCGATGGCTCCAAGGTGGTCATCGGCCGCGACGACCAGACCCCGTCGGCCGATCTCGCGCCACGCAAGCGCTCGCGCGGACCGGATGGTCAGAAGAAGGACGGCGCCAAAGACGGCCAGAGGGACGGACAAGATAAGGACGGCGAGTTCCGCACCAAGCGCAAGAGCAGCGAGGGCGACCAGAAGGGCCAGACCGGACCGGCACCAGGGCCGGGTGCATCGGGAAGTGGAGCCAAGCAGCCATGATCCCGACGACAGCCGCCTGAGCGGCAGGCGCATCCCATGGGCGTCTCCGAACCCTTCATCCGACGGCCGATCGCGACCTCGTTGCTCGGCATCGCGCTTCTGATCGGCGGGCTGCTCGGCTATTTCGCGCTGCCGGTGTCTGCGCTGCCGCAGGTCGATTTCCCGACCGTGCAGGTGACGACGCAATTGCCCGGCGCGAGCCCCGACGTGATCGCCTCGCTGATTACCGCGCCGCTGGAGCGGCAACTCGGCCAGATCCCGTCGCTGTCGGCGATGAACTCGACGAGCTCGTTCGGCGTCAGCCAGATCTCGCTCCAGTTCGATCTCAACCGCGATATCGACGGCGCGACCCAGGACGTCCAGGCCGCGATCAATGCCGCGGCCGGCGTGCTGCCCAAGACGCTGCCTTATCCGCCGACCTACGCCAAGGTGAACCCGGCCGATGCGCCGGTGATGACGTTGGCGCTGCGCTCCGACACCATCTCGTTGCGGGCGATGAGCGACATCGCCGACACGCTTCTCGCGCAGCGGCTGAGCCAGATTTCCGGCGTCGGACGCGTCTCGGTCCTGGGCGGGTTGAAGCCGGCCGTCCGCATCCAGGCGGATTTGGCGCGGTTAGCTGCCTATGGCATCGCCATGGAAGACCTGCGCACCGCGATTGCCAATGCCAACGTCTCCGGGCCGAAAGGCTCGCTCGACGGCGCGCAGCAATCCTACATCATCGCCGCCAATGACCAGATCGCCGCCGCCGACGCCTACAAGCCTGTCATCATCGCCTACCGCAACGGCTCGCCGGTCACGATTGCCGACGTCGCTCAGATCGTCGATGGCCTCGAGAACGACCGCACCGGCGGCTGGTATCAAGGCTCGCCCGCCGTCATCATCGACATCCAGCGTCAGCCCGGCGCCAATGTGATCGACGTCGTCAGCCAGATCCGCGCGGAAATCCCAAAGGTCCAGCGCGCTATTCCGGCCGGCGTGAATCTCACCATCGTCTCCGACCGTACCGTCACCATCCGTGCCTCGGTCCGCGACGTGCAGTTCACGCTGATCCTCAGCGTGGTGCTGGTGACGCTGGTGGTGCTGCTGTTCCTGCGTTCGCTCAGGGCCACGCTGATCGCCGGGGTGGCGCTACCACTCTCGCTGATCACCAGCTTCGGCATCATGTATTTCGCCGGCTTCAGCCTCGACAATCTGTCGCTGATGGCGCTCACCATCGGCACCGGCTTTGTCGTCGACGACGCCATCGTGATGATCGAGAACATCGTCCGCCACATGGAAAACGGCGACAGCGCGATGGAGGCTTCGCTGAAGGGCGCCAGCGAGATCGGCTTCACCGTGATCTCGCTGACGGTGTCGCTGATCGCGGTGTTTATCCCGCTGTTGTTCATGTCGGGCCTTGTCGGCCGCATGTTCCGCGAATTCGCGCTGACGCTGACGATCGCGGTCGTCACGTCCGCCGTGGTCTCGCTGACGCTGACGCCGATGATGTGCTCGCGCCTGCTGAAGCATGCCCATGAAGAGCTGGCAGTGCCGGGTCTTGCCGCGGTCAGCCGCTTCATCGACCGCACCGTCGAGTTCTATCACCGCACGCTGCTCTGGGTGCTGGAGCGCCAGCGCGCGACGCTGGTCGTGACCTTCGCCACGCTGATCGCGACCCTGGCGCTTTATGTCGTCGCACCAAAGGGCTTCCTGCCGCTGCAGGACACCGCCTCGATCACGGCGGTGACGGAAGCGGGTCCCGACGTGTCGTTCGCAGAGATGCAGAAGCGGCAGGCCGACGCGGCCGACGCCATCAAGGCCGACCCCGATGTAACAGGCGTGGTCTCGGTGATCGGGGCAGGCTCGGTCAATCCGACCACCAATGTCGGCCGTCTGGTCATGACGCTGAAACCCCGCGGCGAGCGGCGCGACGATGTCAGCGTCGTCATCACGCGGCTGAAGGAGCGGGTGGCAGCCATCCCCGGCATGACCGTCTACTTCCAGCCGGTGCAGGATGTGCAAATCTCGACCCAGTCGAGCCGCTCGCAATACCAGTACACGCTGACCGGCACCGACGCCGCGCTGGTGTCGGAATGGGCGCGCAAGCTGGTTGCCGAGATGCGGCGCGATCCGCTGTTCCGCGACGTCTCCTCGGAGGCGCAGGAAGGCGGTCTGCGGGCGCAGCTCACGGTCGACCGCACCCGCGCCGGCCAGCTCGGCGTCAGCCTCCAGGGCATCACCGACACGCTCAACGACGCCTTCGCGCAGCGCCAGATCTCGACCATCTACGGCCAGGCCAACCAGTACCGCGTGGTGCTGGAAGCGCTGCCGATGTACCAGCGCGATCCCTCGATCCTGTCGAAGCTCCATCTGCCGGGCGGGGCGAGCGCGACCGCCGGCGCGCCCAACGCACAGGTGCCGCTCTCCGCCGTGGCGACGCTGACCCGCACCACCGCGCCGCTCGCGATTTCGCACCAGGCCCAGTTCCCGTCGATCTCGCTCAGCTTCAACCTCGCCCCGGGCGCTGCGCTCGGCGATGCCGTCGAGGCCGTGAAGACCATCGAGACCCGGATTGAGATGCCCAACAGCATCGTCGGCGTCTATGCCGGCGACGCCGCCGAATTCGCCAAGGCACTCGCCGGCCAGCCCTGGCTGCTGCTGGCCGCGGTGATCACGATCTATATCGTGCTCGGCGTGCTCTACGAGAGCTACATCCATCCGATCACGATCCTCTCGACGCTGCCGTCGGCCGGCGTCGGCGCGATCCTGGCGCTGATGCTGTGCGGGCAGGATCTCTCCGTGATCGGGCTGATCGGCATCATCCTGTTGATGGGCATCGTCAAGAAGAACGCGATCATGATGATCGACTTCGCGCTCGAGGCCGAGCGCAGGCAGGGGATGTCGCCCAACGAGGCGATCGTGCAGGCTTGTCTGCTGCGCTTCCGTCCCATCATGATGACGACGCTGGCCGCGTTGTTCGGCGCGCTGCCGCTGGCGATCGAGAGCGGCACCGGCGCCGAGCTGCGCTTTCCGCTCGGCATCTCCATCATCGGCGGCCTGCTGCTCAGCCAATTGCTCACGCTCTACACCACGCCGGTGATCTACCTCGCCCTCGACCGCATCAACCGCCGCCTCGAGCAGGCGCTGCCGCCGGCGGAGTCCGGCGGGCCGCCCGTCGCGGGCGCGACCGAGGGGATGCAGTGATGGCATCGATCTCGGAGCCCTTCATCCGCCGCCCGGTCGCGACCACGCTGCTGTCGATCGGGTTGTTCTTGCTGGGTATCGTGGCTTACGAGTTCCTCCCCGTCGCCTCGGTTCCGAACATCGATTTCCCCGCCATCTTCGTTTCCGCCAGCCGTCCCGGCGCCGATCCGTCCGTGATGGCCGCGACCGTTGCTTCGCCGCTGGAGCGGCGGCTCGGCGAGATCGCGGGCATCAACCAGATCACCTCGACCTCGTCACTCGGCACGACCAGCATCCAGCTCCAGTTCGACATCGGCCGCAACATCGACAAGGCCGCGCGCGACGTGCAGGCCGCGATCAACGCCGCGCTGGTCGACCTGCCCAGCGATCTGCCGACGCTGCCGCGCTTCCGCAAGGCCAATACCGCAGGCGCGCCCGTGTTCGTGCTGGCGCTGACCTCGAAGACGCTGTCCGCCAGCGCGGTCTACGACGTCGCCGATACCGTGCTGGCGCAGCGCATCTCGCAGGTGCCGGGGGTGGGCAATGTGACGATCTCGGGTGCCGACCAGCCGGCGGTCAGGATTCAGCTCAATCCCGTCGCGCTGTCGAACGCCGGCATCGCCACCGATGACGTGCGAACTGCGATTATCAACGCCAACCCGCTCGGTCCGGTCGGCATCTTCAACGGCGAGCGCCAGAGCGAAACGCTGTCGCTCAACAGGCAGATGCGGACGGCGAAAGAGTTCCGCGACATCGTCATCAAAAGCGCGAACGGCAATTTCGTCCGGCTCTCCGATGTTGCCGACATCGAGGACTCCGTCCGTAACGCCCGTTCCATCGCCTGGTTCAACAAGCAGCCGGCGGTGCTGATCCAGATCACCAAGCAGGGCGACGCCAACGTCATCGAGACCGTCGACCGGGTGAAGGAGCTGATCCCCGCGCTGAAGCAGTGGATCCCGGCCGGCGTCGACGTCTCCACCTTGGTCGATCGCACCAGTACGATCCGCGCCAGCGTACTCGACATGCAGTGGACCTTGTTCGCGACCGCCATTCTCGTGATGGTCGTCGTATTCGTATTCCTGCGACGGCTCACGCCGACGATCGCGGCCGGAATCTCCGTGCCACTGGCGTTGGCCGGAACCTGCGCCGGCATGTGGGTCGCGGGCTTCTCGATCGACAATCTGTCGCTGATGGCGTTGGCGATCTCCGTCGGCTTCGTGGTCGACGACGCCATCGTCATGATCGAGAACATGTACCGCAATCTTGAGCACGGCATGCGGCCGCTCCAGGCGGCATTGGACGGCGCCCGGCAGATCGGCTTCACCGTGGTGTCGATCAGCCTGTCGCTGATCGCGGCCTTCACGCCGCTGATCTTCATGGACGGCATCGTCGGCCGGCTGCTGCGCGAGTTCTCGCTGACGCTGACCTTCGCGATCCTGGTCTCGACCCTGGTGTCGCTCACGGTGACGCCGATGATCTGCGCCCATTACATCCGGCAGACCACGTCCGGCACGGCGACGCTGTTCGACCGGATCATCGAGGGCTCGCTGTCGCGCATCGTCGCCTTCTACACCCGCACCTTGCGCACCGTGCTGGAATATCCGCTGCTGACGCTGCTGGTGTTTTTCGCCACCATCGGCCTCACAATTACGCTCTACATCAAGATTCCCAAGGGCTATTTCCCGACCGACGATTCCGGCTTCGTCATCGGGGCGACACGCGCCTCGGCCGACATCTCGTTCCAGTCCATGCTCAGCCTGCAGCAGCGGCTCGCCGACATCGTGATGCAGGATCCGGCCGTGGCCGGCATCGGCTCCACCGTCGGCAGCGGCGGCGGGCCGGGTGGCGCGACCTCCAATCGCGGCACCATGTTCATCAGCCTGAAGCCGCCGGAGGAGCGCGACCACGTCTCAACCCAGGTGGTGATCGACCGTCTCAGGCGGGCGTTATACCCGGTGCCCGGCATCCGCCTGTTCATGTTCGCCGCCCAGGACGTGCGCGCCGGCGGACGGCAGAGCGATTCCGACTACCAGTACACGCTGACCAGCACCGATCTCGGTTTGCTCCAAAAGTGGGCGCCGATCGTGGCCAAGCGCATGGAGAGCGTCGAGGGTATCACCGACATCTCCAGCGACCGCGATCCCGGCGGGCTTCAACTGACCTTGTCGATCGACCGTCAGAAGGCCTCGGCGCTCGGCGTGCGCGTCCAGGACATCGACAACGCACTTAACAACGCGTTCTCGCAGCGGCAGATCGGGATCATCTACACCCAACGCAACCAGTACATGACCGTGCTGGAGATCGACCCGAAATTCCAGGTCGATCCGTCCAACCTCGATCGCATCTATGTCGCCGGCGCGGGCGACGCGCAGGTGCCGCTGTCGGCCGTGGTACATGCGACGCGCGGGCTCGCCGCCCTCGCGGTCTATCATTCGCAATCGTTCCCATCGACCACGGTGTCGTTCAACCTATTGCCGGACGTGCAGATCCAGGCCGCAACGCAGAACATCCAGCGCGCGGTCGAGGAATTGCACATGCCGGAAGGCATCCGCGGCAGTTTTGACGGCAACGCCGGCGATTTCGCCAAGACCAGCGGCCGCCAGCCGCTCCTGATCCTCGGCGCGCTGGTGGCGATGTATATCGTGCTCGGCGTGCTCTATGAGAGTCTCGCGCATCCGCTCACGATCATCTCGACGCTGCCCTCGGCGGGCCTCGGCGCGCTGCTGGCCTTGCAGATCACCAACACGCCGCTGACGGTGATCGCCTTCGTCGGCATCATCCTGTTGATCGGCATCGTCAAGAAGAACGGCATCATGATGGTGGATTTCGCGCTCGATGCCGAGCGCCAGCGCGGCCTGTCTTCGGCGGAGGCGATCTTCGAGGCATGCCAGGCACGCTTCCGTCCGATCCTGATGACGACCATGGCGGCATTGTTCGCCGGCATTCCGCTGGTGGTCGCGACCGGGCCCGGCACGGAACTGCGCCGCCCGCTCGGCATCACCATCATCGGCGGGCTGTTCGTCTCGCAGATCCTGACGCTCTACACCACGCCCGTGATCTACCTGCTGATCGACCGCCTGCGCCGGCGCCGCGAGCCGCGCCCGGTGCCTGCGCCGGCGGAATAGGCGGGTTGTTGAACAGCCCTGCAAAGCGTATAGCGGCGACCATGTCGAACCCCACCGCCGCCGCGCCGGCCGATCCGATCCCCGAATGCCCGCACTGCCAGAAGCCGATGCCGCTGTGCATCTGCGACAGCGTCACGCCCATCAAGAACCGGCTCTCGCTCCTGGTCCTTCAGCATCCGCAGGAGCAGGACAGGGCGCTCGGCACCGCCCGGCTGCTTGCGAAGCATTTTGCCGGTGCCACGCTGCGGGTCGGCCTGTCCTGGCCGAGCCTGTCGAAGGCGCTGGGGCAACCAATCGAGAACGCCTCGCACTGGGCCGTGCTCTATCTCGGCTCAGCCCACGCCGCCGATCTCGAGGCCGAGGACGAAATCCTGGCGCTCAACCGCAAGGGCGAGGTCGCGGACAACCAGCGCGCTCGCCTCGGCAAGCTCGAAGGTGTGGTGCTGCTCGACGGCACCTGGAGCCAGGCCAAGGCCCTGTGGTGGCGCAACCCCTGGATGCTGAAATGCCAGCGCGTCATCCTCAACCCGGCCGCGCCATCGCGTTACGGCCGCCTGCGCAAGGAGCCTCGGAAGGACGGCCTGTCGACCATCGAAGCGGCAGCGACGATCCTCTCCGTTCTGGAGAAGCGCCCGGACATCGCCGAGACGCTGAATGCCAGCTTTGAACGGATGTTAACCCGCTACCGCGAGGTCCAGACCGAGATGCCCGAATTGGCGCCGAAGCCGCCGGTGAAGGACCGCCGGCGCGGTGTCCGGCGGGGCAAGCGAGCCTGAGTCCGGTCCGGATCATCCGTACGGCCGATTGTCCCGCGAGAGGCGGGCGGATAGAGACCATCGGCCAACAGGCCGCGATCTGCTATCCTGATCATCGGAACGCCGGAAACGGAAGGGACCGTCGCATTCAGCTTGCAGCCAAGGAGATCCTTGCCCAGGCGGCGCGGTTCGATCGTTGGGGCACGCTCGCCCTGATGGACATTTCGCTGCGCTACCGGCGCACCGTGATCGGCCCGCTCTGGATCACGCTGACGCTCGCCGCGACGATTGCCAGCGTCGGCACGGTCTATGCGGCACTGTTCAAGCAGGACATTGCGAGCTTTCTGCCGCCCTTTGCCATTGGCCTGATCGTCTGGACGCTGATCGCGACGACGCTCCAGGAAGGTTCCAACATCTTCGTGGCATCAAACCATTTGATCAAGGCGGTGCCGGCGCCGCTGATCGTGCATGTTCTCCAGATGATGGCGCGCAACGTCCTCATCTTCGCGCATCATCTGGTGATCGTCGTACTGCTCTATCTGGTAATGCCGTGGCCGCTGCATGGGAGCATGCTGCTCGCGGTGCCGGGCTTTGCGATCCTGCTCGTCGTGCTGCTGGGCGGCTCGGTCGCGCTCGGCATGCTCTGCGCGCGGTTTCGTGACATCGGCTCGGCGATCGTCAGCGGCCTGCAATTCGTGTTCTTCCTGACGCCGATCATCTGGACCGAGGACACCGTGCGCGGCACCGCGTTTTATTGGCTGATCCGCGCCAATCCGTTCGCGACGCTGCTCGATCTGGTGCGCAGGCCACTGCTCTCACAGCCGACCGATGCGGAGCAATGGCTGCTCGGGGTCATCTATGCGACCGTCGTGGCCGTCATCGGCCTCGGCTGCTACGCGAAATACCGCCATCGCGTGGCGTATTGGCTGTGAGGCGCGAGATATGACCCCCGCAGCTCATATCGCGCTTCGCAACGTCTCGGTGAGATTTCCGGTGTTGTCGTTCCGCGACCGCTCGCTGCGCAGCCGGTTCGTCAACGCGGTGACACTGCGGCAGACCATGGCGACCCCGCACATCGTCTCCGCGTTGAACGATGTCAGTCTCGACATCCGTGCCGGCGACCGCGTCGCCATCATCGGCGCCAATGGCGCCGGCAAGACCACGCTGCTGCGGGTGCTCGCCGGCATCTACCATCCGACGTCCGGCAGCGTGGACGTGCTGGGCCGCTGCCAGCCGCTGTTCGATCTCTCGGCCGGATTCGACGAGGAAGCGACCGGCTACGAGAACATCATGCGGCGCGGGCTCGTGATCGGCGCGCGGCGCTCCGAGATCGACGCCCGGCGCGCGGAGATCGCCGCATTCACCGAGCTCGGCGAACGGCTCGACTTGCCGCTGCGCACCTATTCCAGCGGCATGATGCTGCGCCTGATCTTTGCGGTCGCAACCGCCGTCGAGGGCGAGATCGTGCTGCTCGACGAATGGATCGGCGTCGGCGACCAGCAGTTCCGCAAGAAGGCGCGGCAGCGGCTCGACGAGATCGTCGTGCGCGCCGGCATTCTGGTGCTCGCCTCGCACGACGTCGAGCTGATCAAGAGCACCTGCAACCGCGCGATCCTGCTGGAGGAGGGGCGGATCGTGGCGGCCGGTGCGACCGATGAGATTCTCGGCCAATATCTCGGCGGCGCGAAGGCGTAGCTGCCCGGTCGGGGTTGCCTAAACCCGTGATCCCCTATATTGCTCCGCCCTCGTTGGGGCCACGTGGCGGAGTGGTTACGCGCCGGTCTGCAAAACCGTTTACTCGGGTTCGAGTCCCGACGTGGCCTCCATCACAACCTCCTGATATCTCAGCGAATATCCGATCGTGTCGCGGCTGCCATCAGCCTGCGGGGGCGATACGTGCCGGCTGCGCACACCGGGTTTGCCTGGGGGCCCGCGGAAACCCGCCATTCAGCCCGCTGGCATAGTCTTCGCATCTGCGAAGTGATGCATCCCAACGATCGAGCGCTGGAGAGCACGTGAGCGAAATCGTCCGATTTGTCCCCAAATCCGAGCTGGAGCGGGCTCGCCTCATTCGCGAGGCCCGCGCGATCTACGACAGCATCTTTCCGCCGGCCGTACCCGACCAGGCGCCGCAGGACGACGGGGAGCGCGTCAAGACCTGATCGCGGTCACGCGGGATTCGCAGCGTAGTCGCCACAGCAAAATGCCCGCAGAGCGCGGGCGCATCGGCTCACGATGAAATTGGCTTCAGCAGGCCGCGTACCAGCCGTCCGGGAAAGGTAGCAGGGGCCACGCGCCCTCGTTGTCATTGGCAGCTTTGGGCTTCGCGTAATAGGTCCACGAGCGCGGCACGAAATCCTCCCCCGGCACGAACGCCAGATCTTCATGGACCATGGCGTCCTGGACGGCGTCCAGCAGCAAGTTGAATTCGGCTTCGCTCATCACACCCTCCGGCCCGCGGATGGCGCAATGTCGCAAAGCCGGTTTGCTTCCCGGTTGAGCCGATCGTTCGTATTTTAACGATCGGCCAATCGGGTCCCGATTGGTTAGCGATTGATGAAATCCCGTTGGGAAACTTAGGTTCCTGCCGGTGCCCGCAGTGTGAAGGAGGTCACATCTTCCGCTGTTTATTTCTCCTACCCCTTCGCACACCGGCCAACACAGGCCGGCGGGCAAGGCAGACGGGAGACTGGTCATGAAGGCGAGGTTCTTGCGGTTTGCGGGTGTGAAAAGCCGGGCGCGTCGCGCCTCGACGGTCGGGCTGTTCCTCACGCTGTTTGCCTCCGCCGCCCATGCGCAGCAGGGAACGCCCGAGCAGCGCCGGGCCTGCACCCCCGACGTCTACCGGCTCTGCGCCGGCGAGATCCCCAACGTCCGGGCCATCACGGCGTGCCTGCGCCGTAACAGGTCAAGCTTGAGTGAGGCTTGCCGCACTGTGTTCGATCAGGGCGGCGGCTGACATACCGGGCCTGTGGGTTTGTGCGCAGCAAGTGGCTCGCGCGGGCTCGCGAATCCGGCATAGTCGGCCTGTGGATATGCCTGTGGGTATGCTGCGGAAAGACTGTGGGCGGGGGTGATGTGCTTCGGATGCCGGCCGCAGATGCGTCCTTCGATTGTCATATCTGTGTCAAATGACCTCACCGAATGATTCCCTAATCGGGCAGATCGCTGCGTCGCGCAAGATCATGTTGTTTCTCCGAATTCGGAAATTGATGCCGCGAGGGTTCCTCACGAGCAGTTTTTGGCAGCCGGCTGCTAGGACGCACTGATCGAGATCGACCCGGTGTGTCGGCGGCCGTGAGGCGACAGCCGATAGCCCGGATTCGCGAAGCAATCCGGGCTTCAATCCCTTGCGTTGCCCGACGGGCAAAACACCCAAACGACGGGTCAATCCGCTCGCGCAAAAATATTCCGCTTTACCGAAATTCGGCTTTGGCGTATTCAGCCGCCACCTCATCCCCCGGTCAGAGGGGCGTATCGCGATCGTCACGAAACGTGGGGTGAGCTGCGGTGGACGCGGGCAGCATCGGCGCGAAGGGCTTCGCAGGGCGGCAAAACCGTGAGCGAAGGCGTCGCGCACACGACCGGTGCTGACAGCGTACGGCAAAACCGTGTCGTCCTGACGCCCGGGGTCTGTGCGTCAAGTCTTGTGGTGATGTGGGCGGCCCGACCGGGCATCCGCATCAGCCATCCGCAAGGCGACGGGGGCAATAATGCATCGCTCCCCGGGGAGAGCACGGCATAAGCCGTCAAACCACTGCGCAGGGAAGGCCGTGTGTTGGGCTTCACCTGTATGCCGCTGTGCAGCCTCTCGTAGCGCAACCTTCGCACAGTGGACCGTGGGTGCCAGCCGGCACCCGGTGTTCCCTGCGCCCTCTGACGGAGGAGGGCGATGAGACAAAGCAAACTCGGGCGAGATACGTCGCGAGGACGCGAAGTTGTGCCTGCGACAAAAATCACATTCCGCACGGTGCCGGCGCCCGCGCCGGAGACCACAAGCCGCGCCGATCTATGAATGCCGGTTCATTGCTGCGGAGAATTCGAATCGATAAGAATTGGCTCGCTGCGCGTCTCGCGTCGCGCAGAGAGCCGGAGGCGGATCGATCGCGTCTTGAACCTTTCGATTGCGCCTCCGACGAATCCTCCAAGGCAACACCATTGGTTGCCGCGGCGCCTGCGCCGATCGACGTCAGGCACCGAAAGCCCGTTTCGATCGGGGGAATTTCATATGAAGTATTTTCTGTCTGCACTGATCGCGATCGGTCTATCGATTGCCGCCGCGCCGTCGTTCGCGGCTGACGCGCGCAACGTCACTGTCGTCAACGAGACCGGCTATGCCATCAAATTCCTGGGCTTCAACGCCCCGGACGATGGCGTGGACGAATGGGACAACGAGCTGGACAAGGTTTTGCAGAACCAGGCGAGCACCTATGTCGAGTTCGACGATGACGACGAAGGATGCGTCTGGAACGTCCGCGTCGACTGGCAGAACTATGACGAGACCGTGCTCTGGAAGAACGTCAACCTCTGCAAGTTCACCGCCCTTCGGCTGCGCTACGATTCCGGCACCAAGACCACCTCGTTCGTCGCCGAGTAACTTGGCCTGAGGCCAGGCGGAGGAGGGGCCACGCGCCCTTCCTCGCCGCAATGTGCGAGATGGCGAATTCGTCCTTTGCAAGCGCAAGCGGCTTTGTTATACGCAGCCGCGCGCGAACGACGGGTTCGCCCTTTTCCTCGGTAGCTCAGCGGTAGAGCATCCGACTGTTAATCGGATGGTCGCTGGTTCGAATCCAGCCCGGGGAGCCAAATTCCGCTTCATCGTCAATGGTTTGCGTCCAGACTCTGATCTGGGATGCGATCTCGTTGCGGCAAATTCTCAATTAGATGTGTACCGTGGCGGGCCCGCATCCTCCGCCGCGACGCCAAAACGACTCAATTGAAATCGAGCTTCCAGGCCCCGGCCCTTTACGGAGCTGATTCCCATGCGAGACATCCAGGTCGACCGTTCCCCGCTGGCTCCCTCCATTCTGCCGGCGGACATCCCCGAACTCAGCGATGACGAATGCCTCGCCTGTCTCGCGCGGGCGGTCGAGACCCACGATTCGGCACGGCTGGATGAAGTCGCCGCATTGATCGGCCGCCTCGCAGTCACGATCGAATAGGCGGCTCACCCTCGACGTTGCGAGTTGCGGAAGGGCCCGTTTCGCGGGCCAAAGCCATGTTGCGTTTTCGCAGGGCCTGTTCCAAAGATGCCGCCAACTTTCGTCCGCGGCATCGTCCGCCTTGCAGGGTCCGCAAATGTCCGTTTTCTCGACGGCGCGCCTAAAAATGGTCGATGGCCAGGTGCGCACCAGTGACGTCACCGACCGTCGTGTTCTTGATGCCATGCTCACGGTTCCGCGCGAGGCCTTCGTGCCGGCCAGCCGGCAGGCATTGGCGTATCTCGACCTCGATCTCGACGTCAGCGAGGGCGGCGCCAAGCGGTTCCTGATCAAGCCGCAACTGACCGGCAAGTTGCTCCAGGCCGCCGAGATCGGCGAGGATGACAACGTGCTCGTCGTCGGCTGCGCCACGGGCTATCTCGCTGCGCTGACCGCCAAGCTTGCGCGTCAGGTCACCGCGACGGAATGCGATCCGGCCTTGGCCGCGAAGGCCAAGGACGCCTTCGCCGCCCTCGGGCTCGCCAACGTGGCCTGCAAGGCCGCGGCCTGCACCGAGGGTGATGCCGCTGCCGGCCCCTATGATGTGATCGTCCTCAACGGCGCCACCGAGGTGACGCCGGCAGGGCTGCTCGGGCAGCTCAAGGAGGGTGGGCGCCTGTTGGGGGTCTCGGCCGAATCCAGGCCGCCGCGAGCCATGATCGTCACCCATACTCACGGCGAATTCGGCCATCGGGCGCTGTTCGATGCCGCGGCCCCGGTCCTTCCTGGGCTGGAACGAGCCGCCGCCTTCGTGTTCTGACGGCCCGATAGCGGCTTTGGCCCTTAAAATCCCGTTCTGAATCAGAAGTGTGGCCGGGATGCTGCACGTGAAGAGTTTCCACCGAGAACCACCCTCAGGTAGTTCCGTCGCGCTTGACCGCGTCCTATGTTGCGGCGGGGCAACGACTCCACTCGTAGACGGTAACCCAGCTCGCGGGCACGAGCCGGGCGTTAGAATGAACGGAATTTTTGGATGCATGGGGTGAAGTTCTTCACCGGAGCAGCGGTTTCGGTCCTGCTGCTGGCGCTTGCCGGGCCGACGCCTGCCTTGGCGGATACGATCGAGGCTGCGCTGGTGCGCGCCTATCAGAACAATCCGCAGCTGAACGCGCAGCGCGCCCAGGTGCGCTCGACCGACGAGAACGTGCCGCAGGCGCTGTCGGGCTATCGGCCCAAGGTCAATGTGACCCTCGGCAGCGGGTATCAATATCAGGACGTCCAGGCGACGCAGAATGTCGTCCCCCGCACCCCCAAGTCGATCTCCGGCTTGCTTCAGCCCAACAGCGCCAGCGTGAGCGTCAGTCAGACACTCTACAACGGCAATCAGACCGCCAACAGGACGCGCGTTGCGGAGAGCCAGGTGTCGGGTTCCCGCGAGGCATTGCGTGTGCTCGAGCAGACGGTCCTGCTGCAGGCTGCCACGGCCTATATGGATTTTCTGCGCGACTCGGCCACGCTCGAGGTTCAGCGCAGCAACGTGCGCGTGCTCGAACAGACGCTCAAGCAAACGCGCGATCGCTTCAATGTCGGCGAGGTGACGCGCACGGACGTCGCGCAATCCGAAGCGCAGCTGGCTGCCGGCAGGACCCAGGCCCTGACCGCCGAATCGAATCTCACGACGACGCGCGCGAACTTCCGCCGGATCATCGGCAACGAGCCGGCGGCCCTCGCCCCCGGCTCGCCGGTCGATCGCTTCCTTCCTGCCACGATCGCCTCCGCCGTTGGTCTCAGCCTAGTCGAGAATCCCAACGTTACGGCTGCCATGTATGGCATCGACGTCAACTACCTCCAGGTCAAGATCAACGAAGGCGCTTTGCTGCCGACGGTCACGGTCGCGGCTACTGCCAGCACAGCCTACCAGCAGCAGCTGACGATCTTCCGAACGAGTTCCGCGTCCGCCCTCGCGACAGTCGCTGTGCCGATCTATCAGGGTGGCACAGAATATGCGCTGATCCGCCAATCGAAAGAGAACCTGGCGCAGCAGCGCCTGAATCTCGAAACCACCCGCGATCAGACCCGCGCCAACGTCGTGCAGGCCTGGGGCCAGTTGGAAGCCGGCAAGGCGCAGGTGCAGTCCGCGCAGGCGCAGGTCACTGCGTCCGAGATCGCGCTGAACGGCGTGCGCGAAGAGGCCAAGGCCGGGCAGCGCACCACCCTCGACGTGCTCAATGCGCAGCAAGCGCTGGTGAACGCGCGCGTTGCGCTCGTCACTGCCCAGCATGACCGCGTGGTGGCGTCCTATTCGGTGCTCAACGCGGTCGGTCGTCTGGCGCCGCAGGTGCTTGGTCTCAACACCACGGTCTACGATCCCAGCGTGCACTACCAGCAGGTCCGCGACAGCTGGGCCGGCGTACGCACGCCAGACGGACGCTAGAGTCCCGTAGTCATCCGGTCGGCCTCGCGAATAGCCGAAGCCGACCGGTGCTTTGCTTGCAATCATCAAAATCCCTGACATAGCCTTGCCAAGAAGATGCGGGTCGATTCGCTCTGCATCCGATGCCGTGTGCGTAAAGCATGAGGTGCCGAGGGCAGGGGCGCACCGCTGCACGTTGAGCCGTCATCTGGGGACAAGTCGGGCTGCCGTGACGAAAATGTCGGGCCAGCCATCCGGAACCGGCCAATCCTGTCGTGCTTGGTGTAAAACAACGCATGCGAGGGCGTTGATGATGTGGAGTCGGAGATGACGCAGCCTGCAAAGGTCACAGAACCCTCGATGGAGGAGATTCTGGCCTCGATCCGGCGCATCATTGCCGACGATGAGGCCAAGCCGCCGCCGGCGGATGCTGCCAAGCCCGAGAAGGCTGCCGCCCCCGCCGCGCCAGCGAAGCCGCAGCCGATCAGCGATATTCCGCCATCCAAGGTCGCGCCGCCCAAACCGGCCGCCGAGAAGCCTGCACCTGCTCCGGCCGCAAAGCCGGCACCGGCGCCGGCCCCCGCACCCGAGGCGGATGCGTCCAACAATCAGGACGATATCGACGCGCTGCTGGCGGGCCTCGACACGGCCACGGCTGCGCCGGAAATCCGTGCTCCGGAGCCGGAGCCCGAACCTGAGCCCGACGTGCTGGAATTGACCGACGATATGGCGCTGGCGATGGAGCCGACACCGCCTCCGCCGCCGCCGAGCTTCCGCAAGGTCGAGCCGCGCGACGATCTCGAATTCGCCGAATCGCCGCCGCCGCGTCCGACGCCGGCCCCGGCATCCTATGCGCCCGTGGACTTCGATGCGCCGCCACTACCGCCCCAACAGCCGATCCTGGCGCAATCGACGGTCTCCGCGGTCGAATCCGCCTTCAATTCCCTGGCCCACACGGTGCTCAGCAGCAATGCGCGAACGCTGGAGGATCTGGTCAAGGAGATGCTGCGTCCGATGCTGAAATCCTGGCTCGACGACAATTTGCCGGGCCTCGTCGAACGCATCGTGAAGGCCGAAATCGAGCGGGTATCCCGCGGCGGCCGGTAGAACGGGCCGCAGAGCCCTCATAAAGCCCTGCTTGTGGGTCATATTCTGCTTCCCGACCGGACCGGAAAGCCCTGTTGCCGCCTTTCTTTCCTTTGACCTTTCCGTTGACTTGTCCGTTGACTTGGACCCCGTGCGCGGCTTTCTAACAGCGCCATGATCGAGAAAAATTACCAGCCCGCCGATATCGAAGCCCGCATGTCCGTCGTGTGGGAGGACAGCCTTGCGTTCAAGGCCGGCCGCCCGGACCGCCGCGACGCAGTGCCCTTTACCATCGTGATTCCGCCGCCGAACGTGACGGGCTCGCTGCACATGGGCCACGCCCTCAACAACACCCTCCAGGACATCCTGTGCCGCTTCGAGCGCATGCGCGGCCGCGACGTGCTGTGGCAGCCCGGCACCGACCATGCCGGCATCGCCACCCAGATGGTTGTCGAGCGGCAACTGATGGAGCGCCAGCAGCCCAGCCGTCGCGAGATGGGCCGCGAGAAGTTTCTGGAGCGGGTCTGGCAGTGGAAGGCCGAGAGCGGCGACACCATCATCAACCAACTCAAGCGGCTCGGCGCCTCCTGCGATTGGTCGCGCGAACGCTTCACCATGGACGAGGGCCTCTCCAAGGCCGTGGTCAAGGTCTTCGTCGAGCTGCACCGCGACGGCCTGATCTACAAGGACAAGCGGCTGGTCAACTGGGACACCAAGCTGCTTACCGCGATCTCCGATCTCGAAGTGCAGCAGACCGAGGTCAAGGGCAGCCTCTGGTACCTGCGCTATCCGATCGAGGGCAAGTCTTTCAGCCCCGAGGATCCCTCGAGCTTCATCGTCGTTGCCACCACGCGCCCGGAGACCATGCTCGGCGATAGCGGCGTCGCCGTGCATCCCGACGACGAGCGCTATCAGAAGCTGGTCGGCAAGAACGTGATCCTGCCGCTGGTCGGCCGCAAGATCCAGATTGTCGCCGACGATTATTCCGATCCGGAGAAGGGCTCGGGCGCGGTCAAGGTGACACCGGCGCACGACTTCAACGATTTCGAAGTCGGCAATCGCCATGGCCTCGCCCGGATCAGTGTCATCGACAAGGAAGGTTGCCTCGATCTCCTCGACAACGAGGATTATCTGCGCGACCTGCCGGAAGGTGCCTCGCAGTTCGCCGAGGAGTTCAACAAGCTCGATCGCTTTGCTGCGCGCAAGCGCATTGTCGAGCGGTTGGAATCGTTCGGCTTCGTCGAGCGGATCGAGCCCCACACCCACATGGTGCCGCATGGCGACCGCTCCGGCACGGTGATCGAGCCCTATCTGACCGACCAATGGTATGTCGACGCCAAGACGCTGGCGAAGCCCGCGATGGCGGCAGTGCGTTCCGGCGAAACCACGTTCGTGCCGAAGAACTGGGAAAAAACCTATTTCGAGTGGATGGAGAACATCCAGCCGTGGTGCATCTCGCGCCAGCTCTGGTGGGGTCACCAGATCCCGGCCTGGTACGGTCCCGACGGCAAGGTGTTTGTCGCCGAGACCGAGGAGGAGGCCGTCAGCCACGCGCTTGGCTATTACGTCGAGCAGGAAGTCATCACGGTCGAGCAGGGCCGCGAGATGGCGCTCGACCGCAACAAGCGTGATGGCTTCATCACGCGCGACGAGGATGTGCTCGACACCTGGTTCTCCTCGGCGCTGTGGCCGTTCTCGACCCTCGGCTGGCCCGCGGACGCGCCGGAAGTGCAGCGTTACTACCCCACCAACGCGCTGGTGACCGGCTTCGACATCATCTTCTTCTGGGTCGCCCGCATGATGATGATGGGCCTTCACTTCATGAAGGAGGTGCCGTTCTCGACGATCTACATCCACGCCCTCGTCCGCGACGAGAAGGGCGCCAAGATGTCGAAGTCGAAGGGCAACGTTATCGATCCGCTCAGCTTGATCGATCAATATGGTGCGGATGCGCTGCGCTTCACGCTTGCGGCGATGGCCGCGCAGGGGCGCGACATCAAGCTCGCCACCAGCCGCGTCGAGGGCTATCGCAATTTCGCGACCAAGCTCTGGAATGCGTCGCGCTTCGCCGAAATGAACCATTGCGCCGTGCCCGAGGGTTTCGAGCCGGCCAAGGTCAAGGAGACGCTGAACCGCTGGATCGCGCATGAGAGCGCGCACACCACGCGCGAGGTGACCGAGGCGATCGAGGCCTATCGCTTCAATGACGCCGCCGGCAGCATCTACCGCTTCGTCTGGAACGTCTATTGCGATTGGTATCTCGAGCTCGCAAAACCCGTGCTGCTCGGTCCCGATAGCCCTGCCAAGGCCGAGACCCGCGCCATGGTGGCATGGGCGCGCGACGAGATCCTGAAACTGCTGCACCCCTTCATGCCCTTCATCACCGAGGAGCTGTGGGAGGTGACGGCCAAGCGCGACGGTCTGCTCGCGCTGGCGCCGTGGCCGCTGAAGCCGGCCGGGCCGACGCCGGAGCAGCTTGCGATGCTCGCGGCGACGACGGGGCCGACCGATGCGCTCGTCTCGCCGGTTTGGGTGCTGCCGATTTTCGATCATGCCGACTTCACCGATCCCGCGGCCGAGGCCGAGATCGGCTGGGTCATCGATCTCGTCACGCAGATCCGTTCGGTGCGCGCCGAGATGAACATCCCGCCGGCGACCCTCACGGCGCTGGTGCTCGCAGGCGCCTCGGCCGAGACGAAGGAGCGCGCGCCGCGCTGGAGCGACGTCATCAAGCGCATGGCGCGGCTGTCGGATATCTCCTTCGCCGACCGTGCGCCCGACGGCGCGGTCCAGCTCCTGGTGCGCGGCGAGGTGGCCGCGCTGCCGCTGAAGGGCGTGATCGACGTCGCCGCCGAGCGCACGCGTCTCGACAAGGAGATCGGGAAGGCCGATTCCGACATCAAGCGCGCCGAGTCCAAGCTGGCCAATGAGAAATTCGTCGCCAACGCAGCCGAGGAGGTCGTCGAGGAGGAGCGCGAGAAGCGCGAGGCCGCGCTGGCCCGCAAAGCCAAGCTGCTTGAGGCGCTGGAGCGGCTCAAGCAGGCGTCGTAGGCTTATTTCGGAAACGGCTTGCTCAAAAACTTCGAACCCCTGACGCCATAGCGCCAGGGCAGCTCGGCCGCCTTTGTGATGCCGATCCGGATGCCGGCCACCACCTCGACGTCCTCCGTCCGCGCATGCAGCGCGATCGGCGGACGGTCCAGCGGCAAGGCATTGTGCGCGATGGTGATGCCGAGCGCTTCGGTCAGCTTGCCCGGGCCCGAGCACAACGCGTGCAAATCCTGGAGATGGCGCCGCCGACGCATCGCGGCGATACCATGGGTCGGCTCCAACGCGCGGATCAGCACGGCGCTGGCCGAGCCTTCTTCCTCGCAGACGAAGTTCACGCACCAGTGGATGCCGTACGAGCGGTAGACATAGGCAAAGCCGGGCGGGCCGAACATCACCTGGTTCCGCGGCGTGAGGCCATTGTAGGAGTGCGCCGCCGGCTCGGTATGATGATAGGCCTCGACCTCGACGATGATCCCGCCGACGCCGTCGACCAGCATGGTTGCACCGATCAAGTCGGGCGCGACCTCGTGCACGCTGCGTGCGAAAAAGGCACGCTTCAGCGCTTTGCCGAGCCGGGGTGTGGAAGGTTTCGAGACTGGAGCCATTCGAGGTGAGAATCGCCAGAGAACAGAGCAGGATATTGCCCATATCTGCCATGTTCCCTGAAGCGGGGCGAGCCGGGTTGCGATGCCCGGCGAGACCGACTAGGTAGGACTTGGTCAGACCGGACACCCCATGGTCGTTATTGTCGATACCATCTCGAACCCGCTGCGCCCACGTCACCCCGAAAAGGTGAATCGGCCCGATTCCGCTTCGCCGCCGAAGCCGGACTGGATCCGCGTACGCGCGCCCAACACCCGCGGCTATGCCGACACCCGCAACATCGTGCGCGCCAACGGCCTGCATACGGTGTGCGAGGAGGCAGGCTGCCCGAATATCGGCGAGTGCTGGGACAAGAAGCACGCGACCTTCATGATCATGGGCGACACCTGCACCCGCGCCTGTGCATTCTGCAACGTCAAGACCGGCATGCCGAACGCGCTCGACGCGGCCGAGCCGCAGAACGTCGGCGAGGCCGTGGCCAAGCTCGGGCTTGCCCATGTCGTCATCACCTCCGTCGACCGCGACGATCTCACCGACGGCGGCGCCGAGCATTTCGCCCAGACCATCCGCGCGATCCGCGCCGCGTGCCCCTCGACCACGATCGAGATCCTGACGCCCGATTTCCTGCGCAAGGAGGGGGCGCTGGAGGTTGTCGTCGCGGCGAAGCCCGACGTGTTCAACCACAATCTCGAGACCGTGCCGTCGTGCTATCTCACGGTGCGGCCGGGCGCGCGCTATTTCCATTCGATCCGGCTGCTGCAGCGGGTCAAGGAGCTCGATCCCACCATCTTCACCAAGTCCGGCATCATGGTCGGCCTCGGCGAGGAGCGCCACGAGGTGCAGCAGGTGATGGACGATCTGCGTTCGGCCGACGTCGATTTCCTGACCATCGGGCAATATCTCCAGCCGACCCGCAAGCATCACGCCGTGATGCGCTACGTGCCGCCGGACGAGTTTTCGTCCTACGAGAAGGTCGCCTACACCAAGGGCTTCCTGATGGTGTCGGCGAGCCCGCTCACCCGCTCGTCGCATCATGCCGGCGAGGATTTTGCGAAACTGAAGGCCGCGCGGGCAGCAAGCGCCCGCTGAATCGCCATGCCCAATTTTTCGAGCAAGCGCCGTGTCGATCACAGCGCGTCCGAGATGTTTGATCTGGTCGCCGACGTCGAGCGCTACCCGGAATTCGTGCCGCTGTGCAGCGCGCTGAAGGTCCGTCAGCGTATGGCGAAACCCGACGGCACCGAGGTGCTGGTCGCGGACATGACAGTGTCGTTCAAGCTGGTCAGGGAATCCTTCACCAGCCGCGTGACGCTCGACCGTGCCAATCTGAAGATCCTGGTCGAATATCTGCAAGGTCCCTTCAGCAATCTGGAAAACCGTTGGACGTTCGAGCCCAAAGGCGAGAGCGTTTGCGATGTCGGCTTCTTCCTTGCCTACGAGTTCAAGAGCCGCATGCTGGCGCTCCTGATGGGCTCGATGTTCGACGCCGCGTTCGCGCGATTTTCCATCGCGTTCGAGAAGCGAGCGGATGCGATCTACGGACGGCGGAAGCTGGCGTCGTCGTAAGGGTCGTTACTCCAGTGTCCCGGACGCGGTGCGGCGCGTAGCGATGCTCCGCAGAGTCGGGACCCAAGCCGCACGAACGCCCTCGGAAGCATCAGCGACGATCCGACCAATCTCTCTATGCCGTCAACTCGCCTGCCTGGACGGGGTAAGCCCGTTCGATTTCACCGAGGTGCTGGTCATGGATCGCATCAATCACACTAACGACACTGGTCAGCCGACGCGGCGGGCCGGCACTCTCCGCTTCATTCCGGCTGACTGACGGCGGCAGTTGCCTGGCTCACCCTCGCGGCGACCGCGGAGTCCTGCGCTTCACGGCGTGCCGGCGTGGCGAGCGGGTGACGCGGGGACGGAGGCGCGTTGCGGCGGCGGCGCGTTTCGGCTTGGCCTGCGCCGGGCCGCGGGCGAGATCCATCAGCATGCGCAGCGCCTCGACCACCGAGCGCTGGCGCACGGCGGAACGGCCGATGGCGCCAAAGCGATGCTCGCGGTGAACGATGCGTCCGTCGCGCGCGGCGGCGGCGAAGTGGACGAGGCCAACCGGCTTGCCAGGCGTGGCGCCGCCGGGTCCGGCAATGCCGGTGATGGCGACCGCAAGATCGACGCCGGCACGCTCCAGCGCGCCGACCGCCATAGCTGTTGCGGTCTCCTTGCTGACGGCGCCGAAATTTGTGAGCGTGCTCGCCTCGACCCCGAGCATCGCGCGCTTGGCGTCGTTGGAATAGGTGACGAAGCCGCGATCGATGACGTCGGACGAACCTGGGATGTCGGTCAGCGCGCCCGCGACGAGACCGCCGGTGCAGGACTCCGCGGTCGCGATCGTCAGCTTGCGCATCCGGCACAAATCGAGCAGCGAGCGGGAGAGGGCGCGTGCGTCGCTGCCGGCCATGGCCTAGACACTCCAGGGCAGACGGATGGTGGCGCTCGCGGTGGCCGCGATGCCTTCCTCGCGACCGGTGAAGCCGAGCCGCTCGCTGGTGGTCGCCTTGACCGCGACGCGGGAGATGTCGACGCCGGAAATCTCGGCGATGCGCGCGCGCATGGTGTCGCGCAAGGGCCCGATCTTCGGCCGCTCGCAGATCATGGTGACCTCGAGATTGGCGATGCGGCCGCCGCGCTGGGTGACGCGCTCGATGGCGTATTGCAAAAACTGGTCGGAGGAGGCGCCTTTCCACTTCGCGTCGCTGGGCGGAAAGTGCGATCCGATGTCGCCGTCAGCGAGCGCGCCGAGGATGGCGTCGACCAGCGCATGCAGGCCGACATCGCCGTCGGAATGGGCCAGGAAGCCCTTGGTGTGCGGCACGCGCACGCCGCAGATCATGAGATGGTCGCCCTCGCCGAAGGCGTGCACGTCATAGCCCGTGCCGGTCCTGATGTCGCCGAGCAGGCTGGCCAGCCGCGCTTCCTCGCGCACGAAATCCTCGGGAGTGGTGAGCTTCATATTGGCAACATCGCCTTCAAAGGTTGCAACCGTCAATCCCGCCCATTCGGCAATCGCGGCATCATCGGTGAAATCGCTGCGGCCGTCCTTGGCCGCGCGACGATGCGCTTCGAGGATGACGTCGAAACGAAAGGATTGCGGCGTCTGCGCGATCCGCAACCGCGCCCGGTCCGGCGTGTCCTCGACATTGCCGTTCTCGCCGGTGACCTTGATGGTGTCGGTGACGGGAACGACGGGGATCGCGGCGCCGGTGCGGCTGGCCGCATCGATCGCGCGGGTGATCACGCCTTCCGAAACGAAGGGGCGGGCGGCGTCGTGGATCAGGACGATGTCGGGCTTGTGCCTGGCGAGCGCTTCGAGCCCGGCGAGCACCGAGGCTTGCCGGGTCGCGCCGCCATTGACCGGCGCCTCGTGGCTGAGCCCTGCGACCGCTGCCGTGAACATGGCGCTGTCGTCGGGGTTCACGACCGGCTGAACCGCAAACACGTCCGCATGACGGCTGAAGGCCTCCATGGCGCGATAGATCACCGGTACGCCGCCGATCTCGCGATATTGCTTGGGGCCACCGGCGCCTGCGCGCAGGCCGCGTCCGGCCGCGACGAGAACGACCGCGGTGCGCTGTGATTTCGCCATAGGACTCAAATACTCATTTGATGATGAAGAGAGTCGGGGGTGGGGTGATTGCCGCATGCCTCTAGCACGGCAGGCCCGCAAAAAAAGGGGGTTTCCCCGGATTGTGGGAAACAGCATTTTGCTGCACTGCACTTGAAAGATCGGCAGAACTGTCTAAACTGTAGGCATGACGCTTGACTGCACAAGAATTGTGCGCAAGATAGGTCATGGCAGGCGCGATGAGGCGCTGCCAACGCAACGAGACCCCTGTGACCGGCTCGGCAGTATCTGGCTTTAAGCCATTGAAGATAGGCGATATTGATGTCGCCACCCCGGTCTTCCTGGCGCCGATGTCGGGGGTGACTGACTCGCCCGTCCGCCGGCTAGCCGCGGAGCTCGGCGCCGGTCTCGTCGTCTCCGAAATGACGGCCAGCGACGAACTCGCCAATGGCCATCATATGTCCCGGTTGCGCTGCGAAGCCACCGGGATCGGTCCGCACGTGGTCCAGCTTGCCGGTTGCGAGACGCATTGGATGGCGGAGGGCGCCCGCATCGCTGAAGCCGAAGGCGCCGACATCATCGACATCAACATGGGCTGTCCGGCCCGTCACGTCACCGGCGGCCAGTCCGGTTCCGCCTTGATGCGCGACCTCGACCACGCCGTGAGCCTGATCGAAGCGACGATCACGGCGGTGAAGGTGCCGGTGACGTTGAAGATGCGGCTCGGCTGGGACGACCGCACCCGCAACGCACCGGAACTGGCGCGGCGCGCACAGGCATCAGGCGTCAAGCTCGTCACCGTGCACGGCCGCACCCGCTGCCAGTTCTACAAGGGCGAGGCCGATTGGGATGCGATCCGTGCCGTGCGCGACGCCATCTCCATTCCGCTCGTCGTCAATGGCGATATCACGACTTACGAGAAGGCGCTCGCGGCGTTAGAGGCCTCCGGCGCCGATGCCGTGATGATCGGCCGCGGTGCGCAGGGACAGCCCTGGCTGCCCGGTGAGATCGGCCGGCGCCTGAAGGGCGGGGCGGCGGAAGCCACGCCGTCGCTCGAGACGCAGCTGCATTATGTCCGCACGCTCTATGAAGGCGTCTGCGCGCTCTACGGCCTGCGCGTCGGTCTGCGGCACGCACGAAAACATCTCGGCTGGGCCCTCGACGTCGCGGCCGATGTGAGCCGTGCGCCGGCCGAGAAGCTGAAATCCTGGCGCCAGAAAATCCTCACCTCGGAGGATCCGCGCCTTGTCCATCGGTCACTGCAAGATGCCTTCGACGACTTCGCATGGAGCGCCGCTGCATGAGCTCAGCCGCTGAACATCGTCGGCCGTTTCCGTCCGACAGCGATGCCATCCTGGACGCACTGCCCAATCCGATGCTGATGATCGGGCCGGACGGCAAGATCGTCGCCGCCAACATCGCAACCGAAGCCTTCTTCGATATCTCGACGCAGTTCTTGAAGCGGCAATCGCTGAAAGAGCTGGTGCCGTTCGGCAGCCCCTTGCTGGCGCTGATCGACCAGGTGCGTTCGTCGAACGCACCGGTCAACGAATACAAGGTCGATCTGGGTACGCCGCGCATGGGCGGAGACCGCCAGGTCGATCTGCACGTCGCCCCGGTCACGGAACGACCCGGCCATATCGTGGTGATGCTCCAGGAGCGCTCCATCGCCGACAAGATGGACCGCCAGCTCACGCATCGCAGCGCCGCGCGCTCGGTGATCGCGCTCGCCGCGATGCTGGCGCATGAAATCAAGAACCCGCTCTCCGGCATCCGCGGCGCCGCGCAGCTCCTGGAGCAGCAGGCCTCCTCGGAAGACCGCATGCTGACGCGGCTGATCTGCGACGAGGCCGACCGCATCGTGACTCTGGTCGACCGCATGGAGGTGTTCGGCGACGAGCGCCCCGTGGTGCGCGGCCCCGTCAACATTCATTCGGTGCTCGATCACGTCAAACGGCTGGCGCAGTCCGGCTTTGCCCGCAACATCCGCTTCGTCGAGGACTACGATCCCTCGCTGCCGCCGGTGCTGGCGAACCAGGACCAGCTCATCCAGGTGTTCCTCAACCTCGTGAAGAACGCCGCCGAAGCGCTGATCGACGTTCCCGACGGCGAAATCCAGCTCACCACCGCGTTTCGTCCCGGCGTGCGCCTGTCAGTCCCCGGTCAAAAATCCCGTGTATCCCTGCCGCTCGAATTCTGCGTGAAGGACAACGGACCAGGCGTGCCGGACGATCTCCTGCCAAATCTGTTCGATCCCTTCGTCACCACCAAGCAGACCGGCTCGGGTCTGGGCCTCGCGCTGGTCGCAAAGATCATCGGGGACCACGGGGGCATCATCGAATGCGAATCTCAGCCGCGGAAGACCACCTTCCGCGTGCTGATGCCGATGTATTCCACATCGGTGAAACATGCCGATCAAAGCAGTCGCGACGGCTCTGCCGGGAAGTCGTCGTCTGCGTCACAGGGGGCAAAATGAGGATTAACGATGCCCGCAGGTAGTATTCTCGTTGCTGATGACGACACCGCCATCCGCACCGTTCTCAATCAGGCACTATCCCGCGCCGGCTACGAAGTGCGGCTGACCGGCAATGCCGCGACGCTGTGGCGCTGGGTCAGCCAGGGGGAGGGCGATCTCGTCATCACCGACGTGGTGATGCCCGACGAGAACGCGTTCGACCTGCTGCCGCGGATCAAGAAGATGCGGCCGAATTTGCCGGTCATCGTCATGAGCGCGCAAAATACCTTCATGACGGCGATCCGGGCCTCCGAGCGCGGCGCCTATGAATATCTGCCGAAGCCCTTCGACCTGAAGGAGCTGATCGCCATCGTCGGCCGCGCGCTGGCCGAGCCGAAGGAACGGGTCTCGACGCCGAACGAAGACGCCGAGATGGAGGCGATCCCGCTGGTCGGCCGCTCGCCGGCGATGCAGGAAATCTATCGCGTGCTGGCGCGGTTGATGCAGACCGACCTCACGGTGATGATCACGGGCGAGTCCGGTACCGGCAAGGAACTGGTGGCGCGCGCGCTGCACGACTACGGCAAACGCCGCAACGGCCCGTTCGTCGCGGTCAACATGGCGGCAATCCCGCGCGACCTGATCGAGTCCGAACTGTTCGGCCACGAGCGCGGCGCCTTCACCGGCGCCAACACCCGCGCCTCCGGCCGCTTCGAGCAGGCCGAGGGCGGCACGCTGTTCCTGGACGAGATCGGCGACATGCCGATGGAGGCGCAGACCCGCCTGCTGCGCGTGCTTCAGCAGGGCGAATACACCACGGTCGGCGGCCGCACCCCGATCAAGACCGACGTGCGCATCGTCGCGGCCTCCAACAAGGATCTGCGCGTCCTGATCCAGCAGGGCCTGTTCCGCGAAGATCTGTTCTTCCGCCTCAACGTCGTGCCGCTGCGGCTGCCGCCGTTGCGCGAACGCATCGAGGATCTGCCCGATCTCATCCGTCATTTCTTCGCGCTGGCCGAGAAGGACGGACTGCCGCCGAAGAAGCTCGACGCGCTGGCGCTGGAGCGGATGAAGCAGCACCGCTGGCCGGGCAACGTACGCGAGCTCGAGAACCTCGCCCGTCGCCTTGCGGCGCTCTATCCGCAGGACGTGATCACGGGCTCCGTCATCGACGGCGAGCTGGCGCCACCTACGGTCAGCCCGGGTGCCGCAGTCCAGCATGGCGTCGACAATCTCGGCGGCGCCGTGGAAGCGTATCTCTCCTCGCACTTCCAGGGCTTCCCGAACGGCGTGCCGCCGCCGGGCCTGTATCACCGCATCTTGAAAGAGATCGAGGTGCCGCTGCTCACGGCCGCGCTCGCGGCGACCCGCGGCAACCAGATCCGCGCCGCCGATCTGCTCGGCCTCAACCGCAACACGCTGCGGAAGAAGATTCGGGATCTCGATATCCAGGTGTATCGGAGCGGGGGCTAGCCTTTCCGCAACGGACGGTGGCTCAGCTCCCCCTACCAAGCGGAGCTGAGCCTGTCCGGATCGCGCTGGCCGTTGTGGCTGACGCGGTGAGCAGAAGTCCTGATCGGACTGAAATGTTCCGCCGGAACATTCAAATGGTCATTCAGCCGCGGGACGCGGCCTCACACCTATCTGACAAATCGGCCTGATACCTGTATCGCGCTGGCCACGTTCGCATTGGGCTCCTGCACCCCGACACCATTGACCAGCAGGTCGGCTGCCACGATCAGCAGCAGCACGGCCGACACCATCATTGCGAGAAAGAACCTGTGCATCCCCGTCAAGCCGCTGGGGCCGGGATGCGTTCCCGCCCTCCGGCATGTCGCTGTGGATGCGCGGGTCAGTCGCGGCGTGGGCGCCGCGGAATTGTCGCAATTCGGCAACAATGTGGTACGAATACATCAGTATCCGCCCGCCGCGGACCCCGTTTTCAGCACCCATTGCCGGAATGACCAGCGCAGACACCTCGGCCGCATCCTTTGACACGGCCCCAGCGGAAGAGCCCCGGCGTTGGTCGGCGCGACGCTGGCTGGCGCCGTTCGCCGTGGCGTTGGCCCTGCTGTCGGCCTGCCTGACGTTCCTGGTCCTGACCGGCCTCACGTCGATCGAACCGACCCCTGCGGTTGTCCGCTCGTTCTATCTGATCAATGCGGCCACGATCCTGCTGCTGGTCGGCATCATCATCCGCGAACTCTGGCAGCTGATCCTGGCGCGACGGCGGGGTAGGGCGGCGGCGCGCCTCCATGTCCAGATCGTCAGCCTGTTCTCGATCGTGGCGGTGCTGCCGGCGGTGCTGGTCGCCGTCGTCGCCAACGTCACCATCGAGCGCGGCCTCGACCGCCTGTTCTCCGGCCCGACCAAGGAGGTGATCCAGAATTCGCTGACGATCGCGCGCGCCTACATGCAGGACCACGCGCAGCTGATCCGGGGCGACATTCTCGGCATGGCCAACGACATCGCCCACGCCCGGCCGCTCTACGACCAGGATCGCCGCTCGTTTCGCGAATTGCTGACGTCCAGCGCCGCCTCGCGCAACCTGCCGGGCGCGATGATCATCGACAAGAACACCAACATTCTCGAATCCGCCGACACCGGCATGCGGCTGGCCTATTCGCCGCCGGCACCGGACTTCCTCAGCAACGTCAACGAATCCGAGCCCGAAATCGCGGTGCTGCCCGATGCGAGCTTCGTCGCCGCGGTGGTCCGCTTGCGCGCCTTCAGCGACACCTTCCTCTACGTCGCGCGGCCGCTCGATCCGAATGTCGTCAACCAGCTCAAGCAGACCGAGGTCAGCGTCGCCGAATACGCCCAGATCGAGTCGCGCCGGCTCGGCATCCAGGTCGCGTTCGCGCTGATGTTCGCGGTGATCGCGCTGACCATCCTGATGGCCTCGGTGCTGATCGGCCTCAACTTCGCCAACTCGCTGGTCTCGCCGATCCGGCGGCTGATGAACGCGGCCCAGACGGTGTCGACGGGCGATCTCCACGTGAAAGTGCCGGTGCACCAGTCGGAAGGCGACCTCGCCCAGCTGGGTGAGACCTTCAACAAGATGACGGAGGAGTTGCGCAGCCAGCGCGACGAGCTCGTCAACGCCAGCGACCTCATCGACAGCCGCCGCCGCTTCATCGAGGCGGTGCTGTCGTCCGCGAGCGCCGGCATCATCGGCGTAGATAATTCAGGCAGCGTCGGCATTCTCAACCGTTCCGCCGAAAAGCTGATCGGGCACTCCGAAGCCGAGACGCTCGGCCATCCGCTCTCCGACGTGCTGCCCGAGCTCGAAGAGATGATGAAGAGCGCGCGGGAAGGGACCCAGCGCCTGGTGCAGGGGCAGATCACGATCACGCGGGACGGGCAGGAACGCAATCTGTCGGTTCGCGTCAGCGCCGAGAAGACCAGCCAGCCGCACGACAGCTACATCATCACGCTCGACGACATCACCGAGCTGGTCTCGGCGCAACGCACCTCGGCCTGGGGCGACGTCGCGCGCCGCATCGCGCACGAGATCAAGAACCCGCTGACCCCGATCCAGCTCTCCGCCGAGCGCATTCGCCGCAAATTCGGCAAGGACATCACCGAGGGCAAGGACAAGCAGATCTTCGAACAGTGCACCGACACCATCGTGCGTCAGGTCGACGATATCCGCCGCATGGTCGACGAGTTCTCGCGCTTTGCGCGGATGCCGAAGCCGGTGATGGAGGGTGAGGATGTCGCCGACGCAGTGCGGCAGGCGGTGTTCCTGATGAAGGTCGCCCACCCCGAGATCGATATCGAGGCCGAGTTCAAGGAAGATCCGCTGCGCGCCCAGTTCGACCGGCGGCTGATCTCGCAGGCGGTCACCAACATTGTCAAGAACGCCACCGAGGCGATCGAGCAGGTCCCCCTGGAGGAGCTCGGCAAAGGCCGGATCGACGTCGTAGTCTCGCGCGAGGGCGAGGACGTTCTGATCGACGTCGTCGACAACGGTATTGGCCTGCCCAAGGTGGCGCGCTCGCGCCTGCTCGAGCCCTATGTGACGACACGCGCCAAGGGCACCGGCCTTGGGCTCGCGATCGTCGGGCGCGTGCTGGAAGACCATGGCGGGCGCATCGAACTGAAGGATGCCTCGGATTTCCGCGAGGGCCAGCGTGGCGCCTGGATGCGGATGCGTTTTGCGATCTCCGGCGCTCCCGCGAAAAGCGAGGGGGCCGAGCCGGCGGCCGCGGCAACGGCCAAGCCGGACATTGGCGAAACGGCCCCGCAATCCGTCAAGGATCCGGAAACAAAACAGGCGGCCGCCGAAACCAAAGAGCCGGCTGAAAAGACCAATGATTCAACGAAGATCGAAGCCTCAACAGGCAGCTGAGAAAACAGGCGACACATGGCAAGTGAAATTCTGATTGTCGATGATGAGGCCGATATTCGGGATCTCGTTGCGGGCATCCTCGAAGACGAGGGCTTCGTGACCCGGACCGCGCGCGACAGCGATACGGCGCTCGCCGAGATCGCCAACCGCAGGCCGCATCTGGTGTTCCTCGACATCTGGCTGCAGGGCTCTAAGCTCGACGGCTTGCAGCTCTTGGAGCAGGTCAAGAAGGACAACCCCGATCTGCCGGTCGTGATGATTTCCGGCCACGGCAACATCGAGACCGCGGTCGCCGCGATCAAGCGTGGCGCCTACGACTTCATCGAGAAGCCGTTCAAGACCGACCGGCTGATCCTGGTCGCCAACCGTGCACTTGAGAACTCGCGGCTCAAGCGCGAGGTCAAGGAGCTGAAGCAGCTCGCGCCGAGCGCAAGCTCGCTGGTCGGCCGCTCGCCCAGCATGAACCAGCTGCGCCAGACCATCGAGCGTGCGGCCAAGGCCAACAGCCGCATCCTGATCGTTGGCCCGGCCGGCGCCGGCAAGGAACTGACCGCCCGCACGTTGCACACGGCCTCGGGCCGCGCCGACGGCCCCTTCGTCGTCATCAACGCCGCTGCGATCACGCCCGAGCGGATGGAGCACGAGCTGTTCGGCATCGAGCAGTCCAACGGCGAGCACGCGCGCAAGCCCGGCGCGCTCGAAGAGGCCCACGGCGGCACGCTGTTCATCGACGAGATCGCGGACATGCCGCGCGAGACCCAGAACAAGATCTTGCGCGTGCTGGTCGAGCAGTCGTTCCAGCGCGTCGGCGGCAACGGCAAGGTGCAGGTCGACGTCCGCATCATTTCCTCCACCGCGCGCAACCTCGAAGAGGAGATCGCGGCCGGCCATTTCCGCGAGGACCTCTATCATCGGCTCTCGGTGGTGCCGATCCGCGTGCCCGCGCTGTCGGAGCGGCGTGAGGACATTCCGGAATTGATCGACTATTTCATGGAGCAGATCTCCGCGGGCAGCGGCCTTCCCAAGCGGCAGATCGGGCAGGACGCGATGGCGGTGCTGCAGTCGCATGTCTGGCCGGGCAATGTGCGCCAGCTCCGCAACAACGTTGAGAGAGTCATGATTCTGGCCGCGGGCGGGCCGGAGGTCATCATCACGGCCGACATGCTGCCGCAGGACGTCGGCTCCATGGTGCCGGCGATGCCGACCAGCAACAATGGCGAGCACATCATGGGCCTGCCGCTGCGCGAAGCGCGCGAAGTGTTCGAGCGCGACTATTTGATTGCACAGATCAGCCGTTTTTCAGGAAATATTTCTCGCACGGCCGAGTTTGTTGGCATGGAACGCTCGGCACTGCACCGGAAGTTGAAGGCGCTCGGCGTCGGCTAACGCTGCGACGTCGTTCGAATAGGCGAGGAAAATCATCGATTTCCGTAGTTTTTCGGGGCAATACTGCATGGGTTGCCGCGTGAAGCGGCTTGCCTAATAAGCCTACCTGTCCTCTAATTGAACCGCTGTCCCTCCGAGGGGGATCTCATGAGGGACGGCAACCGGACGAGGACCCCGAATCTTCAAAAGAGGGCCGCAACCGGCGCAATAAAAAGAAACTCAAAGCGAGAAAAAAACAATGGCGGCAGACCGCGCACAAAACCTGCAGGACACCTTCCTTAATCACGTTCGCAAAACCAAAACGCCACTGACGATCTTTCTGGTCAACGGAGTGAAGCTCCAGGGCATCGTGACCTGGTTCGACAATTTCTGTTTGCTGCTTCGGCGCGACGGTCACTCGCAGCTCGTCTACAAGCATGCGATCTCGACCATCATGCCGGGCGCTCCGATCCAGTTGTTCGAAGGCGGCGAGGACCAGCCGGCTTGAGAGTGATCTGATTGGAACCCCGGAATTTCGACGGGGATGTCGACCGTCCGCGGTCGGCAGGGGATAAGCAGACGGGGCGGGTGCTTGTCATCGGTCCCTATTTGCGGGTGCGCGCAGGCAATGCCGACGCGCAATCGGAAGCTCATGTCCTGCGTGACGCGGAAGCCCGGCTCGACGAAGCCGCCGGCCTCGCACGCGCGATTGATCTCGTCGTTGCCGACGCAATCATCGCGCCGATCAGCCAGATCCGCCCCGCGACCTATATCGGCAAGGGCAAGGTCGAGGAGATCGCCGCGCTCGCCAAGGGCCTCGATGTCGAGCTCGTGGTGATGGATTGCGCGCTTGCGCCGATCCAGCAGCGCAATCTCGAGAAGGAGCTGCAGGCAAAGGTGCTCGACCGCACCGGCCTCATCCTGGAAATCTTCGGCCGCCGCGCCAAGACCAAGGAAGGCTCGCTCCAGGTCGAGCTCGCGCACCTCAACTACCAACGTTCGCGCCTGGTGCGCTCATGGACCCATCTCGAACGCCAGCGCGGCGGCTTTGGATTCATGGGCGGTCCCGGCGAGACCCAGATCGAAGCCGACCGCCGCCTGATCCAGGAGCGCATCTCCAAGCTCGAGGGCGAACTGAAGAAGGTGCAGGCCACACGCCGCCTGCATCGCGCAGGCCGCCAGCGCGTCCCGTATCGCGTGGCCGCACTGGTCGGCTACACCAACGCCGGCAAGTCGACGCTGTTCAACCGCCTGACCCGCGCCGACGTGCAGGCCGCCGACATGCTGTTCGCCACGCTCGATCCGACCCTGCGCGCGCTCACCCTGCCGCATGGCGGCAAGGCGATGCTGTCGGACACCGTCGGTTTCATCTCCAATTTGCCGACGCAGCTCGTCGCCGCCTTCCGCGCCACGCTGGAGGAGGTGCTGGAAGCCGACGTCATCCTGCACGTGCGCGACATCTCGCACGACGACGCCGAGGCGCAGCAGAGCGACGTCGACGCCGTGCTGCGCCAGCTCGGCATCAATCCCGATGATTCAGGCCGCATCATCGAGGTCTGGAACAAGATCGACCGTTATGGTCCCGAACAGCGCGAAGAACTTTTGAACATCGCCGCGCGCAGGCCGGAGGATCATCCGGCGATGCTGGTGTCCGCTGTGTCGGGCGAGGGGGTCGACGCACTGCTCGCCGCAATCGAGGAGCGCTTGGCGGCCAAGCGCATCACGCTCGATCTCTCGATCGATGCCTCCGACGGCGCCGGCATCAGCTGGCTGCATCGGAATTCCGAGGTGCTGGCGAAAGAGCTGCACGACGGCCGCTTCGACATGACGGTACGGGTGGACGAGACCAAGCGGGATATCGTGGTGAACAGGTTCGACGCCGTGCCGCGACTGTCCGCGTAGACGCCGTCGCCCGCCAGTGAGTTGAGCTAACTGCTGCCTCAAGCAACGCTGTCGTCCCGGACAAGCGTAAGCGCAGATCCGGGACCCATAACCACAAGCGGCTGGAATTGGCACGCTGGTAGCTCCAGCGTGGTTCAACAATGTGCATTCGGGGTAATGGGTCCTGGCTTTCGCCAGGACGACGCTCGAGCTAGGAGCGGGCTTGGTTGCTTTTCTCCGCCGGCGCAGCGCTTTTCGCCTCACCTTTCGCCTCATTCCACAGCGCGTCCATCTCCGCGAGCGATGCCTGCTCCAGCGTCCGCCCCTGCGCCTCCAGCGCCCGCTCGATATAGGCAAAACGCCGCTCGAACTTCGCGTTGGTCGCGCGGAGCGCGGCTTCCGGATCTGCATCGACATGGCGGGCGAGATTGACCAGCGCGAACATCAGGTCGCCGGTCTCTTCCGCCAGGCCCTCGCTGTCGTTGCGGTCGAGTGCTGCCTCGATCTCATCGGTTTCCTCGCGGATTTTTGCCAGCACCGCGCGCGGATCGTTCCAGTCGAAGCCGACGGTGGAGGCCTTGCGCTGCAGCTCCATGGCGCGCGTCAGGGCGGGCTGGCCGGCCTTGACGCCCGAGAGCAATGATTTGTGCGGCGGCATTTGTTCCGGCGGCCGGCGCGCGGCGCGCTCGGCTTTCTCCTCGGCCTTGATGCGATCCCAGACTTCCTTGACGTGGGAGGAGGCGAGGTTGCCGTCCTTGTCGGCGAAAACGTGAGGATGGCGCCGGATCATTTTTCGCGTGATGGCCTCGACGACATCGCCAAAAGCAAAGGCGTTCTGCTCCGACGCCATCTGGGCGTGGAAGACGACCTGGAGCAGCAGGTCGCCGAGCTCCTCGCAGAGATCGTCGAGATCGCCGCGGCTGATGGCCTCGACTACCTCATAGGCTTCCTCAATCGTATAGGGCGCGATGGTCGCAAAATTCTGCTCGAGGTCCCAGGGGCAGCCGGTCACCGGCGTGCGCAGCGCCGCCATGATCTCGATCAGGCGGGAAATGTCGCGGGAAGGGGTCATTGCGGGGCAGTCTCCTGGCTCTCAAGCCTTATGCCAAAAGCGAGCCCCCGTTCCCAGCGTAGCGCGGGGGAACAGGGTGATTTCCACCGGTTGGCGGGCCGGATTGGCGAGCCGCGTGGGCAATGCTAAAGCGCGGGCCATGAGTGACGCATCTTCATCCGAAACCGCGCTGGTGCTGTTCTCCGGCGGCCAGGATTCCACCACCTGCCTCGCCTGGGCGCTGAATCGTTTTGCGCGCGTGGAGACGCTGGGGTTCGATTACGGCCAGCGCCACGCCATCGAGCTGGCCTGCCGCGACCGGCTGTTCGACGGCATCAAGGGCCTGCGCGCGGATTGGGCTTCCAGGCTCGGCGAGAGCCACACGCTGTCGATCCCGACGCTGGCGGCCGTGTCCGAGACGGCGCTGACGCGCGACGTCGCGATTGCGATGGGCGCCGACGGCCTGCCGAACACGTTCGTGCCCGGGCGCAACCTGGTGTTCTTGACATTCGCCGCGGCGCTGGCTTACCGGCGCGGCATCAGTCACATCGTCGGCGGCATGTGCGAGACCGACTATTCCGGCTATCCCGATTGCCGCGACGACACCATCCGCGCCACGCAGGCCGCGCTGTCGCTCGGCATGGCGCGCAAGTTCGAGCTGCATACGCCGCTGATGTGGATCGACAAGGCCGCGACGTGGAGGCTCGCCCATGACCTCGGCGGCGACGGGCTGGTGGACCTCATCCGCGAGCAGTCGCACACCTGCTATCTCGGCGAACGCGGCGCGCAGCATGATTGGGGCTACGGTTGCGGCGAGTGCCCGGCCTGCAGCCTGCGGGCGAAGGGGTGGCGGGAGTATGTGGCGGGACGGTGACGCCATAGACTCGGTGTCATCACCCGCGAAAGCGGGTGATCCAGTACTCCGAGACGGTCGTGATAATCGACAGGCCGCGGCGTACTGGATTCCCCGCCTTCGCGGGGAATGACAGTGTTGGTTTGGGCGAGAGCCTACCCCGGCAACGCGCAAAGCGACTACGGCGCAAAATCCTCCGCCTTCAGCTCGATCGGCTTGCCGTGCGGCGTACGATCCGCCGCGTGATCCCACGCGTCGCGGTAGCGATGCAACGTCTCCGCAGACGCAACGCCCTTGCGCGCGACGAGGCCTTCCAGCGTGGCAAGCCAATGGAGATAGTAGGTCTCGCCCGTATCGGGATCGCCTGCCGCCTGTGCGCGCTTGATTTCGGAGGCCAGGGCTGCCGCCCATTCGGGCCAGGTGAACACGCCGCGCTCGTGCAGCGTCAGCGCCATCGCAAACGCGTGCGCCTCCCAGGGTGCGCGGAACACCGGGCCGTCATCATCGCGCGGAATGCTCGGGATCGCTGCCGCCGCGGCAGCAGCAGCCGTGCTGCTCATCACGCCGGGTCCAGATACGGCTCGAACGCGTCGATCGAGACTTTCGAGGTCGGATCGCCGTCCGCGCCCCAGAGATCGCGGCCCTCGAACACCACCGTGTAAAGCCATTGCGGATTCTCGCCAAGCTCCATCGCCGCCGAGTCCGGAAACACGTGGCAGCCATGGTTCAGCTCGACGATTCCGACATGGCCACGCACATAGCGCGGCAGGCGGGTGTGGGTTGCGGGATGAATGTTCTTCGTACGAACCTTGTCGCCGATCTTGAATTTCGCCGGCGCCGGAGCAGGGCGGGCGAACTTGCCGCGCACCATGATGCGCTCGACCTGGCCGAGATCGAACTTGCCGTGCTTGAGCGCCTTGGCCGGCTGCATCGCATGGCCGGCGGCGACTTCCTCCCGGGTGAGATAGCCTTTCTCGATCAGCATCTCCTCGAGCCCGAGAAACCATTTCTTGTAATAGGAGCTCGAGAGATAGACATGCGGCGGGATCGTCTCGCGATAGAAGCGCGAGGTGTCGATGTTGAAGGCGCCGGCCGCGCCCATCGCACGCACCATGGCGAGAACACGCGACTCCCATTCCTCGTGGAACACCGGCTCGTTCGGCTCGGGCTCGACCTTGCCGAACCCGTCCATGCCGCCCATGTCGTGCACGCCGTTCATGACGGCGCCCCGGGCGCCTTGGGAAAACCGGTGCCGATCATGGAATCGCGCGTGACCAGCTCGGCGAGCTGCTCCTCGCTCCAGCCGTCTGTGCCCGCGGGGCGCATCGGCAACACAAGAAAGCGCGTTTCGGCGGTCGAATCCCACACCCGGATTTCAACGTCCTTGGCGACCTGCACGCCGAAATCGGCGAGCACGCCGCGCGGGTCCTTCACCGCGCGCGAGCGATAGGGCGCGGCCTTGTACCAGACCGGCGGCAGCCCCAGCATTTCCCAGGGGTAGCAGGAGCACAGCGTGCACACGACCATGTTGTGACGCTGCGGCGTGTTCTCGACCACGACGAGGTGGTCGCCGACGCGGCTGACATGGCCGAGCGTGCCGATCGCCTTCGAGCCGTCCTCCAGCAGTGCCGTCTTGAACGCCGGATCGCTCCAGGCCTTGGCGACGACGCGCGCGCCGTTATGGGGGCCGATCCGGGTCTCATAGGCCTGGATGATGGCATCGAGCGCGGCCGGCTCGACATAGCCTTTTTCGGTCAGGATCGTCTCGAGCGCGCGCACGCGCAGCTCGGTCTCCGACAGCTCGGAATGGTCGTGATCGTGGTGATGATGATGGTCGCTCATAGGCCGAAGATAGTCCCAGAATCCGGGCGTTGTCGAGGCGAAGACTCTGCTAACATCGCGGCATGGGCTGGGCTGCAAGAACTGGGATAACCGCCGCAATCGCGGCTCTTGGTGCATTCGCGGCGCAGGATGCGCGCGCCGCGAATGGCGCCTATGCGGTCGATGCCGCCGACATTTCCGAGGTCGGCTCCTGCAAGGTGGAGAGCTGGATGTCGACGGCTTCCAACACGGATTTCTCGGCGGTCGCCAATCCCTCCTGTGTCGTCGATCCCTTCAGGCCGGTCGAGCTGAGCCTGCAGACCATCCGGGCCCGCAGCGATGGCGACTGGAGCACGACAATTGCTCCGAAAGCCAAGACGAATTTCGTCCCGACCGGAATTGGCCGGTGGGGATTGTCGGCCTATGGCGGCGGATCGTTCGACGCGGCGACCGGCGATGCGCTATCCGCCTTTGCCGTCGTCCCCGCGACCTTCCGCCTGTCGGAGACCATGCGCATCAACGTCAATGGCGGCTGGCTCTGGGATCGCACGGTGGATCGCCACTACCTGACCTACGGCATCGGCTTCGACTGGAAATTCACCGACACCTTGCAATGGACGATCGAGGCTTACGGGCAAGCCGGCGCCTCCGAGGTCGCAAGCGCCGTGCAGCCGCGTTTCCAGACCGGTGTCCGCTACCGACCGAACGAGATATTCTCCGTCGATGTGATCTACGGCCGCAACATCACCGGCGAAAATGCCAACTGGATCACCATCGGCACCACGATCCGGTTTCCGGTCCATGGAAGCGAACCCGAACATCGGCGTACCGGGCATCTGTGAGCGCCAGGAAGACCAAGACCAGGGGAGTTTGCGTTGCCTGACTATGTCAAGATCGAGAAGGGCCTCGGGCCGGAGGGGCGGATTGCGGTGGTGCGGTTCGACCGCGGCGACGGCATCAACGCGCTGTCGCCGGAGGCGCTGCGCCAGCTCACCGCGGCCGCGCGCAGTTTTGAGGATGACGCCGCGACCTCCGTCGTGGTGCTGACAGGCAGCGCGGACGCATTCAGCGCCGGCTTCGACGTCAAGGATGCTGAAGGCCGCTCGCGCAAGGACATGGATCTCGGCACGCTGCGGCGGCATCTCAAGCTCGGACCGCGCCTGACCCACGCCTGGCAGGAGATGGAGCAGATCACGATCGCCGCCATCGAGGGCTTTTGCGTCGGCGGTGGCGTGGCGCTGGCCGTCGCGCTCGACTTTCGCGTCATGGGCCGCGATGCCCATCTGCGCGTGCCCGAGATCGGGCTCGGCATGAACATGAGCTGGCAAAGCATTCCGCGCATGCTGCATCTGATCGGCCCGGCTCGCACCAAGCAGGCGGTGATCCTGGCCGATCAGCGCATCAGCGCGGATGAGGCCTATGCGTGGGGCCTGGTCGAGCAGGTGGTCGATCCCGGCCATGCGTTCGATGCCGCGATGGAGCTTGCGCGCAAGGTGGCAGCGCAGCCGCCGCTCTCCGTTGCCATGACGAAACTCACGGTCAACCGGCTGGCGCACGCGCTGGATAATCTCGCCAGCCACATGGACGTCGACCAGTTCGCCCTGGCAAGCCTCAGCGAGGACCACAAGGAGGGCGTCCAGGCGTTCCTGACGCGCCGCAAACCGAAGTTCAGAGGGCGGTAGAAGCCGGCCAGGCATTGATTGCGCCGCGGACTATCCGTATACGCGGCGCTGGGACAAAATAGGCCCGATCAACGGGCCGGCAAACGACAATGACGATCGAGGGGGAAGGCCAATGACCACTAGCTCGCAGGCGCCTGAGGCGAAAGGGTTTCGCTGGAAGCTGGTCGCGCCGCTCGCGGTGTGGCTGGTGATCTATCTGTTTCCGGTGCCGGCAGGGCTCAACGTCAATCAGTGGCACTATTTTGCCGTCTTCGCGGCCGTCATCACCGGGCTCATCCTGGAATCGATGCCGGTGGGCGCGGTCGGCCTGATCGGGCTGACGGTTGCCGGCGTCGGCGGTTATATCGATCCCGATCCGACCAAGTCGCTGCGCTGGATGCTGGCGGGCTTTGCCGAGAGCACGGTGTGGCTGATCGTCGGCGCCTTCGTGTTCTCGATCGGCTATCGCAAAAGCCAGCTGGGCCGGCGTATTGCACTCGTGCTGGTGCAAAAGCTCGGCAGCAACACGCTCGGCCTCGGCTATGCGGTGGCGATATCGGACTTCTTGCTGGCGCCGGCGACACCGTCCAACACCGCGCGCAGCGGCGGCATCGTCTATCCCATCATCAGCAACATCCCGCGCATCTACGGCTCCGAGCCTGGACCGACCGCCGGCAAGATCGGCACCTACGTGATGTGGACCGCGTTCGCGTCGACTGCCGTCACCAGCTCATTGTTTTTCACCGCGCTCGCACCCAATGCGGCGGCGCTGGCCATCGCCAAGAAGACCGTCGGAATCGACGTCAGCTGGGCGCAATGGTTCTTGGGCTTTGCGCCGCTCGGCCTCCTCCTGATGGTGCTGGTCCCACTGCTCAGCTACGCGGTCTGCCGCCCCGAGGTGAAGAGCAGCCCGGAAATTTCCGAATGGGCATCGAAGGAGCTCGCGGAGATGGGCCCGATGTCGCGCAACGAATGGATCATGCTGACGCTGATCTTGCTCGCGATGTTCCTGTGGATCGCGGGCTCGAGCCCGGACATCCGCGTGCCGCTTCTGGGCTCGAATTTCGTCAACGCCACCACCGTCGTGTTCATCGTGATCTCGCTGATGCTGGTGACGGGCGTGATCGAGTTTGCCGACATCGTCGCGGAGAAGAGCGCCTGGGAGGTGTTCTTCTACTTCACCTCGCTGCTGACGCTGGCCTCGGGTCTCAACGAGATCGGCTTCATCAAATGGTTCGCCACCGAATATGCAAAGCCGCTCGCCGGGCTGTCGCCGTCGACCGCGATGCTCCTGCTGGTCGCGCTGTTCTTCTGGATCCACTACTTCTTCTCGAGCATCACCTCGCATGCCGCCGCCGTGCTGCCCGTGGTGCTCGCGGTCGGATCCGGCATCCCCGACCTGCCGGTCACGACGCTCGCCATGCTCTGCATGTATTCGCTCGGCCTGATGGGCGTGATCTCGCCTTACGCCACGGGGCCGGCGCCGATGTATTTCGGTAGCGGTTATATCGGCAAGGGTCAGTTCTGGGGCTTTGGGCTGATCTTCGGGATGCTCTATTTCGCAGGGCTCCTGCTGATCGTATGGCCCTGGCTGCGGGTCCACTGAGCCGGGCGCGAGGCCAATACGGCGGCAGATGAATTTTCTTCAGCGGGGAGACATTTGGAAAACTTCGTCCAACTCCCCACAAATACCTGACATTGCCAGAGAGATCCGAAAGGGCGATGGTGCCTGCTGCGGTGCAGCGCGCTCCAGCCGAGTCCTCATCGCAGTTTCACTCTCCGTCGCTTGATGCGACCGGTTCCCGGATGCCCTAGGGGCAAGCGGAACTATTGTGCATGAAGGCCGCCTCCATGAACGTCCACCTGTCGCTCGCGATCGGACAGCCGATCGAACAGCTTGATGCGATCTCAGGTCGCGCGATCTCACGTCCCGCGATTTCACTTGCCGCGACTGCGCCCGACGCGATGGTCCGCTTCGAAGGCATCTCGAAAACCTATCCGGCCTATCGCGGCAAGCCCGGCGTCAATGCCCTGCAAAACATCGACTTCGCAATCCCGCGCGGTTCGATCACCGGCGTCATCGGTCGCTCCGGCGCCGGCAAATCGAGCCTGGTCCGGCTCATCAACGGCTTGGAGAGGCCGACCACCGGCCGCGTCGTCGTCGATAACAGAGACATCTCGGCGCTCACGGGCCGCGACTTGCGACTGGCGCAGCGCTCGATCGGCATGATCTTCCAGCACTTCAACCTGCTGTCCTCACGTACCGCAGCCGCCAACATCGCGCTGCCGCTGGAGATCGCCGGCTGGGCCAAGGCCGATATCCGCGCGCGCGTGGCCGAGCTGCTCGCGCTGGTCGGCATCGCCGACAAGCACGACCGCTACCCGTCCGAACTCTCCGGCGGCCAGAAGCAGCGCGTCGGCATCGCGCGGGCCTTGGCGACGCGGCCGAGCGTGCTGCTGTCGGACGAGGCGACCTCGGCGCTCGATCCGCAGACCACGCGGGCGATCCTCGATCTGCTCGCGAACATCAACCGCGAACTGGGCGTGACCATCGTGCTGATCACCCACGAGATGTCCGTGGTGCGCCAGCTCGCGGGGGATGTCGTGGTGCTCGATTCCGGCCACGTCGTCGAGAGCGGCCAGGTCGCCGACATCTTCACTCACCCAAAGCATCCGATCACGCAATCCTTCCTGGCCGAAGTGATCGGCGACAGCCTGCCGGTGTCGCTGGCGAGCCGGATCGTTTCGGAGCCGCCTGCGGGCGGACAGGCCGTGATCCGCGTCCAGGTGCGCGGGGCAGGGGCCGGCGACACGCTGGTGGCGCGGCTGGCGCGCGAACTCGGCCTCGACGTATCGCTGCTGTCGGCCCGTATCGACGAGATCGGCGGCCAGCATGTGGGCTCGCTGACGCTTGGTATTCCTCTCGGCATGTCTGGCGGCGAGGACGCGACCACGCGCACGCTGGCCTGGCTTTCACAATATCAATTCCCCGCGGAGCGTCTCGGCTATGTCGCCTGAACTCATCAACCTGATCGTCCAGGCGACCGGCGAGAGCCTGTACATGGTCGGGCTCGCGGCGCTGATCGGCACCGCCTTCGGCCTGCCGCTCGGCGTCTTTCTCGCGACCAGCCGGAAAGGCGAGCTGTTCGCGGCGCCCGTCGTCAATCGCGTACTCGGCATCGTCGTCAACGCGACGCGGTCCACGCCTTTCATCATCCTGGTCGTCGCCATCATCCCGTTCACGCGGCTGGTGGCCGGCACCTCGATCGGATCGACGGCCGCGATCGTGCCGTTGACGATCGCATCGGCGCCGTTCATCGCTCGCCTGGTCGAGGCCGCGATCCGCGAGGTCGATGGTGGCCTGATCGAGACCGCATCCTCGTTCGGGGCCTCGCCGATGCAGATCGTGTTCAAGGTGCTGATCCCCGAAGCGCTGCCAGGTCTTCTGCTGGCGCTGACGCTCGCGGTGGTCAGCCTGCTCGGCTATTCCGCCATGGTCGGCGCCGTCGGAGGCGGGGGCCTGGGCGATCTCGGCATCCGCTACGGCTATCAGCGCTTCATGCCGGAGATGATGCTGGCCGTCGTCGTGGTGCTGATCGCGCTGGTGCAGCTCGTGCAGAGCGCCGGCGATTATCTCGCGCGCCGGGTCAATCGCCGTCTGCGACATCACTGACGCCGTTTTAGACATTTCGAACAAGCAGGTTCTTGTCGGTCTGGAAGCATTCCAAACTTCGAGACACGACTGAGCGCATTCGTCGCACGCGTTGCGCACGCGTCTGGAGAAATTCTAACGCAGTTCCTATCGCACTCCGAAATCGCCTGCGTTAGGGCGAGGCATCAAAAACGGTACCGGCGAAGCCGGCAGTGCGTGGGGCCTCGACGTGACCGACTTCCAACTTGCTTCGCGTTCTGACACGCGTCGTCGACAGATACAGATTCTCTTCCTCGGAGCGGCCAGCACATTTGCTCTCGTCATTCCCTTCGGTGCCGTGGAGGCGCAGACGCAGATCCCCGCCGTCACCGTCGAAGCTCCGGCTCAGCGCGCCCGGCCTGCGGCGGTCGCTTCATCGCGAAGGTCAGGCGCGACACGCACCGCGCGCGCCGATCGTCGCTCTCCCGCGCAGCAAGCCGCGCCAACCCAATCGGCATCCTCGAACGGCGTCACGGGCGAACGCGCCAACGGTCCGGTGCGCGGTTTCGTTGCGACGCGCAGCGGTACCGCGACCAAGACGGATACGCCGCTGATCGAAACCCCGCAGTCCGTCTCCGTCGTCACGACCGACCAGGTCAGGAATCAGGGTGCGGTCTCGATCGGCGAGGCGTTGCGCTATACCGCCGGCGTCAGCGGCGACGTCAACGGCGGCTCCGACACCCGTTTCGGCGCCCTCCAGATCCGCGGCTTCGACACCACCATGTCGGGCCTCTACGTCGACGGCTTGCGGATTCCCTCCAGCAATTACGTGCACTTCAACGGACTCGATCCCTACGGCGCAGAGCGTCTCGAAGTCCTCAAAGGCCCGTCCTCGGCGATGTATGGCGGCAGCGGCACCGGCGGCATCCTCAACTACGTGACCAAGCTGCCGACGGCGCAGCAGTTCGGCGAAGTCTCGATCTCCGGCGGCAGCTTCAACCGCTACCAGGGCCAGTTCGACGTGGGCGGCCCCGCCAACAAGGACGGCACCGTGCTGTGGCGCCTGACCGGCGTGGTGCGCGACGGCGAGACCCAGGTCGACTTCACCAAGGACAACCGCGTCTTCATCGCGCCCGCTGTCACGTTCAAGCCGAACGAGGACACCACCATCACGATCCTCGCCAACTACCAGCGCGACCGGGCAGGGTGGGGCCTTCAGTTCCTGCCGGCCTCGGGCACGGTGTGGCCGAACAACGGCCGCACCATCCCTGTCTCGTTCTTCGCGGGCGTACCGAGCTTCAACGCCTTCAACACCGAAATCGCGACCGCCGGCTACCAGCTCTCGCACAATTTCACCGACAACATCACGTTCCGGCAGAATTTGCGTTACGCCTATCAGCACAATGAGGAGAAGGTGTTTTTTGGCGGAGGCTATACCGACGAGGCCGCTGGGCGGCTCGCGCGTTTCGGCAGCTACAGCAATTCGTACATCAACTCATTCGCGGTGGACAATCAGCTGCAGGGCAAGTTCACCACGGGCTTCCTCAGTCACACCACGCTGGTCGGCATCGACTATCGCAATACTGCGTTCCGCGACACCGCCTTTGCCGTCTCGACGTCGTTGCCGGAGATCAACGTCTTCAACCCGGTGTACAGCTACGACTGGACCATGGGCGCCATGAGCGACGACACCGGCGTCAAGCAGTCGCAGGTCAGTCTCTATGCGCAGGACCAGATCAAGCTCGGCCGGCTCTCGTTCCAGCTCGGTGGCCGCCAGGATTTCGTGACGACGCAGGTCGCCAGCGGAATCTTCAATACGTCGGTCTCGAAGGATGCGTCGGCCTTCACCGGCCGTGCCGCATTGATGTACAATTTCGACAACGGCATCGCGCCCTATTTCAGCTATTCGGAATCGTTCCTGCCGGTCCTTGCGACCGGCCCGAGCGGACAGCTGCTCAATCCCGAGACCGGCGTGCAGTACGAAGTGGGCGTCAAATACCAGCCGCCCGGCTGGAACGCGCTGTTCACCTTCGCCGCCTTCGACCTGACGCGCGACAACGTCGTCACCTTTGCGCCTCCGCTCAACATTGCCGAACAGACCGGCCAGGTAAAATCGCGCGGCCTCGAGCTCGAAGGCTCGATGTCGCTCGCCGACGGCTGGAACCTGCGCGCGGCCTACGCCTATATCGATGCCACGGTCACGCAGGATCCCGTCAATGTCGGCAAGGCGCCGGTCACCGTGCCGCTCAACCGCGCCTCGCTGTGGAACGACTACACGCTTCAGACCGGGCCGCTCGCGGGCCTGCAGTTCGGTGGCGGCCTCCGCTATGTCGGCGCGACCTGGGGCGATGACGCCAACACGTTCAAGGTCGGATCCTCGACCGTGCTGGACGCGCTGCTCGCCTACACAAGGGACAATTGGCGCCTCTCGCTGAACGTCACGAACCTCGCGGACACGCGCTATGTCGCCGCCTGCTACAGCCTGTCCGGCTGCTTCTACGCGGAGGGTCGCAAGGCCATCGGCAAGCTGACGTATCGGTGGTGAGTTGGAATGAGGGGGAACGATGAGAGCGATATTCGGCAGGCTGCATCGCTGGGCGGGACTGCTGACGGCCGGATTCCTGTTCTTCTCCGGCATCACCGGCGCGATCATCTCCTGGGATCATGAGATCGACGAGGTCCTGAACAGTCATCTGTTCGACGTCAGCAGCAAGGGCCCAGCCATTCCCTCGATCGATCTCGCGAAGATGATCGAGCAGCGCGATCCCCGTGCGCGCGTCGTCTACCTGTTCATGACACCGGAGGAGGGCCGCTCGCTGTGGTTCTTTGTCATGCCGCGGATCGATCCCGCGACCGGCAAGCGCTACGCGCTCGACTACAATCAGATCTTCCTCGATCCCAACACCGGCGTCGAGCTCGGCCGCCGCTACTGGGGCGCAGTGTGGCCGGTGACGCGCGAAAACTTCGTCTCGTTCCTCTACAAGCTGCACTACACCATGCACATCCCGGAATTCTGGGGCAGCGACCGCTGGGGTATGCGCCTGCTCGGGATCATCGCGATCATCTGGACCATCGACTGCTTCGTCGGCTTCTACCTGACGCTGCCCTCGCGGCGGCGCGCCAGGGCTGCACGGGCGCCCCAGGTCACGCGCCAGCTCGAACGCGGCTTCTGGGCGCGCTGGGCGCCGGCGTGGACCATCAAGACGTCAGGCAGCGCCTACCGGATCAATTTCGACATCCATCGCGCTTTCAGCCTGTGGACCTGGGGCGTGCTGTTCGTCATCGCCTTCACGGCGTTCTCGCTGAACCTCTATTTCGAGGTGTTCTCGCCGCTGATGAAGATGGTGTCGAACTACACGCCGACGCCCTATGAGCAGCGGCCGTATCGCGATCTCGACGATCCCATCGAGCCCAAGGTGACTTTCGCCGAGATCGCGGCGCGCGCTGCGGCCGACGGCAATGGGCGAGGGTGGACCGTCCCGGTCGGCTCTATCAATTACGGGCCGGCTCATGGCGTCTATGCCGCCGCCTTTTTCCATTCCGGCGACGATCACGGCGCCGGCGGGGTCGGCCCGGCGCAGCTCTATTACGACAGCGAGGACGGCCGTCCGATCGGCGAACGGCTGCCCTGGGTCGGCACCGCCGCCGACATCTTCGTGCAGGCGCAGTTTCCGCTGCATTCGGGCCGCATCGTCGGGCTGTTCGGCCGCATCCTGATCTCGGTCATGGGCCTGGTGGTGGCGGCACTCTCGGTCACCGGAATCGTAATCTGGTGGCGCAAGCGCCGCGCCCGTGTCCGCGTGCGCGAGACGGCTGCGATGCGGCTGAACCGGCAGCTCACGCCGGCGGAGTAGGGCACCCGGCTTGCCGGATGAACCTTCCCGTCCGGCATCGGGACAAAGACAGGAGATCGCCCCCAGCCTTTCGGACATCGAATGAGATCGCTTGCCTTGCTCTGCCTGCTCGTCCTGGCGACGCCCGCTCATGCGGCGACGCCCGAGCAGCACTATCTCGACCTGCGCGATCGCTACATCGCGAAATTCTCGAAGGCTGCGGAAAACGACGAGACCACCAAGCAGCATGATGCGGCGCTCAAGGAGCCGACAGGCGTGCTGCGCGGCCTGGTGAGACCGGTCGTCATCAAAGGGCTGCCGGCGGACGGCACGTCGAACGCCGACACGCTCTTCAAGGGTGACTCAGGATTCGGCCATCTCGACGGGCTCGGCTTCGCCTCCGAAGGCGACAAGATGCAAGCGGTGGCGACCACGTCCGGCTTACTCAAGCACTGGCTTCGCGAGCACCGCGAGGACGGCATGCCGCAGGAGATTGGCGCCGCGTTCAAGTCGGACCGCTTCTACTATCAGGCGATCCAGGACTCCGCCTTCGCCAAATATGCCGAGCTGCCGATCACGAAGCCCGCGGGCGCAAGCGCGGCGGTTGCTGTACTGGGCGTGCGCGGCAATGGCGATTTGAAGGGACCGCCACATGAAATCGACGTCGTCGCGATCCAGGGCGACAAGGTCTTCTTTCTCGCCGTCAGCGACGCCGTGAAGACGGCTGAGATGCCGGCCTGCGAGAAGGTCTGGAAGCAGATGATGGCGAGGCCCATCGACAAGAAGGACCCCCGCGGCGACATCACGCACGAAGACAATGCGATGACCGCGTACACGGCGTGCTTCTCCAAGGAGGCACCAAGCCAGAGCTGGTATGCAGCGGCCGTGAAGAAGGCGCAGAGCCAGTTGGAGCTGCTGCTGGCGCGGTAGCTGCGCAGCTTCAGGACACTCCGCACCTCATCCTGAGGAGCCCGCAACGCGGGCGTCTCGAAGGATGGCCACTGGCGAGAGCAGGGCCATTCATGGTTCGAGACGCGCGTTCCGCGCTCCTCACCATGAGGGTCTCAGATCAACGTGTGCTTCCCCCCAAATTCCAACCCCGGCCGCCCTCGCCGAAAATCTCATAGCCGCTTGACGTCACCGCGACCGTATCCTCGAGCTTGATGAACCCGCGCTTCGGATGCTTCATCGTGGTCTCGATCGACACCACCATGCCTGTTTCGAGCGGCAGCCGGGCGTCGGTGTCGTCGTAGGGAACCGGACCCTTGGCGGTCAGGCGAGGGGCCTCGTGGCTGACGAGGCCCATGCCGTGGGCCAGAAACTCCGTGCAGTCGCGCTGGGTGATTTTCGCCAGCTGCCGCTCGGCCGCGACGTAGATGTCGCCGCCCATGGCGCCGGGCCGCACCGCGGCGAAGGCCGCGCGCTGGACCGCTTCGATCTCGGCCAGACAGTCCTTCAGCTCGGTATCGGGATCACCGAGCACGGCCATGCGCGCGAGGTCGCCGATATAGCCGTGATAATTACCGCCGGAATCGAGCGACAGCACGTCACCTTGCTCCCAGCGCTGCGCCGACGGCGCCCGGTTGTGGCTGTTGCCGCAGGCGAGCAGGCAGTATTCGAAGGTCAGCCCTCGATTGGCTTCGGCGATCCGCAGGGCGTCCGACAATTGCTGCTTGGTCGTGCCCGGCCCGTGCCCGGCGATCACCGCCAGCATCGAGGCGGTCACCAGTTCGGACGCCGTCTTGAGTTTTGCCAGTTCCTCCGCCGACTTGACCGCACGCAGCCGCTCCAGCACCAGCAGCGCGTCCTTGAGCTCGGCGCCGGGTAGGGCGTCGGCCAGCGCCCGGCCCGCATCCATCGGCAGGAACGCCATCTCGACGCCAATCCGCTTCAACGGCACGCCGGCGTCCTTCAAGGCGCTCACGGCCCGCGTCACCGCGTCCACCGAGCCATTGGACTCGGTCCGGACCTGCGGCACCCATGGCGGCGCCACGGCGCGCTGATGGGTCTCCAGCCGATGGCCGATATAGACGGCCTTCTCCGGCGCGCCCTTGGGATAGGCTAGGACCGGCAGATATCGGCTCACGCCCAGGGCATCCATGTAGTCGAAGAAAATCGCGCGCTCGGCCCCTAGCAAGTACTGCACATTGTGCTTGGAGGTCGCGATCAGGATGTCGAGGCCGGCCGCCTCCATCAGGCGGTCGAGCTTGGCGGCGTCGAATGGAATGGCACGCGCGGCGCTCGCGCGAGTGGCGTTCTCCTGCATGACGAAACCTCCCAATGGCGGCGCGGCTCAAGCGGCCGCGTCCGTTGTCTGCCGTTGATTGTGCGCCCGGAGCAGGGTTCCGGCTAGCCCTGGATTGGGCTGGCTGTGCCCTCAAATGAATTTTGAGTCTGCTCGCCCGTTCTAGCCGGCTTGGTGCGGATGCTGGGGCGATTGTTGACCGCAGTCTCTTCCATCCCACCGCCGGACGAGCGTTTGTCTGCCTGGGCCTACCGTTGAGGCTTGGAGGGCCGCTTGAGCCCCTTGAATACCAGCGTGGTCTGTCGGCGAACGATCCGTTTGAGCATGGCGAGCCGGTCACCCGTGATCTCGTTGTAGCCCAGGATATAGTCCAGGTGGTCGCGTGAGAAATGGAAAGTCAGCAATTGGCCGTTGATGGCCACTGCCGTCATCCGGCTTTCTTCGTCCGACGTCGACCCGCCGGACAGGCGGGCGATGACGCCGATGCAGCAATTGTGCAGGCGGGCTCCCGGGCCCTTCGCCCATTGCTCCTTGGGCATCAGCGCGGATTTCATCGGCATGATTCGGCGCTTGATGAAAAGTGCGCGCCGGGCCGCGTCGGGGGAGGCGAATAGGAAGTCGGCAAAACTCTCCAGCACCGCGCAATAGCCGTCGATTAGTTGACTGTCGCTCGCCTTGGACGCGAGCAGCCATTCGAGGTTGTCCAGCGCGGGGCCCACGGCGTTCATGGCCGAGGCCTGGATGTCGGCGATGCAAGCCGCGTAGAGGCCTTCCTTGTTAACGAAATAATACTGCAACGACGGCGCGGGCACGCCGGCCTGGGCTGCAATGTCGCGGGTCGAGACACCGTCGAAGCCGTGCTCCCCGAACAGCGCCAATGCGACCTGGATGATCCGCGTCCGCGTTTCCTCGCCGCGTGCGTAGCCGCTTTCCGTCTTCCGTCTGGCGCCTGTCATTGCCCCTCTCTCCAAGCTTCTCCCTCATAGCACGGCAGCAAAAATATTCCAGTTGACATATTTTTACCAAATGGAATAAATATTACAAGTGGAATAAATTGGAGATGAACGCATGAGCGTGGCGGTCCTGAAGAACGCCGACAGCGGGCAGCGGGGTGGCGTCGAAACCCCGGCAGCGCCGCGCAAGCGCAGCCGCTCGCGCATCCTGTTGAGCGTGCTCGCGGCCGTGGCAGTGGCCAGTGGCGGCGCTTACGGGCGTTATTGGTACATGGTCGGGCGCTATATCGAGAGCACCAACAACGCCTATCTGCGAGCCGACCAGGTCGCGATGGCGCCCCGCGTGTCCGGCCAGGTCGCCGAGATTTATGTGAAGGACAATGAGGACGTCGCGGTCGGGCAGCCGCTCCTGAAGATCGATGCGCGCCGCTACGAGATGATGGTGCGGCAGGCCGAGGCGACGGTCGATGCGCGCGAGGCCGATGTCGCCAAGAGCGAGGCCGATCTGCGCCAGCAGGACGCCGTGATCGCACAGGCGCAGGCCGACGTGACGGCGGCGCAGGCGAACTCCAATCTCGCCGACAAGGAGTTCGAGCGCGCGGCCGCGCTGGCGGTTCGGGGGTTCGCCACCCAGCAGAAGAGCGAGCAGACCGAGAGCGCGCTGACGCAGGCGCGGTCGACCGTGAGCCTCAAGCAGGCCGTTCTCGATGCCGCTCGCCAGAAGGTCGCGACGTTGAAGGCGCAACTGGCGCAGGCCAGGGCGCAACTCGACGCGGCAAAGGAGAGTCTCAGCCAGGCCGAAATCGAGCTCAAGGATACCCTGCTGCGCAGCCCGATTGCCGGCCGGGTCGGCGACCGCACCGTCCAGCTCGGCCAGTTTACGCAGCCGGGCACGCGGCTGCTCACCGTCGTTCCGACGCAGCAGATGTACCTGGTGGCCAATTTCAAGGAGACCCAAGTGCAGCGCATGCGTCCTGGCCAGCCGGCGCACATCAGCATCGATGCCTATCCGGACCTCGCGCTGACCGGGACGGTCGAGAGCTTTGCGCCCGGCACCGGCGCCCAGTTCGCGCTGCTGCCGCCCGAGAATGCCACCGGCAACTTCACCAAGATCGTGCAACGCGTGCCGGTCCGCATCCTCGTGAACGCGCCGGAACATGCCGCGCCGGCGTTCGTGCCGGGCCTGTCGATCGAGGTTTCCGTCGACACAAAGGCCGCGCCGGTGCTGCGTTCCGCCGAGGTCGCCCGATGAGCGCAGCCGGGGACAGCTGGGATCCGGGTGGCAGCGTCGCCGGAGCGAAGCCGGTCGACGACAGCGCAGCCCTGGTCGACTGGGTCGCAGTGGTCGCCGGCGCCCTCGGCGCCCTAATGGCGACCCTCGACATTTCCATCACCAACACGGCGCTGCCGCAGATACAGGGTGAGGTCGGCGCCAGCGGCACCGAAGGCACATGGATTGGCACCGGCTATCTGGTGGCCGAGGTCGTCATGATCCCGCTGACGGCGTGGCTGACACGCGTGCTCGGCCTGCGGCGCCTGCTGCTCACCACTACGATCGCCTTCGTGCTCTTCTCGATGCTGTGCGGGCTCAGCCACGGGCTGCTCGCGATGATCCTTGGCCGCGCCGGCCAGGGCTTCTTCGGCGGCGCGCTGATACCGACGGCGCAGGTCATCGTTCGCACCCGGCTGCCGCCGCGGCAGACGCCGATCGGCATGAGCATCTTCGGCGTCATTGTGCTGCTCGGCCCGGTGATCGGTCCCGTGATCGGCGGCTATCTCGCCGAAGAGATATCCTGGCGCTGGTGCTTCTTCCTCAACCTGCCCGTCGGCATCGCGCTGGTCACGCTGCTGACCCTCGGGCTTCCGGCGCAAAAGGCAGATCTTAGCCTTGTGGCGAAGGCCGATTGGCTCGGCATCATCGGCATGGCGATCGCCTTCGGCTGCCTGACTGTTGTGCTGGAGGAGGGGCAGCGCGAGCGCTGGTTCGAATCGTCCATGATCATCGATCTCAGCCTCGTGGCGCTGGCCGGCTTCATCGCTATGGCGGCTGCGCAAAAGACCAGCCCCGATCCGGTCATCAAGCTGGCCCTGCTGCGGAGCAGCGCCTTCGCCAGCGCCACCTTCATCACGCTGGTGGTTGGCGCGGCTGTGTACGGCACGACGTTCGTCGTGCCGCAGTTCCTCGCCAGCATCGCCGGCTACAATCCGCGCCAGGCCGGGGGCATCATGGCGCTGGCGGCGATCCCGGTCTTCGTGCTGATACCGGTTCTGCCACGCATCCTGGGCCGGCAGAATACCCGTCTGATGGTGGCGCTTGGCCTGGCATGCTTCGCCGCAAGCTGCTTCACCGATATCCATCTCGGCCCGGACAGCGATGGCAGCGATTTCACGCTGTCGCAGCTGATGCGCGGTGTCGGCCAGATACTGACCATGATGCCGCTCAACCAAGCTTCGATGGCGGCGATCGGGCGCGAGAACGCGGCTGACGGCGCCGGTATCTACAACATGGCCCGCAATCTCGGCGGCTCGATCGGGCTGGCGCTATGCGGCGTTTTCATCGACCAGCGCAGCGCGTTGCATTCCGTCACCATCCGTGAGGCCATCACCGCCAATTCGCTGCTGGGGCAGGCACGGCTTGCGTCGGACGGCCTCGCCCAAGGCATCGATGCAGTGACTGCGCGGCTGCGCGCCATCGCGCAGCTCTCGGGCTTGATCGAGAAGCAGGCGCAGGTGATGACCTACGATGATTGTTTCTGGCTGCTCGGCATCTGCCTGATTGCGATCATCCCGGTCGTGCTGCTGCTGCGCGCGCCGAAGGCCGGCACAGCCCTGTGAGGAGGGCATTGAGAGTCCTTGTTGCTGGCTTGCGCGGCGTCTCTGCCGCTCTGCGCAGGATTTTGGCGGCGCTGACCTCGGTAGGTTCCGGCATGAAAGGCTGCGCTGGCGAACCCGGCGCCGCACTAGCAAATGGACTGCCGGGGAAGTGCGCGGCCTGACTCGAAGCTCGCTTAAATCGACTCGATTCTGCTTGAGGGCACAACTGGCCTGACCTGCACAGCTATATGCATGATTCGCATAAGGTATATTATGGAATATCTTTATAGATAATCAGATCAGTTGTTTAGCTAGAATTCCTCGCATCGGACCTTCGTTCCTCGTCTCTTCCAGGTCGGCCGTCGCACCTCGCCCCGACTTTCGACCGCTACTGTGCATGGGGTTGTTTTCGCGTTTTTGAATCCGGCCCATGCCTCCGAAAGCCGATATTGCCGTGAGGATGTCCGGCTGCAATAAGCGAAGCTTCGTGAGATCGCAGATGACCTTCTGACCGTCCGTCCGTATAGGTTTGCATCTCAGAACAACAACAAACTTTCCGAGGAAGCAGACCCATGAGCTTTTCCCGCCGCACGCTTCTCAAGGCCTCCGCCGCGACCGCGGTCCTGGGCGGCCTCAGTGCGCCCCATGTGGCCCGCGCCCAGAGCGCCGAGTTCACCTACAAATACGCCAACAACCTGCCGGACACCCATCCGCTGAACGTGCGCGCCAAGGAGATGGCGGCGGCGATCAAGGCCGAGACCAGTGGCAAGTTCGACCTCCAGATCTTTCCGAACAACCAGCTCGGGTCCGACACCGACATGCTGAGCCAGATCCGGTCCGGCGGCGTCGAGTTCTTCACGCTGTCGGGGCTGATCTTGTCGACCCTGGTGCCGGCGGCGTCCGTCAACGGCATCGGCTTCGCGTTCCCGGACTACGGCACGGTCTGGAAGGCCATGGACGGCGATCTCGGCGCCTTTGTCCGCGGCGAGATCAAGAAGGCCGGGCTCGAGGTCATGGACAAGATCTGGGACAACGGCTTCCGCCAGACCACGTCGTCGAGCAAGCCGATCACCGGTCCGGACGATCTCAAGGGCTTCAAGATCCGCGTGCCGGTGTCGCCGTTGTGGACCTCGATGTTCAAGGCGTTCGATGCGGCGCCCGCCTCGATCAATTTCGCCGAGGTCTATTCCGCGCTGCAGACCAGGATCGTCGAGGGCCAGGAGAACCCGCTGGCGATCATCTCGACCGCCAAGCTCTACGAAGTCCAGAAATACTGCTCGCTGACCAACCACATGTGGGACGGATTCTGGTTCCTGGCCAATCGCAAGGCCTGGAGCGCGCTGCCGGAGGATATTCGCACGGTCGTCGCCAAGAACATCAATGCGGCCGCGGTCAAGGAGCGTGAGGACACCGCCAAGCTCAATGCCAATCTGCAGCAGGAGCTCGCGGGCAAGGGCCTGACCTTCAACCAGCCCGCCGTTGCGCCGTTCCGCGACAAGCTGCGGTCCGCCGGCTTCTATGCCGAGTGGAAAGGCAAATATGGCGACCAGGCCTGGGACCTGCTGGAAAAGGCCGTCGGCAAGCTGTCGTAACGCGTTGGAGCCGTCATGGCTCATGTTGAGGTCGAAGTGAGCGGAGTGGCGGGCGAGGCGACTGTTCGGTCCCCTCGCCGATCTCCCTTGCTGGCCTCGACGGAGCGCGCACTCGGCCTCCTCGTCGAAATCCCTGCGGCCATTTTGGTGGTCGCCGAGATCGCGATCCTGTTTGCCGGCGTGGTCGCGCGCTACGGCCTGCACCGGCCGCTGATCTGGTCGGACGAGCTCGCCTCGATCCTGTTCCTGTGGCTCGCCATGCTGGGCGCGGCGGTCGCGTTCCGCCGTTCCGAGCACATGCGCATGACCGCGGTCGTCGGCAGCGCCACGCCGGCCACGCGGGCCTGGCTCGATCTCGTCGCGACCTGCGCGGCGCTGGCCTTTCTGGCGCTGATCGTCTGGCCGTCCTGGGACTACGCCTACGAGGAAAGCTTCATCACCACGCCGGCGCTGCAGATCTCCAATATGTGGCGCGCCGCGGCGCTTCCGGCCGGTATCTGCCTGATGGCGGCGTTCGCGCTGTTGCGGCTGCTGCGCGCAGCCGACTACCGCATGGTGCTGACGGCCGCGGTCGCCGTTGCCATCGTCGTCAGCTTGTTCTGGCTGGCGCAGCCTTATCTGCGACCGCTCGGCAATCTCAACCTCGTCATCTTCTTCGTGGGCGTCGCCGGCTTCTGCGTCTTTGCCGGCGTTCCCATCGCGTTCGGCTTCGGGCTCGCCATCTTCGGCTATCTGGCACTGACCACGCGCACGCCGGTCATGGTGCTGGTCGGACGGATGGACGAGGGCATGAGCCACCTCATTTTGCTCTCGGTGCCGCTGTTCGTATTCCTGGGGCTCCTGATTGAAATGACCGGCATGGCACGGGCCATGGTGGCGTTCCTAGCCAGCCTGCTCGGCCATGTCCGCGGCGGACTGCATTACGTCCTGGTCGGCGCGATGTACCTGGTCTCCGGCATCTCCGGCGCCAAGGCGGCCGACATGGCCGCGGTCGCGCCCGTGCTGTTCCCGGAGATGAAACAGCGCGGCGCCAAGCCCGGCGATCTCGTCGCGCTTCTGGCGGCGACCGGCGCGCAGACCGAGACCATTCCGCCGAGCCTCGTGCTGATCACGATCGGTTCGGTCACCGGCGTCTCGATCGCCGCTTTGTTCACCGGCGGCCTCTTGCCCGGCGTGGTGCTCGCGATCACGCTGTGCATGCTGGTGTGGTGGCGCTACCGCCACGAGGACATGAGCCATGTCCGCCGCGCCACAGGCGGCGAGATCGGCAAGACCTTCGTCATCGCCCTGCCCGCGCTCGCGCTGCCCTTCGTGATCCGCTACGCCGTGGTCGAAGGCATCGCGACCGCCACCGAAGTCTCCACCATCGGCATCGTCTATGGCGCCCTGGTCGGCCTGCTCGTCTACCGCCGCTTCGACTGGCGGCGGCTGTTTCCGATGCTGGTCGAGACCGCTGCGCTGTCGGGCGCGATCCTGCTGATCATCGGCACGGCCACCGGCATGGCCTGGGGCCTGACGCAATCAGGCTTCTCGCGCTCGCTGGCGTCCGCCATGACCGGATTGCCGGGCGGCGCGGCGACCTTCATCGCCGTCTCGATCCTGGCCTTCACCATCCTCGGCAGTGTGCTGGAGGGCATCCCCGCGATCGTGCTGTTCGGGCCGCTGTTGTTTCCGATTGCGCGTGCGGTCGGCGTGCACGAGGTGCACTATGCCATGGTGATCATTCTCGCCATGGGTATCGGGCTATTCGCCCCGCCCTTCGGTGTCGGCTATTATGCCGCCTGCGCCATTGGACGCGTCGATCCGGCCGAAGGCATCAGGCCGATCTGGGGCTATCTGCTGGCGCTGCTGGTAGGATTGATCGTCGTCGCCGTCTTTCCGTGGATCTCCATCGGATTCCTGTAGGCCGGCGCATGAGGGAGGTGTCGATGAGCGAGCGGCAGAACCAGTACAATATCGGCCTCGACAAGACGCCCGCCAACTACGTGCCGCTGAGCCCGTTGAGCTTCCTCGCACGCAGCGCCGCGGTCTATCCCGATCATGTCAGCACGGTCTACGAGGGGCGCAGCTTCACCTGGCGCGAGACGCATGAGCGCTGCAAGCGCTTTGCTTCGTACCTTGCCGGCCAGGGCATCGGCGTCGGCGACACCGTCGCGGCGATGCTGCCGAACATTCCGGCGATGAACGAGGTGCATTTCGCCGTCCCCATGACGGGTGCCGTGCTCAACGCGCTGAACATTCGGCTCGATGCGCCTTCGATTGCATTTCAGCTCGACCATGGCGGCGCAAAGATCATTCTGGTCGACCCCGAGTTTTCCGGCGTCATCACCGATGCGCTGTCACAGATGAGTGGCCCAAAACCGTTCGTGATCGACGTCGACGATGCTGCCTTCAAGGGCGGCGGGCGCATCGGCGAGATCGAGTATGAGGCCGCGCTCGTGCAGGGCGATCCTGACTTCGCAGCGATCCTGCCGGGCGATGAATGGGACGCGATCGCACTGAGCTACACCTCGGGCACCACGGGAAATCCCAAGGGCGTCGTCACCCATCATCGCGGCGCCTATCTGAATGCCGTCAGCAACATCCTCGCAGGCCAACTTGGCCAGCATCCGGTCTATCTCTGGACACTGCCGATGTTCCACTGCAACGGCTGGTGTTTCCCCTGGACCATTGCGGCGGCTGCCGGCATCAATGTCTGCCTGCGCAAGGTCGAGCCGACGAAGATCTTCGAGCTGATCAAGCAGCACGGCGTCACCCACATGTGCGGCGCGCCGATCGTCTACAACACCCTGATCAACGCGCCCGATGCCCCGAAGGGCGGCGCCGCCCGCCACGTCGTCGGCCTGATCGCCGGTGCGGCGCCGCCGGTCGCGGTGCTCGAGGGCGCCGAGAGCATCGGCATCAAGCTGACGCACGTCTATGGCCTGACCGAGGTCTACGGCCCCGCCTCCGTCTGCGCCGAGCAGCCTGGCTGGGATGATCTGCCCGCCGCCGAGCGCGCCAGCCTGAAGCGACGGCAGGGCGTGCCCTACCCGCTCGAGGAAGCCGTCACCGTCATCGATCCCCAGACCATGAGGCAAGTGCCGCGCGACGGCGAGACCATCGGCGAGGTCATGTTCCGCGGCAACATCGTGATGAAAGGCTATCTCAAGAACGACAAGGCGACCAAGGAAGCCTTCGAGGGCGGCTGGTTTCACACCGGCGATCTCGGCGTGCTCGATGCGCATGGTTACGTCATCATCAAGGATCGCTCCAAGGACATCATCATCTCCGGCGGCGAGAACATTTCCTCCGTCGAGGTCGAGGACATCCTCTACAAGCATCCCGCCGTGCTGTTCGCCGCCGTGGTCGCAAAGCCCGATCCGAAATGGGGCGAAGTGCCTTGCGCCTTCGTCGAGTTGAAGGACGGCGCGAGCGCGAGCGAAGCCGACATCATCGCCTTCTGCCGCTCGCATATGAGCGGCTTCAAGACGCCGAAGGCCGTGGTGTTCGGGCCGATCCCGAAAACGTCGACGGGAAAGATCCAGAAATTCCTGCTGCGCAACGAAGCGGGATCGGCGAAGGCGATCTCGGCCTGAGCCGATTCCATGAGTCTGCCAACGCATTGAGAGGTCCCTGCCGTCCTAATTGCTTGATAAAGCTGGACAGGCAAGGCAACGTCCAGCCGGAATCGCCGACATCAATTCGGCGACCGATCCCGCTCAGCCTTCGCCGGTGAAGGCAAAGCTCCCTATCGAGGCTTTATGGCAGCCATCCCCGCCGACAAGTTGAAGCTCTTTCGCATCCGCCGCGCGCCAAAAGGTGGCCGCAAGGCAGCGCCGGGCCCGGACATCGAGGGAAAAATCCTCGATGCGGCAGAGTTCGTCTTTGGGCATTTCGGCTTTCGCGGAGCGACGACGGCACTGATCGCTAAAAAAGCATCGATCGCGAAACCCCACATTTACTATTATTTCGAAGACAAGGAGGATCTGTATCGCGCGGTGCTGGAACGTGCGATGAACATGTGGGCACGAGACATGGACAGTCTCGACATGACGTCCGATGTCGAGACCATCCTCGTGCGCTACATCAGCAGGAAGATCGATTTCTCGCGAGATCACCCGCATCTGTCGCGCATCTATGCCAACGAAATCATCAGCGGCGCTCAATTCATCGGCAGCTTCATTGAAAAAGTCTCGACCCCGTTGCTGCTCGACAAGGTCAAGACGCTCGACCAATGGACCGCCAGCGGGGCGATTCGGCCGATCAGCGCCGTCGACCTTTTCTTCTGCATCTGGGCGATGACCCAGGCCTATGCCGATTATTCCAGCCAGATGATCATCATGAAAGGTAAGCGACAGCTCGAAGAGGCCGACTACACCGCGGCCAAGGCGACGATCGTCCAGCTCGTTCTCGGCGGACTTGGTCTTTCGGGCCCTGCCGAGGCTGGCGCCTAGCCCTTTGTTCGGCCGTTCGTTTTTCGCCAGCGGCCCTGTTTCCCCCTCTCCGCCATTACGCTCACGTGCGGGACATCCTAGCCAGAACCGCACTGGATTTCCGGTTGCAGCGAGGCGTTTTGCGCCGGTAGCCGGCGCCAGATCCGAAATTCGTGTTTGTAAAAATATTTTATCGATCGTAAAATGATTTTATCGATCGTTATAAAATGGCATGTCGCTTGCTTCGACCCGATCTTCCGCAAAGTGCGAGCACCCATAGCAGGGACTGCGGCTTCCAACGCCGTTGCCCTGCGCCAGCAAATCCGAGGTAGAGGACATGTCATCCAACAGCGGCGACGTTCCCACGCTGATCATCACCGGCGCCCATCCAAAGCTTTACAATCACGACCTTGCTCCAACCGCACCTGAGGGCCGAACCTGGGGTGTCTTCAGCCTGTTTGCGATGTGGATGTCGGACGTCCATTCCGTGGGCGGCTACACATTCGCGGCGAGCCTGTTCTTTCTCGGCCTGACAGGCTGGCAGGTGCTGATCTCGATGCTGGTGGGTATCACGGCGGTCTACTTCCTGATGAACCTGATCGGACGGCCCTCGCTGCGCTACGGCATTCCGTTCCCGGTCGTGGCCCGCACTCGTTCGGGGTGATGGGCGCCAATCTCGCCGCCATGGTGCGGGGCGTCGTCGGCATTGTCTGGTACGGCGTGCAGACCTACTTCGCCTCGAAGGCGGTGCAAGTCCTGATCGTCACTCTGATGCCGTCGGCCGCCGATCTCACGCACAACAGCATCGCCGGCCTGTCGACGCTCGCATGGTTCAGCTTCCTTTTCATGTGGCTGTTCCAACTTCTCATCTTCCTCAGCGGGATGGAGCGCATCCGCCGCTTCATCGATTTCTGCGGACCCGTGGTCTACGTCGTCATGTTCGCGTTGGCGATCTGGATGTTATGGCAGGCCGGTTTCTCAAGCCTGTCTCTTCAACTCAGCCCGCCGGCCGCCACAACCGCGGCGACGATTGGCGTGATGGCGAATGCCGCGATGCTGATCGTGGCCTACTTCTCGGCGCTCCTGCTCAATTTCGGCGACTTCGCCCGGTTCGGCAAGGATGAGCGAGCCATGAAAACCGGCAATCTGCTCGGGCTTCCCGTCAATTTCCTGGTCTTCTCGATCATCACAGTGATCGTGACGGCCGGTACGCTGAAGGTGTTTGGCGAGGCGATCATGGATCCAGTGCTGATCGTGGAGAAGATCGGCAATCCGTTCGTCGTCGTTATCGGATCGATCACGTTCATCGTCGCGACGATGGGCATCAACATCGTCGCGAACTTCGTTTCGCCGGCTTACGACATCTCCAACCTGAATCCCCAGCGCATCAATTTCAGGCTGGGAGGCCTCATCACGTCGATCCTGTCGGTACTCGTCTGCCCCTGGCTGTTCGTGGCCAGCCCGTCGGCCATCACGCTGTTCGTCAGCATCTTCGGCTCTGCGCTCGGGCCCATGTTCGGCATCATGATCGCCGACTACTATCTCGTGAAAAAGGAAATCGTCGTGCTGGAGGACCTCTATACAATGTCACCAGCCGGTGAATTCCATTACGACGGCGGCTGGAACTACAAGGCGCTGATTGCACTTGCGGTGTCCGGCACTCTGTCGATCGGACTCTCGCTGGCAGGCGCCTATGGACTGATTTTCAACGTCGGCGACTGGGGTTGGCTCATCGGAGCCACTGCCGGCGGACTGATCTACCGAGCCCTCTCGAAGGAGCAAAGGCCGGTTTCCGTCATTGTCGGGGCGGGCGAATGACGTTCGAAGTTGCGGATCCATCGCCATGTGGGCGGCGGCCCCGCAATACTCTTGGCATGCGCGTTCGGTCGAACGCGCATGCTACCCAGATACGACGTCGCGATGATCGGTGGCGATATCGCTACCTGCTGCGAGCCCCTTCGCCAGTCTGGACTGGATGCAGGTCTGCAACCGCTTCCTCCAGGATGGTAGCAACCTCCAGCAGCGAGATCACCAAGCGCGGCGTGCGCCTCAGCCTGTCGTCGATCGCGGCGGCGAACAGATCGTTCCGCTTCCGGCTACCGAGCAATCGCCATCGTCCAAAGGCGATCTTGTGGACGTTCCCGGAAACATATCCGACCGAGGCCCATAATTGCTCGGATTCCAGCAGGAGCTCGCCTGCCATCCGATCCATCACTGTGACGATCGCGAGCAGATCATCGGTCACGGTCGCCAGACCGAGCGCGCGGCTGCCCGGATTGTCGTCATGTGAACTCCGCTCGATCGAGGCCCTCGATAATGGCCTGGCCTGCAATCCGGCGAGTTTGTCCACAAGCGCGGCGAACCGAGAACGGGCCGCGCGGACGATATCTTCCAGGAAAGACAGATTGGTCTGCGCCGACCCCGACACGACGTGCGGTTTGATCGTTTTAAAATACATCAATGCTCCCGGAGGCAACCAACGTGAAAGTTGAAGTGTTGCCTAGATCTAAGGTCATCCGACCCGAGGTGCTTGAACGTCCTGAGCCACGATTGATCGAAACCGGCCTGGAAGGAAATCAGGCAAGGGCCTCAAAACCGAACGCAGAGTGGGTCGGTCGTGTTCGGCCGCGCAGTGGAGACACATCATGACCGATGATGGCCTCTACGGCGACCGGCTTGCGAAGCTATTTCCAATGATCAGCGAGCCGAGCTCGGGCCTCGTCAAGTCGCTACAAAAAGGAACGTTCGCCGCGGTGCGGATGGCGTATTCCGGACCGGTCGGCGATCCGACGCTGCCCTCGCCTCCGGACGAGGCCTTCGCACTTTGCCTTCGGCTGCAGCATCAGAGAGCGGAGTCGTGGCTGGATGGCCGATATGCGCTCAAGGGCGCCTTGAAAGACGAGACGAGCATCTACGATCTGCGATGTGAAACGGTCGTTCACTTCCGCGATCCCTTTGACTTTCTCTACCTGTATCTACCGCACGGCACGCTAAATGAATTGGCGAGCCAGCTTGATCTTGGTCGCGTCGAATATGACGTTGTCGCGGGCGCGAACTTTCTGGATCCAGTCATGGCTCATCTGGGTGCTTGCCTTCTGCCGGCGCTCGAAAGACCGCATGAGGCCAACGAGCTTTTCGTGGGCCACGTCGCGATGGCGCTCAACACGCATTTTCTCAAGACCTATGCCGTCGGCCAACCTCGCAATCGCTCTCACCGCAGCGGATTGGCGCCATGGCAACTTCGGACGGCGAAGGCACTCCTTCGCGCAAATCTCGATGGCGAGATCGCGTTGGCCCGAATTGCCGCTGAGTGTGGCGTGTCAGCCGCCCACTTCGCCCGAGCATTCAGAGTCAGCACGGGAACACCGCCGCATCGATGGTTGATGAATCAGCGTATCGAGCAAAGCAAGAGCCTGCTGGCAAGCTCGCCGCTATCGCTCACGGAAATCGCCATCAAATGCGGCTTCGCGGATCAGAGCCATTTTACCAGAGCGTTCTCAGCAGCAACGGGTGCCACGCCAGGACGCTGGCGACTGGTCCGCAAAGCTTAATCCCGGATGACCATATCCAGGAACGCAGCGGCCGTGTCGCCGGTGCGAGGTTTTCGGCTCGGCTCCCCGGTGCGCTCCCACCAGCAAGGCCGTGCTGCGTTACGGCTGGTGATCTTGCCTGGTGGTCAATGGCCGCTGATACGGGAGAGGCCTTCCGCTCGCGTCACGAAAGCGAACGGAAGATATTCCTGCCCTCACATCTTCTTGTAGGCGTCAACCAAGGCCTGGCCGTCGGCTCCCGCCTTCTTGAGCCAGTCGGCGGTGAGCTGTTCGCCGATCTTCTGGAAGCCGGCCTTCAGGGCCGGGCTCGGCGGCTCGACCGTCATGCCCTTGGCCTTGAGCTGATCGATGTACCAGGTGCTCTTGTCCTGCCAAGCCTTCCAGCCGCGGGTTTCCGCGGTCGCGGCGGCCTTGAGGATGGCCTCCTGGGTGGGTTTGTCGAGCGCCTCGAACGCAGCCTTGTTGACGAAGGTGTAGTCCTTCGGGATCCAGGCTTGCACGTCATAGAAGTACTTCAGCGACTCCCATGCCTTCGCATCGTAGCCCGTGCCGCCTGACGACATGAAGGAGTTCACGACGCCGGTCGCAAGTGCCTGCGGCAGCTCGGCGGCCTGGATGGTGACGGACTGCGCGCCGACCAGCTCGCCGATGCGCGCAGTTCCAACGTTATAAGCCCGCCATTTCAGGCCCTTCATGTCTTCGATGGTCGCAAGCGGCTTGTTGACATAGACGCCCTGCGGCGCCCACGGCACGACAAACAGGAGCTTGAGCCCCTGCGCCTCCAGCTTCTTGGTAATCAGGGGCTTCGACGCCTGGTACAGCTTCATGGCATCCGGGAAGCTGGTCGCCAGAAACGGCACGACGTCGACCCCGAATACCGGATCCTCGTTCTCGTGGATCGACAGCAAGACTTCGCCCATCTGCGCCTGCCCGGTCATCACCGCGCGCTTGATGTCGGGCGCCTTGAACAGTGAGGCGCCCGGATGAACCGTGATCTGGAGCTTGCCGGACGTGGCGGCTTCGACGTCCTTGGCGAAAGCAACGAGATTCTCGGAGTGCGGATTGTCGGCCGGATATGCCGCCGGCAGATTCCATTTGGTCTGAGCCAAAGCGGGTGTCGCGGCCAGCACGGCGCCGGCGATCAGGGATGCGCGGAATAAACGAGACATCATCGGGCTTCTCCTCACAGTCAATTCAAACGGTACGCTCAGTCTGGGAAAGCGAGCTTGGGCAAGAACATCACGATCTGCGGATATTCCGTGATGATGAACACGGCCGCGAGCAGCAGCACGAAGAACGGGAACGCCGCCCGCGCGACGGTCAAGGTATCACGCCCGCTCATGTTCTGGAGCACGAACAGATTGAAACCGACCGGCGGCGTGATCTGCGCCATCTCGACGTGGATGATGAGATAGACGCCGAACCAGACCAGGTCGAGACCGGCCTGCTTGACCATCGGCAACACGATCACGGCGGTCAGAACGATCATCGAGATGCCGTCGATCAGGCATCCCAGGATGATGTACATGATGCTCAGATACAGCGCGAGCATGCCCGGCGTGAGCTGCTGGCCCTGGACCCAGGTGGCGAGCGCTGCGGGAATGCCCGTATAGGCCATCGCTGCGGTCGTGTAGGCAGCGCCCGCAAGGATCAGCATGATCATGCAGGTCAGGCGCGTCGCGCTCATGATGCTCTCGAGGAAGTTCTTGCGCGTGAGCGTGCGGCTCCACCACGCCAGCAGCAGCGCGCCCGAAACGCCCCAGGCGGCGCATTCGGTCGCCGTCGCAAAGCCGAGCACGAGCGAGAGGAAGACCGCCAGGATCAGAAGCAGACATGGGGCGAGCTTGGCGGATTCTTGCAGCTTCTGGCGGAACGGCATCGGGGGATCGCGCGGCGGAATCTTCTTCGGATTCAGCAGCGACCAGATGATGATGTAGCCGGAATAGAGCACCATCACGAGCACGCCGGGCAGAAAGCCGCCGAGGAAGACCTGAAGCACGGAGACATTCGCCGTGACCGCATAGACCACCATCGGGATCGACGGCGGGATCAGCAGGCCGAGCGTGCCGGAGCCAGCGAGCGAGCCGAGACTGAGGCCCTTGTCGTAACCGCGCTTGTCCAGTTCGGGCAGCGCGATCTTGCCGATGGTTGCACAGGTCGCCGCCGATGAGCCCGACACCGCCGCGAAGATGCCGCAGCCGATCACGTTGACATGGGTCAGACGCCCCGGCAGCCACTGCACCCAGGGCGACAGGCCTCGAAACATCTCCTCGGATAATTTAGTGCGGAAGAGGATCTCGCCCATCCAGATGAACAGCGGCAGCGCGGCGAGCGTCCATGACGAGCTTGCGCTCCATGTCGTGGTCGCAAGCACCGAGCCGAGCGGCAGGCTCGTGGTCAGCGCCATCGCTACGAAGCCTACGAGCCCGAGCGAGACCGCGATCCAGATCCCGCTTCCCAGCAGCACGATCATGACGCCGAGCAGAATAAACGACAGTTCGATCATGCCGAGATTGGCCATCGTCAACCTCCGCCGCCCTGCGAGATCCGTTCGATGAATTCGTCCGGGGTCTCGTCCGGCGAGCCCTTCTCGTAGCTCGGCCGGTTGCCGCTGACGACACTGACCATTTCATCAATGAGCGCGATCGACAGGATCACGAGTCCGCCGGAAAACCCGAGCTGCGGAATCCAGAGCGGAAGCGCGACGACGCCCTGCGCCACGTCGTTGAAGCGCCAGGAATCGTAGGTCATCTGCACGGCATGCCGGGTGAAATAGAGGATGAAAGCAGCGGCAATGCCGAGGGCCACGACCTCCGCAACCTGTTTGGAGCGCCCATGCAAACGCTCCAGCAGCAGGCCGACCCGGATCATCTCGCCGCGCTTGAAGGTGTGAGCGAGGCCGAGGAATGCCATCGCGGCCATGCACCAGGAGGCGAAATCATCGCCGGCGGGAATGTTGACCGCAAACTGGCGCCCGATCGACATGATCATCATGATTGCAAAGATCGCAACCATGAAGGCGCCGGCGGCGTAGCCCGCACCGAGATAAAGGAGATCCAGCGCGCGTCGCACCGGTCCCCGGCTCGTGACATCGTCCCCTGCCAACGCGATCCCCATCCTCACACGAGGCGATTCAGACGGTCCCGGCGATCGCACGTCGCGCGCCGGTCCTGCATGAATATCGCCCCTGCCCAGCGCCCTGTCTTTCAGACGTTAGATCAACATGATGGGGCCAGCGCAAGCAAGGAGTATGCCGGCTCTCGCCGGAATTTCCACCGCAGGTTCAGCGGGTCTCGAGCCGCAGCCCGTCATACGCGGGCACCACTCCCGCCGGCAGCGACTGCCGGATCACCTCATAATCGACGTCGGCCGTCATGTTGGTGATGACGGCGCGCTTCGGCTTGAAGCGCTCGATCCAGGACAACGCGTCGTTGATGCTGAAATGGCTGACATGGCTGGTGTAGCGCAGGCCATCGACGATCCAGAGATCCAGATTTTCCAGGGCGCCCCAGCTCTCGCGCGGGATGTCGTTGAGGTCGGGTGTGTAGGCGGCATCGCCGATGCGATAGCCCAGCGCAGGAATGTTGCCATGCTGCACCAGGAAGGCGGTCATCGTCACCGGGCCGCCCTTCCCCTGGATGGTCTGGCTTTCACCAGCCTCGATCGACTGCGCCGTCAGGATCGGCGGGTAATCGCTGCCCGCCGGCGAGACGAAGCAATAGGAGAACCGCGACATGATGTCGTTCGCAGTCGTCTGGTTGAGATACGTCGGAATCCGCCGGCGCATGTGCATCACCACCGAACGCAGATCGTCCATGCCATGGGTCTGATCGGCGTGCTCGTGGGTCAGGAACACTGCATCGATGTGGTCGACATTGGTCGAGAGCAATTGCTCGCGCAGGTCCGGCGAGGTGTCGATCACGATACGCGTGGTGCCCTCGCCCGACGTCTGCTCGACCAGCAGCGAACAGCGGCGGCGGCGGTTCTTGGTGTTGTTGGGATCGCAGGCACCCCAGCCGAGTGCCGGGCGCGGTACACCGGCGGAAGAGCCGCAGCCCAGGATCGTCAGCGTCAGCGTCATGCGGCCCCCAGTTCTAAACTTTCACCCTGGAGAACAGGCGAAAGAAGTTATCGCTTGTCTGGCGCGAGATCTCGTCAAACGACACGCCACGTGTTTCGGCCAGCACTTTTGCGACTTCGACCACATAGGCCGGTTCGTTGCGCTTGCCCCGGAACTTGCCCGGCGCAAGGTAGGGCGAGTCCGTTTCAACCAGAATACGGTCGGACGGCAGTTCGGCCGCAAGCGCGCGCAAGGCTTCGGACTTCTTGAAGGTCAGGATGCCCGTGAAGCCGATATAGAGCCCGAGCGAGACCGCCTTCAGCGCCAGTTCGCGCCCGCCGGTGTAACAATGCAACACGGCGCGAAACGATCCCTTTGCCGTCTCCTCTTCCAGGATCCGGCCGCAATCCTGGTCCGCCTCGCGGGTGTGGATCACCAACGGCAGGCCGGTGGCGCGGGCGGCGGCGATGTGGGCACGAAAGCCCCTCGCCTGCGCCTCCGGCGAGCCGTTGTCGTAGAAATAATCGAGCCCGGCTTCGCCGAGCGCGACGACCTTGGGGTGCTGCGTCAGTGCGATCAGCTCGTCCGGCGCGATGCCGTCTTCCTCATCCGCGTTATGCGGATGGGTGCCGACCGAGCAATAGACGTCGTCATAGCGCTCGGCGATGGCCAAAAGCTGGTTCAATTTTTTCACCCGCGTCGAGATCGTAACCATGCGGCCGATGCCGGCCGCTCGCGCGCGCGACACGATCCCGTCGAGATCTTCCGCAAAGTCCGGAAAATCCAGGTGGCAGTGGCTGTCGACCAGCATGGTGTGAGCGCCTTACGCCGCGGGCTCGATGTAGCGCGGGAAGGCCGGCGTCGGCGCGGGCAGCGTCGTACCGGGCGCGATGCGCGTTGCACCGCCGAGCGCGGCGAAGTTGCGCTCCCCTTCGGGGATACCAAGGCTGTTCAGCAGCAATCCCGAGGCCGTCGGCATCGCCGGCTGGGCCAGGATTGCGATCTGGCGCACGACTTCGGCGGTGACATAGAGCACCGTCCTCTGCCTGACAGGATCGGTCTTGGCGAGCGCCCACGGCGCTTCGCCCGCGAAATAGCGGTTGGCTTCGGCGACCACGGCCCACACAGCATTGAGCCAGTGATGGATTTGCTGCGTCGCCATCGCTTCGCGAGACGCCGCGAGCATGCCGTCAGCTTGTGACAGGATCGCCTTGTCGTTGTCGCTGAGTTCGCCGGGCTCCGGCAGCACGCCGCCGAGCTGCTTGGCGATCATCGACAGCGAGCGCTGCGCGAGGTTGCCGAGATCGTTGGCGAGATCCGCATTGATGCGCGCGACGATGGCCTCGTGATTGTAGTTGCCGTCCTGGCCGAACGGCACCTCACGCAGAAAGAAATAGCGCATCTGGTCGACGCCGTACTGGTCGGCGAGGTTGAAGGGATCGACCACGTTGCCGACGGACTTCGACATCTTCTCGCCCCTGCTGAACAGGAAGCCGTGGGCATAGACCCGCTTCGGAAGCGGGATCCCGGCCGACAGCAGGAAAGCCGGCCAGTACACCGCATGGAAGCGGATGATGTCCTTGCCGATGATGTGCACGTCGGCAGGCCAATAACGCCAGTTCTTGTCGCTCTCGTCGGGGAAACCGACGCCAGTGATGTAGTTGGTGAGCGCGTCGACCCAGACATACATCACGTGCTCTTCGTCGCCGGGCACCTTGACGCCCCAGTCGAACGTCGTGCGCGAGATCGACAGATCGCGCAGGCCGCCCTTGACGAAGCTCACCACCTCGTTCTTGCGGGAGTCGGGGCCGATGAAATTGGGCTGCGTCTCGTACAGCTTGAGCAGCCTGTCCTGATAGGCCGACAGGCGGAAGAAGTAGCTCTTCTCCTCGACCCATTCGACCGGCGTGCCCTGCGGCCCGAGCCGCACGCCGTCGTCGTTCAGGCGCGTCTCGTCCTCCGCGTAATAGGCTTCATCGCGCACGGAATACCAGCCGGCATAGATGTCGGCATAGATATCCCCGTTCGCTTCCATGCGCCGCCATATCTCCTGACTGGAGCGGTGATGCTGCTCCTCGGTGGTGCGGATGAAGCGGTCGAACGAGACGTTCAGGCGCTCGTCCATTTGCTTGAAACGGCCGGCATTGCGGGCCGCGAGCTCCGAGACGGACATTTTTTCGCTGGCCGCGGTCTGAACCATCTTCTGGCCGTGCTCGTCGGTGCCGGTGAGGAAGAACACATCCTTGCCGTCGAGTCGCGCGAACCGCGCCAACGTATCGGTCGCGATCGCCTCGTAGGCGTGGCCGATATGCGGGCTGCCATTGGGATAGGCGATCGCGGTCGTGATGTAGAAGACGTTGTCGCGCGCGGGGACGGCCACGGGCGTGGTGGCCTGCGGGGCTGCGACGGACTTCGGTGCGCGCGGGGCTTTGGCCTTCGATACATCGGCCTTCACAGCCTTCGCCGGCATGGCGACAGGAGCTGGTGTGGATGTCACGGCGGGCGCAGCCACCCTTGCGTTCTTGACCGCTTTCTTCGCCGAAGCCTTGGCTGGCTTTTTGGTCGCTGTCTTCACCGTCTTCTTGGCAACGACCTGCTTCTTCGCTGCCTTCTTTGCCGTCTTCGCGGCGCTCTTCTTCCCGGTTTTCTTGGCGGCCGTCTTTTTGGTTTTCGTAGCTTTCTTGACCTTCTTGGCAGCTTTGCGCGCGCGCGCCTTCACAGCCTTCTTCGCGGCTCTCTTGTCGGCCTTCTTCGCAGCCTTCCTCTTGCTGCTCTTGCCCTTAGCGGTTTTCTTAGCTCGCGCTGCCACGACGAATTCCTTTACCGGCTTCTCGAAATCTGGAAACCAACCTGCGTTAGTTTATTGTCTTGAGCATGATCCCATCGGAAAACCGCTGCACACTTTCCCGGATCATGCTCTAGCGCGTTGCGTCCGCCAGCCAGCCGAACACCGAGAAAACCAAGGGCTTTCGCTCCAGATTGTAGGTTTCGGTGTCACGCGCGGCGCGGACGATCTTTTCCCATACCTCAGCTAGGCGCGCAAGGCGCGGCAGATTCTGGTTGGCATTGGCCTCGTCGGCGTGCAGGCGTTCCGCGATCCAGCGATCGATGCCATCGATGAAGGCGGCAAGCGCAACGCGGTCACTGGTGCCGAGCGATTCGCCGAGCGTGTGCAATTCGCGCGGATCGACCTGCGGCAGTCGCGCCAGCAGCGCGGCCGTGCGCTGCTGGAGCTTCAGGGCGTCACCGCCGAGCAGCGTCAGCGCCCGCGCGACGCTGCCCTCGGACGCCTCCGCCGCCTCGCGCAACGCCGGATCATTCGGGTCGAGATCGGCAGCTGTTGCGGCTGCAGCAATCACGTCGTCGGTTGCGAGCGCGCGCAGGCGCAGCTTGCGGCAGCGCGACTGGATTGTGGCGAGCACACGCGCCGGCGCGTGGCTCACCAGCAGGAACAGCGATTGCTGCGGCGGCTCCTCGAGAATTTTCAGCAGCGCGTTGGCGGCATTCGGATTGAGCTCGTCGACGGTGTCGACGATGCAGACACGCCAGCCTTCGGCCGCTGCGGTCGAGCCGAAGAATCCGATCGTCTCGCGCGTCTCGTCCACGGTGATCACGGTGCGCATCACGCCGCGATCATTGGCGGTGCGCTCCAGCGTCAGCAGGCCACCATGCGAGCTTGCCGCAACCTGCCGCGCCACGGCGTCGTCAGGATTGATGGCGATGTCTTCGGCGCGTTGCACGGAGGGCGCCAGCGGCTGGCCGTGAGCGAGCACGAAGCGCGCCATCCGATATGCCAGCGTCGCCTTGCCGATGCCTTGCGGCCCGCCAATCAGCCAGGCATGCGGGATGCGCCCGCTGCGATAGGCGGCGAGCAGCGCGGCCTCGGCCTCGCGATGGCCGAACAGAACGCTCGTCTCGCGCGGATGAGACATGGCAGTTTCGCGCTCGGTCTGACGCGGGCTCATATGGACACCACCGATGCCGGCGTCGGAAGCAGGCGATCGCGCAGCGCGGTCCAGACGCGCCCGGCAACCGTGTCGGGGTCAGAATTGGCGTCGATCAGCACGCAGCGCGCAGGATCGTCCGCTGCGATCTTGCGATAGGCCTCGCGCAGGCCCTGATGGAAACCGAGCTTCTCGGCCTCGAACCTGTCTGGCGTGCCGCTGCCGCGGCGAGCGGCCGCGCGCTGCAAGCCGATCTCGACCGGCAGGTCCAGAATGATGGTGAGGTCCGGTTTGAGATCGCCGATCGTGACCCGCTGCATCGCGTTGATCAGCGCCGCCGGCACCTGGCCGAGGCTGCCCTGATAGGCCCGCGTCGAATCGGCGAAGCGGTCGCAGAGCACCCAGGTGCCCTGGTTGAGCGCAGGCTGGATCACGGTGCGGACATGGTCGTCGCGGGCCGCCGCGAACAGCAGCGTCTCGGCCTCGGGTCCGAGCAGCTTGCCCATGCCTGACAGCACCAGATGCCGCATGATCTCGGCGCCCGGCGAGCCGCCCGGCTCGCGCGTGACAAGGATGCGCATCCTGGCCGCCTTGAGACGGTCGGCGAGCTTCTTGATCTGGGTCGACTTGCCCGTGCCCTCGCCGCCTTCAAAGGTGACGAAACGCCCGCGTCCGGACGGCCACTTGACCGCGCTTTCAGTCATGATCAGAGCTTCTCGGCGCCCGCACGGAACATGCCGATCACGAGCTCGCTGGCGCCGTCGATTGCACGCCGTACGGTCGAGCCGGTGCCGATCGCGTCAGCGGCATAGACCGGCGTCTCCACCGCGATGTTGCCGCTGCGCCAGACCCTGACCAGCCCGACCTTCTGCCCCGCCTCGACCGGCGCGCGCACGGGACCGCTATAGACGACGCGCGCAATCAGCTTGTCGGTGCCGTTCTTGTGCACCATCACCTTCACGGGCGTCTTGGCGACCAGTTTCACCGAGCGGCTCTCGCCGCCGAACACCTTGGCGTAGCCGACGGGCTGATCGGCCGCGATCAGGGTGCGGGTCTCGAAATTGCGAAAACCCCATTCCAGCATCTTCTTGGCTTCGGTGGCGCGATCTTCGGGGTCTTCCAGCCCGTTGACGACGACGATCAGCCGCGTGCCGTTCTGCACCGCCGAGCCGACCATGCCGTAGCCACCTTCCTTGGTGTAACCGGTCTTCAGACCGTCGGCGCCTTCCATGGAATTGAGCAGCGGATTGCGGTTGGGCTGGCGGATCTTGTTCCAGGTGTATTCCTTCTCGCCGAACAGTTTGTAGAATTCGGGGAAGTCGAGAATGATGTGCCGGGCGAGGACGCCGAGCTCGCGCACCGTCATCTTGTTGGCGGGGTCCGGCAGGCCGTTGGAATTGCCGAAGGTCGATTTCGTCAGGCCAAGCTCACGGGCGCGCTTGGTCATGAAGTCGGCGGCGAAAATCCGTTCGTTGCCCGCCATGGCTTCGGCCAGCGCAATGCAGGCGTCGTTGCCGCTCTGGATGATCGCCCCGTGCAGGAGATCGTCGACCGTGACCTTGCTATTGATCGCGGCGAACATGGTCGAGCCGCCGGAGGGTGCGCCGCCCCTGCGCCAGGCGTTCTCGCTAATCCGGTATTCGTCGGTCAGCTTGATGTCGCCCTTCTTGATGGCGTTGAAGACGACCTCCGCGGTCATCAGCTTCATCATGCTGGAGGGCGCGCGCAGTTCGTCGGCGTTCTTCTCGAACAGCACGCTGCCGCTGGAGGCCTCGATCAGGATCGCAGTCGGGGCGTCGCCGTCGAAGCCGGAATCATCTGTTTTCTTGGCGCCCTGGACGCTCTGGTTGGCCGCGTAGAGCGCCCCGCCCCAGCCGATGGTCGCGACCACCGCCGTCGCGATCAACCCACGCGCCAGCGCTCCGGCGGTGAACCGGGTGCGCCCAAACGAGGAAAGACGAAATTCCATGGCCAAGCCCTGAGAGCGGCGTTCTAACAGTTGGGACCGGTGCGAACAACACGGGGTGGCCGCTTGTCCCGAGATTGCACGATTCTCGTCCCGCCCCTATCGTGGCACCTCAGATTTTCTGACCAAACCCCTGAAACAAGGCGGAAAAGCGATGTCCTCCACCCGCGTGATCAAGGCCAACGGCATCGATCTGTTCATCCGTGAAGCCGGTCAGGGTCCGCTGGTGGTGCTGTGCCACGGCTGGCCGGAACTCTCCTATTCCTGGCGCCACCAGATCCCGGCGCTGGCGCAGGCCGGATTTCGCGTCGTCGCTCCCGACATGCGCGGCTATGGCCAGAGCTCAGCGCCGCCGGACGCGACGGCCTATTCGATCTTCGACACGGTCGGCGATATCGTCGGCCTCGTGCAGGCGCTTGGCGAGACCAAGGCCATGGTGGTCGGCCACGACTGGGGGGCACCGGTGGCCTGGCACGCGGCGCTGTTCCGGCCCGACATCTTCACGGCGGTCGCCGGCCTGAGCGTGCCGCCGCCGTTCCGCGGCCGCGGCAAGCCGCTTGACCTCCTGCGCCAGGGCGGCATCACCAATTTCTATTGGCAGTATTTCGAGGCGCCCGGCGTTGCCGAAGCCGAGTTCGAGCGTGACGTCGCGCGCACCATGCGCATCGTGCTCGGCGGGCGCGGCCTTGCCGATCCCTCCGCAGCCATGTTCGTGCAGGAGGGCAAGGGATTCCTCGGCCACGGCAACCCGGAGGAGCCTCTGCCGGCGTGGCTCAGCGAGACTGACCTTGCCTATTTCACCGAAACCTTCCGCAAGTCCGGTTTTCGTGGCGGGTTGAACTGGTATCGCAACCTCGACCGCAATTGGGAGCTGACGGCGCCCTGGCAGGATGCGCAGATCCACCAGCCCTCGCTCTTCATCGCCGGTTCGAAAGACGCCGTCATCACCGGCCTGATCGGAGCCAAGCGCGTCAACGAGCTCGAGCGCGTGCTGCCCAATCTGAAGCGAAAGCTGATCATCGAGGGCGCCGGCCATTGGGTCCAGCAGGAGCGGCCCGACGAGGTGAATGCGGCGCTGGTGGGGTTCTTGAAGGAAAGCGCGGCCTAGTAGAGGCCGCGGCCGCTCAGGATGCCGCGGGCCTCGGCAGCGCCGTCGGAGGCGTAGGCGCCGGACGGAGCGCTCTCGGTCGCGTAGCGGCCGTCCCCGTCATAGGACACGGCGCGCGCGTTCTGGAGCGCCCGGCCCCGGTTGCGGCTCGAGGCCGACATTTCCGAGGTCGCATTGAGTGAAGCCATGTCGGCGGAGGTGTTGCCGAGATTGTAGGGCCGTCCCTCCGGCGTCGGAACTTCGCCGCGCATGGCACCGCGGTTCGACGATGGCAGCTCCGGCACGAACGGCCTCGCCGAGGCGACACGGATCATCGAGGGCGACGGCGCCGGGGTTCCGGTGCGCAAGGTCGCCATCAGCTGGCGGTCGTCGGAGCCTTCCAGCGGCGCCCGGCCGACATATTCGACGCGGACCTTGGCGATGCCATTGCCTTTGAATTCAAGCAGTTCGGCGGCCTTGTTCGAGACGTCGATGAGCCGGTTGCCGTGATAGGGCCCGCGGTCATTGACGCGGACGATCAGCGACTTGCCGTTCGAGACGTTGGTCACCCGCGCATAGGACGGCATCGGCAGGGTCGGATGCGCCGCGGTCAGCGACCCCATGTCGAACACTTCGCCATTGGCGGTCAGGCGGCCGTGGAAATCGTCGCCGTACCAGGACGCCATTCCCTCGGCGCGGTAGTTGACGTCCTCTTCGGGCACATAGGTCCGGCCACCCACCACATAGGGCTTGCCGACGCGGTAGGCGCCGCCGCCCTTCGGGACAGGATCACCCAAAGCCACGACCCGGGGGCTCGAGGACACGCCGTATTTCGGATCGACCCGGCTGGCGAATTTGTTGGAGGATGCGCAATTGGCGAGCGCAAGGCAGGTCGCGACCGCCGCAACAGCGCGCGCGGCCCGCAAAACCGAATCTGACCGTCGGATCCCCATTCGCCCCAAATACCACTTTGCCGGAGGCGTACCTAACCCGCTTTGACTACGGGCAGCGCTGTCCGGTCCTTTGCTCCGAGGCGGCCCACCACCGCGTCGGAAGTGGTAACGATAACGCAACCCGAACACGGCGGAAATGGGGAGCCCACAGCGATCCCGCCGGGATGGTAAACGGGGCGTTTGCTTTCGCCCCGTTGAACTACGGGGCGCGGGCGCCCTGCTCTGTGCCCGGCATGGACATTCTGTTGCGCCAAATCCTCACTCCACCCCCATTGTCGCGCCGCTCACTGGAATTCTTTTGACTGTGCAAGGCCGCCCGCGTTTTCTCGCGTGCAGGGCGGAATGGAATGAGACGATGATCGAGACGGTTTCGGCACTGATGGGTTTGGTAAGCGCGGGGATCTTCCTGGCCCATGCGTTTGAAGGTTACCGCACGAGGGCCTGAGGCACTCGCGCGGACGGCAAGCATCACCCTTTCAAGACGGCGCGTTCGGACATTTTTAGTCGATCCGATCGAGCATCGCAGACGAGAGCGGCAGGTGTCCCATGCGCAACCATGACCTCGTATCCGATGGCTTCCTGGCATTGACCGCCGGCGGTTTGGTCTTGCTGTGCTCCAGCCTCGTGGCATTGGCCTTCGCCTGAGCACCCAGCACGAAAAATACGCTTACCGCAGTCCAAGCAGCGAACGCCGATAGAGGCTGTCGCGGGCTTCGCTCAAGCAGACGAAGCTGCCGGTAAAACCCTGGCCGTACCGCTTCTGGCTTTTGCCGTAGTAGACACCTTTGCTGAAATCGAGCCAGACGACCCGGTCGTGCGGGCAATGACGCTGCGCCTGCGCCTCGTAGCGAAATGGCGTCAGCGGTGTGGCCGATACCTCAGCGCCGCCGCAGCCGACCAGGATTGCAGCAGCGAGCGCGATCGCGCCGGGCCATTTGCCGAAGCTGCTGCTAGATACTCCGCAAGATAGTCCGCAAGCCACCACCCGCCTCCCGATCCTGGCCGTCGACGGCCGCCTTGCTTTTACTTGTCCGCTTCGAGTTGCTGCAACGCCTGGTGCAAGCATTCCTGAAGCTTGGCTGCGACCTGTTCGCGCGATACGCCCCTGGCGGCAAGATCGGCCGAGACTTTGCCCACGACGTCGTCCATCGACTGGTTCTCCAGATGGTCCGTCACCAACGCCGTCGCGTAGCTGGCCGCGGCATCGCCGCTGAGGCCGAGCTGAGTGGCGGCCCAGAGCCCGAGCAGCTTGTTGGACCGGGCCGTGGCCTTGAACATGAGTTCCTCGTCGTGGACGAATTGGGCCTCGAAGCCCTGCTCGCGCTTGTCGAACGTGGTCATGGTCAGCTCCATTTCGGTTTTCGCTGATCGGGGTCGGACTGGCTGGAAGCGAACGTCTCCGTGGTTCAAATCTGGATCGTTGGAAGCTTCCGGCGGAAGCCAAACGCCGTCAAGCCCGCTGGGCGTGCCCAGACCGGGGGTGTGCAGGTCACCCACCAGCTCTACGCCAGCCAACCCGGCTAGGCAGAGATGTTTACCATTGATTAAGCAGACTCAGCGCCCCATGGCCCGGAGACATCGAGAGCTGACGCATGAACAAAGAACTGCGGGAGTTTCGACGGCTTGAACGGGTCTGCCTTGAGCAGGCAGCCCTCTCCACCATGGACCTGGCGCGAAGCGGGTTGCTCAAGGTCGCCGACGATTGTCGCGTCGCAGCCGAAGCGATCGAGGCGCAATCGCCTCGCAGATCTTTCGCAACCGCCGTTCAGGCGCTCAAGCAGGCGTTGAGCGTGACGCGCGTCCCTCACCGGCACTGAGGCCGGCGCTCGCGGGCAAAGACATTTTCGACGGGGCGACCGCGTGCGCTCAGCCCTTGGCTTCCGTCTGTTCACGTGCCAACCGTTCGGCCCTCAGCCGCTCCTTGTTGGCATAAAACGCCTTCTGCGCCGCTTCATGATCGCGCATGGCTTTTTCGGCTTCGATACGGCGTGTCGCATCGCGCGCCTGCCGCTGTTCGGGGGTCAAGGGCTTGCGCCGGTAGGAAATGTCTTCCGTCATGGCCAGATAACGCAGGGGTCGGGAAAGGGTTCCCCTTGGTCCCGCCGGGCGGCAGCGTGGGCCGACTGCATAAATGTGCGAAAACAACCCCATGCACAGTAGCCAAGTCCTTCTGCAGAAAGAACTTTTTTATCGCGCTTAAGACGCGTTTGACCCGCCGGCGATCTCGATGTCTGCAATAACGGGCAAATGGTCTGAGTAAGCCCGCGCCCCTTGGTCGGTCCAAACCTTCCCGATCGGGCTGTCGGAGGTCGCATAGATCCGGTCAAGCCGCAGCAGGGGCAAATGCGACGGGAAAGTTCGCAGCCGCGTACGGTTCGGGCAGGCCTGCGCGAGCACGCGCCGCACCGATTTGATCCAGAACCAATCGTTGAAATCCCCGAGGACGACGGTCCTTCCGGGCTTCATCAGGCTCACCAGCGCGTGAGCCTGCGCATGGCGCTCGTGGATGCTCAAGCCGAGATGCGTGGCCACCACGCGGACATCGCCGACCGGCGTCAGCAGTCCCGCCGCGATCGCCCGGCGCGGCTCGCGCTCACGATACGACACGTCGACGATCTCGGGCGGGCCGGAGAATGGGAAGCGGCTCAGGAGCGTCTGGCCGTATTCGCCATCCGCCGTGACGATCGACTTGGCGTGAACACGGTGATCGCCGACGACACTCGCCAGCTTCGCAAACGGATCGTCAGATCGCGATCGCGAATCCACCTCCTGAAGCGCGACGACATCGGGAGCCCATTTGCGAATGATGGAACAGATCCCCTCGAGATCGAATTTCGGATTGAGATTGAAGGTGCCATGCACATTCCACGTCATGAAGCGCATCAGCGCCTCCCGGCGAGCCACGTCGCGACGAATTGCGCGCCTGCGCAGATCGCGAGCCAGCCCAGGAACGCCAGTGCGAGCAGCAATATGTTGGTCCAGGACGCATTCCTGGCGAGATCAGCGATCTGAGCCCCCAAAACTGCCATGGCGAGAATGCCGGGCGTCATTCCGAGCAGCGTTCCGACCAGGAAGTCACGCAGAGGCAGCGTGCTGGCGCCAGCCACGACATTCACCACCGAGAACGGTGCGATCGGAATCATCCGGATGACGACGACGGCCAGAATGCCCTTGCCGACAACACGCTCCTGGATGCGCGCGGTACGTCGTCCGAGCAAACGCTGGAGGCGCTCGCGGCCGAGTGCCCGCCCGATCGCAAACAGGACAAAGGCGCTGAGCACGACGCCCGTCATGGCGGTGACGAAGCCGAGCCATGGTCCGAGTGCGGCTGCAGTTGCCGCGATGAGCACGAGAACCGGAAACACGACCAACCCGCCGACGACGAAAGCCGCTATCGCGAATGGCGGCCCCCAGACGGACTGCGAATAGGCAGACAGAAGCGTCGACATCCGACCCGCGTCGGCGAAATCGCTCAACGACGTGTACGACCAGGCCATCGCCAGTCCAAAAAGCGCCACGGCTATCGAGACGATCCCGATGATTGTCTTCGTGCTCCACATGCGCGATGCCGCGCGCTCCAGATGTAGAGGCCGCTCGGGGTCCGCCACGGGCTGAACCATCGTCGCCAGAGCGCTGGTCAGCACCGAAGATTCCACGTCCCGCAGCGCCTTCGTCGCACTTTCTCTTGAGACGTCGTCCAGGAGCGCAAAAAGACGATCGTCGTTTTGCGCGACGGTCTGTTCATCGAGACCGCAGAAATGGGCGATCAGGCGACGGCGGACCGAGCCGATGAAATTCCGATGCTCGTCTGAGGCGGCTTCAAAGATCAGGTCACATTCGCTGTCGGCGCCCATCGATCGATTGTTTAGATTGGCCGAACCGATCCTCAAGATCCGATCGTCGACGATCATGAGCTTGCTGTGCACCATCACGGCCGCTTCCGTATCCCCGTTCCCCGACACCGGGTAGACGAAGCGGATGCGATCGGCGACGCCGGCCGAACTGAAGCAGTCGATGAAGGCGCCGCGGCCGTTCTGCATGGCCTGGGATTCCAGCCACGAGGAATGCAGTTTCGGAGTGACGACCAGAATCCGAAGCGAAGGCACGCGCTGCATCTGCTCCACCAATTCGCGCGCGATCTTGGTGGCGCTGGTGAACTGGTTCTCGATGTACACGAAGTTCGTCGCGGACCGGATCGCTGCGATCAACGAGCGTTCGACCTCCCGGAGCGTCGAACCTGTCGGACAAACCACCTCGGTCCTGGCAATGCCCACCGGCATATGCTCAGCCTCGACCGGAACATTCGCCGGCCAGCGCAAGCTTTTCAGCGGGCGCCGGTCGTCAATCTGTTGGCCTGCCGCGCGCCAGCGTTCCTCCGCGAGGTCGAACAGCCACGCCGCCGCATCCCCGTCGACCAGGCATTGAACATCATGAAACGGCAGGTATGGCTTGCCCTGGGGATCACAGCGCGACGCGTGATCGGCGCGATGGTCACTCGTGTCCCAGCGCCTGATCGTCAGATCGAGCCCGCCGACGAACGCCAGCGAACCGTCGACACAGACGATCTTCTGGTGTTGGGCCGACCCAAATGGAAGTGTGGAATCAAGATAAAACCGGACGCGGCCATCGGTCTCGGCGGTGAATTTCGCCGCGGAATTCCATTCCCTCTCGGAAGCGTAGAACGAGACAAAGTCCCAGATGAGAATGTTGATGCGCAAGGTGGGACGTCGCTGGACCAGCGCGCGCAGGAACGGGCCGAGCTGTTCCGGCAAGCCGTCGTCCGCTCGCCCGGACTCGCCGACCAGCATGGTCTCACTATGGATATCCCAACCGACGATATAAACGAGGTCCTGCGCCTGCAGCAGGGCCTCCCGCAGGGCCGCGAAATAAGCGGCAGCATCGTTGAGAACCGCCACACGCCGCGCCTCGCACCGCCGCCAGACGGTGTCGCCGGGGATCAGGGTCGATGAGCTCTGAAGCAGGGAGGCCTCGCAATTTGCGTTCGCGTTGAAACGCGCTGAACGCGGAAGGGGTTCCCCAACCAGAACCAGGCTGACCGTTCGGCGTGTGCGGATTCCGGCGCCACAGTCTCCCCTCGCCGCTACTTGGTTCGGACAGTCTTTGCACCTGCGCCTTTCAAGGCGTCCGCAATCTTCTCGGGCGCATCGCCGTGAAAGTCCACGGAGACCTCGATTGGACCTTCCAGCTTCTGGTGCCCCTCCGGCGCAGGCGCGGCCTTGGCGTCAGGACCGGCGGTGCGTGTCCCCGACGTGTTCGCGCCACCGGCGGCCTGGACGAAGACGTCGCTTCGCGGCACGCCGCATTCCTGCACGACATGCTCAACCGCAAGCTCGGCGCCGCGGCGCGTGTCGAATTCTCCGATGATCGTACTTTCCAAGGGCGCCCTCCGTGGCTGGACCAGAGTGCGAACAACAGGCCAGCGAGGGCCAGGTTCCTGAACGCGCGGGCGTCCCTGGCGGCGTTTTGGGACGCGCGAACAAGAACCAATCCAAGAACCAATCCAAGAACCAATCCAAGAACCAATCATTGCGCGGGACGTTGAGTCCGCGATGTCAGACGCTTTTGATTATTTCCGAGCGCATGCGGTCCGAGCCCTTTGCAAGGCCCGGGCGATGCCGCGCGGACGAATGAAACATCTCCAAACCGTCGTGGCCCGGATCTACCACCTGCTGACCAAAGAGGCTGCCTACGGGCCGAACCTGCAGCATATGGACGACTTCCGCGCAGCCCAGAAGCTCGAGAAGTCCATCGACTGAACTGCAATGATGGTGAGGCTGCACGCCCTCCCCCGACGCGTTCAGCTCCCTTTAGGAGCGGTCCTTGACTGCGACCCGCCAAGGGACTTGCCAAGCCCGGGATTGATGGCGAGCGACGCACCGGCGGCGCCGCCGGCTTCATAGGCTGTCATCGATACCATCCGGCTGGTGCTGCGCTGGGTCCGCATCTTCAGGTCGAGCTTGTCGAACTCCGCATCGACCACCGAGGTCTTGAGAACCACCAGCCCGCGGCCGGTGCTTTCGTTGACCTGATCGCGACCGGCCTTGATCGCTACCAGCTTGTCCGCGATTGAGGCCACCATCCCGAGCGCGAAGGAGGCATTGGCGAGATGCCGCTGCTGGTGCCGGAACCTGCTGTAGTCGAGCGAAGTCTTGAAGCGTCCAAGTTCGGCGCGCACAGCGCCGTCGATCAATTCAGCCAGATAATGCGCGACCTCGATATCGGCGCCGAGGCCAAAGAACACATAACTGTTCTCGCCGGCCGCGTTCTTCTCGCGCCAGACCCGACAATCGCAGAAAAGAGCGATCGCGCCGATGCAGTCGTCCAGCGGAATTCGCTTCTTGCGATGGGTCTCGTAGACCCTCCGCTCGCACGGCGACGCGCGCAGTTCGACATCGGAGAGCGACAGATCATGGCGATCGAGCAGCTCGGCGACCTTGGCGGCCGCAGACAGCGCCTCGTCCTCAGTGCAGCCATTGGCAATGGTCTTGGAACGCAACGCCTGAATGCGGAGCTTCAGCTTGTCGAGCGCGGGCGGAGTGGAGGTCTGGTTCACTGATTACCTGATTGGGAAAGTCCGACCCATGGACGGCCGCCGGGTAGACTGGCGGAAACATCATCCGTAATCTGCGCTGAAGCCGTTCGACATTTTTCACCGCTCACCAGCACTACTGACCATTTGGCGTGAAAACTTAGCTTTAAGCCAAAATCACGGATGCCTTCGTAGTTGGAAGTTGATCCCACGTTCGCCCGTCCAACACCCGGCCGGTTTGCTTCTTTTGCACTCCACCCCACTGCTTAAAGTGAAAGGCAACGCCCGCATCTACGCATTGATCCCGAATCGATCGTACCCAATCAGGGTCCATCGGGCGCGCGGCAGGACCGCTTTCGCCGCCCGCAATAGCCCAGTCGATGCCCTCAAGATCCAAGTTCTCAAGTGGGCCAAGCAACGGTTCGAGGCTCAAGAACTTGATGAATGCCGGTGTCGAACGCAGATGGTCAATTCGATCGGTATATTCGTCGTTTTCGACGCTTACGCCCATCCAGACGTTATTCGGCCAGGGCAGCTGGTTCGCAATGCTAGCGAGCCGTCCTGCTCGTTTGGTCAAAATTTGAAATGTGTGGTGTCGAGCACGTTGCATCACATCAAAAACCTTGCCGATGAATTCCAGCGGCACGTTCTCGTGGAACAAGTCCGACATTGAATTGACGAAGATAACTTTGGGTGTCTTCCACTTCAGCGGTATGTTCAAGGCAGCTTCGTCTAGAACGATCTTGCCGTTCCATTTGGCGCGTCCACCTGATACGCGCGTTGTGCCCGCGTACTTTGGTTGCCCCATGGCCTCCAATCGCCTAGCAAGTCGCATCGCATAGCAATTGGTGCAACCCGGCGACAGGATTGTGCACCCTGCCACCGGATTCCACGTTGCTTCTGTCCATTCGATTGGTGAGTTGGTGGCCATTGCGACATCCCTAGTTGAACGTAACCTTTACGCGGTCCGCGAAGGTGACGGAGCCCGCCCGTTTGGGTCGCTGCGCTGCTGGTGGATCAGCCGTGATCACTCCTGACGCTTCAAGTTGTCTAAGAGCCTCTTTGTAGTTCTTGTCCGTGTACGGGGTATCAACGGAATGATCTTCGTAAATCTGGCGCATCGTTAGCGTCTCGCCTGCAAACACCTTGGGCAAATCCGCTAGTAGCTTGTCGAACGGTTGCAATAGCGAGAACAACAGAGGAGTGGAAGCGTCTGCCGGGGAGTATGTGAATGAAGCAACGCCCTGATCATCAGTCGAGCTTTCGCTTGCCATGATCCCTTTCATGATCTCGTAGCCTTTAAAGTGCTTCGATACGAAGATCAAACTATGCGAGGTTCGCGCACCACGCTTGAAACGAAACGGCAGCACGAATTTTCCACCCATGCCTTTGATAGCCTGTGATAGCTCTTCAAGGATTAGCGTCTCACGCTCGTCAGGCGATTTTCCTTCGATCTTCTTGCGCAGATCATCTGCACGTTCGACACCGAACAGAGCGTCCATGTGTTTCTTGACCAAGTCGTTCGAAAGACCAGCATTGATGCGTCCATAGTTGAAGAAAAAGACGCAATCGCATCCCCAATCTTTAATGACGCCATTTACGATTTTGAGCGACAGCCCCTTATAGCCAAACGGATCAACGAACGTGAAGGAAGGTACCAATCGAGTTTCGGAAAGTTCCTTTTCGGCGTCGGCACCAATCTCGCCACAATTCACGGTCGGCTTGTATTTGAGCTTCTCTATGCCGGGCAGCGCGTCGATTTCTCCTTGCAACGTCGCTGTATGGTTTCCATCCGCGTCGTTGAAGATAGTCACCAACATGTCGCACATGTTCTTATCTTCGATAGCGTGCTCCAACACGAGGAGCGGCGTTGACGCAGCGCCGTCCTTATAGCGTCCGGGTCCAGCATAAAGATCGATGTAGGCAATCTTGCCTCCATGCAGTTTTGCACTCGGTATGATCACGTTGGCCCAGGCGTAAAAGTATTTCTGAATAATCCTCGCTTTAGTTTCCGATTGATCCGATCTTTCGTCAAAAAATTTTGCACCTGCCAATGGAGTCGTTCCTTGCACAACCTCGGGTGGATTCGTTGCCAGCATGCACGTTACTCCGCAGATTCGACACGCACCATATTGTTCTCTATTTGTTCCGTCCAGGTAATTAGCCCTTGGCTCCCCCAAGCGCAAGCTACGGTATTGGTTAGTAGCTTTTGGTGAGCCAAAACCGCCAAAGTCTGATTTTATTTGAGTTTTTGGCTTGACTGGCGGAAGGGGTGGGATTCGAACCCACGGTACCCTTGCGGGCACGCCGGTTTTCAAGACCGGTGCCTTAAACCACTCGGCCACCCTTCCAAACCCGGAATTGCTGTCGCTTAACGTAGTCGGCGGGGCGTGGCAACGCGAAGTTGGTGCCCTGCCCCAAACACCCAACCTGTCAGGCGGCGTCAGTCTGTTCCCTTAGTATGCGCTTCTCAGCAATCCCGGACACTGGCGGCATCTCCCAAGACGTCTCTGGTTGAGGTCCGGTTTGGAGTCGCCTCCCTTTCCGGACCTGGTTTGCCGGCTGCAAAGAAAAACGGCGCCCTCTGAGGAGCGCCGTTGAATTCTTCGTCTCCGCGTTGGCTCAGTACCCGCAGGACGCGCAGCCCATCTGCACTGGCGCGTAATAAGAATAACCCGGCTGGACCATCTCGACGCGCTGGCGCGTGGCGTATTGGGGCGGGATGCGCTCGTACTGGACGCTCGGCGGCGCCACCATCACAGTCTGCGGCACCATCACGGTGCGGTACTGCGCCGGCGCGCGGTGCGCCACGACGGCGCCGGGCGACACCATCACGGTCTCGTCGACGGTGCGGTATTGCGGCTGCACGTATTGCTGCTGGTAACAGGTCGTGCACGGCGGGGGTGTGTAGCAATTGTAACAGCCGGCGGAAGCCGCGCCGGTCATGGAAATCGCAGCGACGACGGTCGAGAAAACGACAGCGAGAGTGCGAGACATTAGTGTGGTGCCCCAATTGCCCGAAATGGATTTGCGAAGGTCGCATCAGTATACGCGGCAAAACCTTGCGTTGCCGAAGTTCGTCGGGGCATCCTTAATGCAAACGGCCGGCTTTCGCCGGCCGTTCAGAACTTGTTGACCATGCGTGCTGCTTGCGGTCACGCTCGCACGAGACGCTCCTACTTCGGACGACGCTTCACCTCGCGCACCGCGCCGCGCGCGGCGCTGGTGGTGAGCGCGGCGTAGGCCTGAAGCGCGGTCGAGACGTTGCGCTTGCGGCCGATCGCCTGCCAGGCGGCATCGCCCTTCGCCTCTTCCGCGGCGCGGCGGCTGGCGAGCTCCTCGTCGGAGACCTCCAGCGTGATGCTGCGGTTCGGGATGTCGATGGCGATGCGATCGCCGGTCCTGACCAGACCGATGTTGCCGCCTTCGGCCGCTTCCGGCGACAGATGGCCGATCGACAGGCCCGACGAGCCGCCCGAGAAGCGTCCGTCGGTGACGAGCGCGCAGGCTTTGCCGAGCCCCATCGATTTCAGATAGCTGGTCGGATACAGCATCTCCTGCATGCCGGGGCCGCCGCGCGGGCCTTCATAGATGATGACCACGACTTCGCCGGCAACGACCTTGCCGCCCAGAATGCCTTCCACCGCCGCATCCTGGCTCTCGAACACGCGGGCGGGGCCGGAGAATTTCAGGATCGAGGCGTCGACGCCGGCGGTCTTCACGATGCAGCCGTCCTGCGCGAGGTTGCCGTAGAGCACCGCAAGACCGCCGTCCTTGCTGAAGGCGTGCTCGAGGTTGCGGACGACGCCCTTCTCGCGGTCGGTATCGAGCTCGTCGTAGCGACGCTCCTGGCTGAAGGCGATTTGGGTCGGGATGCCGCCTGGCGAAGCCCGGAAGAAGGTGCGGACGGACTCGCTCTTCGAGCGCTTGATGTCCCAGCGCTCCAGCGCATCGCTCATGGTCGGCGCGTGCACGGTCGAGACCGAGGTGTCGATCAGACCGGCGCGGTCGAGCTCGCCCAGGATGCCCATGATGCCGCCGGCACGATGCACGTCCTCGACATGCACGTCGGCGACCGACGGTGCGACCTTGCACAGCACGGGCACGCGCCGCGAGAGACGGTCGATGTCCTGCATGGTGAACGCGACCTCGCCTTCATGGGCCGCGGCGAGCAGATGCAGCACCGTGTTGGTCGAGCCGCCCATCGCGATGTCGAGCGTCATCGCGTTCTCGAACGCCTTGAAGTTCGCGACATTGCGCGGCAGCACCGAGGCGTCGTCCTGCTCGTAGTGGCGGCGCACGATGTCGACGATGGTGTGGCCGGCCTCGACGAACAGGCGCTTGCGATCGGCATGGGTCGCGACCACCGTGCCGTTGCCGGGGAGCGCAAGGCCGAGGGCTTCCGTGAGGCAGTTCATCGAATTGGCGGTGAACATGCCCGAGCACGAGCCGCAGGTCGGGCATGCCGAGCGCTCGATCACCTTGACGTCCTCGTCGCTGACCTTGGAGTCGGCGGCTGCGACCATGGCATCGATCAGGTCGACCGCCTTGGTCTTGCCCTGCAGCGTCACCTTGCCGGCCTCCATCGGTCCGCCCGAGACGAACACCGCGGGGATGTTGAGCCGCAGCGCCGCCATCAGCATGCCGGGCGTGATCTTGTCGCAATTGGAGATGCAGACCATGCCGTCGGCGCAATGGGCGTTGACCATGTACTCGACGCTGTCGGCGATCAGTTCGCGCGACGGCAGGCTGTAGAGCATGCCGTCATGGCCCATCGCGATGCCGTCGTCGACCGCGATGGTGTTGAACTCTTTCGCCACGCCGCCGGCCTGCTCGATCTCGCGGGCGACGAGCTGGCCGAGGTCCTTGAGATGGACGTGGCCGGGCACGAACTGGGTGAAGGAATTGACCACCGCGATGATCGGCTTGCCGAAATCGCCGTCCTTCATGCCGGTCGCGCGCCAGAGGCCGCGGGCGCCCGCCATGTTGCGGCCGTGGGTGGTGGTGCGGGAGCGATAGGCTGGCACGGCGGTTTCCGTCCTCGGGTTTGGCTGGCCGGGCGGGGCAAATTTTCGAAGCCGCCTCAGGCCTTTCCGGCCGGATAGCGCACGGGGGGAACGCGCGCAACGGGAACTTGGGCCGGACAGGGCTCCCCTGCTCCCGGCGCGGGCTCTCTCACCTGCCCCGGACGCAGCGCAGCGTCTCTTCGACGGTGCGCTGCAGAGCCGGGGCCCATCTGGCAGCGCGTGCTATGGCTTCCTGGGTCCCGGCTCGCGCCTCGCGCGTCCGGGACACGAGAGCTGAAGTCCTATTGCAGCTCGGGATCGAGCCGGTCTCGCAGCCAATCGCCGATCACCGAGACCGCCAGCGTGGTCACCACGATGGTGGTGGCCGGCGCCAGCATGATCCAGGGTGCCCGGGTCAGGTACTCGCGGCCGTAGCCGACCATGTTGCCGAGGCTGGTCATCGGCGGCTGCACGCCGAGGCCGAGAAACGACAGGCCCGACTCCATCAGGATCACCTCGGGAAAGACCAGCGTGGTCGACACGATCAGGGTCGAGGCGATGTTGGGCAGGATATGCCGGAGGTAAATCCGCGCCGGCGTCGCGCCGAGCTGCCGGACCGCCGCCGCATAGCCTTGGGCATTGGCGGAAATGGCAAGGCCGCGCGCGATCCGGGCGTAGCGCTCCCAGCCGAAAAATCCCATCAAGCCGATCAGGAGCGGCAGCGAATTGCCGAAGAAGGCCAGCACCGCGAGCGCCATGATCAGGAAGGGCATGCTGGCCTGGAAGTCGGACAACATCAGCACCAGCTGCTCGACGGGCCCGCGGAAATGCGCGGCGAGGAAACCAAGCGTGGTGCCGACGATGGCCGAGATCGCCGTGGCGCCAAACGCGATCAGGAGCGAGATGCGGATCGAGACGAGCAGCCGCGACAGCACGTCGCGGCCGAGCTCGTCGGTACCGAGCCAGTGCGCGACATTGCCGGGGCTAGCGAGACGATTGCGCAGGTCGAGCTGGGTATAGCCGTAGGGGGCGATCTTCTCGGCGTAGGCCGCGATCACCAGCATCGCTACGATCCAGCCGATCGCGATGGCGACCGAGACCGGGATCGCCGGGAGGCTGATGCGGCGGCGGGCCGACGTGTCCTTCAGCGTGGCGTCGGTCATGCATGCGCTCCCTTCATGCGTGCGCCCCCTTGGCGCGCAGCCGCGGGTCGAGGAAGCCGTAGAGGAAGTCGACGATCAGGTTCGAGGTGACCATGGTCATCGCCACCAGCAACAGGATGCACTGCACGACGGCGAGGTCGCGGTTGGCGACGGCGACGACGAGCAGGCGCCCTACTCCCGGCCACGAAAACACGCTCTCGACCACGACCGCGCCCGCGATCAGCGTGCCCACCATGAAGCCCAGTATGGTGACGGTCGGGATCGCCGCGTTCGGCAGCGCATGCGACGTCACGACTTTTCGCCACGGCACGCCCTTCGCCGAGGCGGTGCGGATATAGGGCTGGCCCAGCACCTCCAGCATGGCGCTGCGGGTGAATCGCGTCAGCACCGCGGCGCCGCCAAGGCTGAGTGTCACGATCGGCAGGACGGCGTGACGCCAGCTGTCCTGCCCGCCCGAGGGCAGCCAGCCGAGCTGCACGGCAAAAACCAGCACGAGCAGCAGCGCCAGCACGAAGCTCGGCACGGTGAAGCCGGCGACCGCCGTCATCATCACCGCGCGGTCGATTCCCGAGCCACGGTGCAGCGGCGCGTAGATTCCGGCGGGAATGCCGAGCGCGACCTTGAATGCGAAGGCCGGCAGCGTCAGCGCCAGGGTTGCCGGAATCCGCTCCAGCACAAGCTCGATCGCAGGCCGGCCGTCACGCATGGAACGGCCGAGCTCGCCTTTGGCGATCGCGCCAAAATAGTCGAGATACTGAAACCAGATGGGATCATCGAGCCCCCACGCCTTGCGGAAGGCGGCGAGGACTTCCGGCGGCGCTTCCGGTCCCAAAATCATCAAAGCGGGATCGCCCGAGAGACGCAGCACCACGAAGGCGAAGGTGACGACGAGCACGATCGTCAACGCTGCGCGTCCGATCCGAATGGCGAAATAGCGTCCCATCAGGCCGCGTCCCGCGTCTCGACTTGCGGCCCGGTCACGAGATGACAGGCGACCTGCCTGTTGCCGCCGACGTTGGACAGCGCTGGTACCTCGCTTGCACAACGCGTGATCGTGCGCGGGCAGCGCGGATGGAAGGCGCAGCCTTGAGGACGGGCCGCCGGGTTCGGCGGATCGCCTGCCAGCACAATGCGGCCTGCGCTGCGGCGGCCCGGCGCGGGCGATGCCGAGACCAGTGCTTGCGTGTACGGGTGCTCCGGCCGCGCGAATAGATCATCGGCGCTGCCGATCTCGACGATGCGGCCGAGATACATCACGGCCACCACATTGCTGATCTGCCGGACGACCCGCAAATCGTGGCTGATGAAGAGCAAGGTCAGCGCAAGCTGCGCCTGGAGATCGGCGAGCAGATTCACCACCTGCGCCTGGATCGAGACGTCGAGCGCGCTGACCGGCTCGTCACAGACCAGGAAATCCGGCTTTGTCGCCAGCGCCCGCGCCAGCACGATGCGCTGGCGCTGTCCGCCGGAGAGCGCACCCGGATAGCGCGCACCATGTGCGGGTGTCAGTTCGACCGCGCGCAGCAATTCGCGGACCCGCTCCTCGCGCTCGAGGGGCGTCCCGAGACCGTGAATGTCCAGAGGCTCACGGATTTGGGCGGCGACCGGCAACCGCCGGTCCAGCGCCCCCAGCGGATCCTGGAAGATCATCTGCATGTGCGCGCGTTGCGCACGCCATGCGGTCGTTCCGGGCGTTGCCATCGGCTTGTCGTCGAACCGCACCTCGCCGTGATCCGGCGGCTCGAGGCCGAGCACGATGCGGCCGGTGGTCGACTTTCCCGAGCCGGACTCGCCGACGAGGCCCAGCGTCTCGCCCCTGGGAATCGTCAGCGACACGCCATCGACTGCATGAATGGCGGCACTTCGGCCGAACATCCCGGAGCGCATGCTATAACTGCGCGAAATCGAGGACACTTCGACGAGCGGACGGCTCATTCGGCGGCGATCCCGAGCAGTGCGCGACGCGAAGCCTCGGCGCGGATGCAGGCCACGGCGCGATCCTCCGCGATCGGCGCGAGGCTTGGAGCCACAATGCCGCACGGCGCTTCTGCCAGCGCACAACGCGGCGCGAAGGCACAGCCATCAGGCATGCTCGCGGGATCGGGCACCGTTCCGGGAATGGCGGTCAGGCGGCGCCTCGGTCCGTCGAGCGGCGGCAGCGCACCGATCAGGCCCTGCGCATAGGGATGGACGGGATCGGCGAAGAGCTGGTTCGCCGGCGCCTCCTCGACAATGCGGCCCGCATACATCACGGCCACGCGGTCGCAGTTTTCCGCGACCACGCCGAGATCGTGGCTGATCAGGACCATCGCCATGCCCATCTCGCGGCGGATAGTCGAGAGCAGTTCTAAAATCTGCGCCTGAATCGTGGCGTCGAGCGCCGTAGTCGGCTCATCCGCGATCAGCAGGTCTGGATTTCCGGCGAGCGCCATCGCGATCATGATGCGCTGGACCTGGCCGCCGGAAAATTCGTGCGGATAGGCTTCGAGCCTGCGCGTCGCGTCGGGAATGCCGACCAGATCGAGCAGCCGCCGCGCTTCCGCTTTCACCGCGCCACCCGAGATATCGCGATGCAGCGCCAAGGACTCGCAGAGCTGCTTGCGGATGGTCAGCACGGGATTGAGTGCGCTCGCGGGATCCTGGAAGATCATGGCGACGCGCCCGCCCCTGATACGGTCGAGCTCGGCGGGGGGCGCACCGAGGATCTCGCGACTGTCGAGACGAACGGAGCCCGAGACGCGGGCATTCCGCGGCAACAGGCCGAGGGCCGCAAGCCACGTCACCGACTTGCCCGATCCGGACTCGCCGACGAGGCCAAGCGCCTCGCCCTTGTGCAAGGCGAGATCGACACCGCGCAGGACTGGCACGCCGTGGAAGGCGACGCTGAGGTCCTTGATGCTGATCAGCGGCGCCACCGATCAGGCCTCGAAATTGCCGGCGCGGAAATCCATCGCGAAGGCGGGCGACGCCTTCCACTTGATCGACTTCGGCTTGGCCGTGAAGGTCGCGTTCTGGTGCAGCACCGTATAGGCCGGGTCTTCGCGCTCGGCGATCTCCAGCATGCGGCGGAACGCCTTCTTGCGGGCGGCACGATCGATCGAGGTTTCCAGGAACTCCGAGAGCGTGTTCAGCTCGGCATTTGTCCACTCGCCGATCTGCTGCTGCTGGCCGTTGGGGCCGTGCTGGGCAACCAGCGACGATACGGGATCGTTGAAGGCGGCCGAGTTCGACCAGTCGCGGACCGCGCGCGTCGGCGCACGTTCCATGATCTGCGACCAGTTCTCCTTGGTTTCGATCTGGACGTTGAGACCGACCGACTTCCACATCTCGACCAGCACTTGCGCGGTCGCGACCTGGTTGGTGTAGTAATTGTTGAGCAGGCGATACGGAATAGGGTCGCCCTTGTAGTTGGCCTGCTTCAGCAGCTCCTGCGCCAGCTTGGGATCGTAGGCCGGCACGTTCCAATCGGCATTGAACATGTCGCCGTAGAACTCCCACTGCAGGCCCTTCGGGACGCGGGTGCGACCGGCCCACAGGCTGTCGACGATCGCCTGGCGGTCGATCGCATGGGTGAAGGCGCGCCTTACAAGCGGATTGGCGAGCTGGGCGTGGTTCTTGTCGAATACGGTCAGACGATGATTGAGGATGGTGCCGCCCTGCACTTCGAAGGTCGCGTTCTTCTCGATGCCCGCGATCTGGTCCGGCGGGATGTCGCAGGCGAACTGGTACTCGCCCGACAGCAGCCCGTTGATGCGGCTCGCGACCTCCGGGACCTCGAGGAAGCGAATGCGCTTGAGCGGTGGACGGCCGCCCCAATATTCGTCGTGGGCTTCCAGCGTCAGCGACACGTCGGGCTTGAGTTCGACAACCTTGTAGGGCCCGGTGGTAACAGGCTTGCGCGCCCAGTCGAGATAGCTCGCGGATTCAGCCCAGGCGCGGCGGTTCGCGATATCTGAGCCGTAGCGCGACAGCCGACCCTCGATCGTGACGTCGGGCGTCGCGTTGTAGAAGCGCACGGTGTATTTATCGACGGCATCGACACGGACGAGATCCGGCCAGATCCGGCGTGCAACCGCCGGAACGTCCGGCGGCAGTTCCTTGCCCGGCCGCGGCGTCGGAATTTTCTCAAAGGCCTGGATGGTGCTGCGGCTCTTGGCCTCGGTCTCACCGAACATGCGCTCGCGGCTGAACGTGAAGACGACGTCCTCCGCCGTCAGCTCGTCGCCATTGTGGAATTTGACGCCCTGGCGCAGCTTCACCTCGACAGTCTGGTCGTCGATACGGCGCCACTCGGTGGCAAGCCCCGGCACGGCCTCAAGGCTGCCGCGCCAGTTCTTGGAGATCAGTCCTTCCCAGATCGAGGAGAAGAACACCCGCTCGCCGACATTGGACTGCTCGCGCAGCACGTCGAGCACGTTCGAATTCGTCACCTTCTGCACCGCGATGGTGACCGAGGGACGGTTGTCGGCCTGCCCGATCGCAAAGCGCGGCAGCAGCAGCGTGCCTGCGGCAATGCTGCCGGACTTCAGGATGGTACGGCGCGTGAGCTTGCTCATGATGATAACCCCTGCCGGTTTTTTTGTCGGCTATTCGGCGAGACCGAGCGCGGCCAGATGGGCTGCGCCAGCGCGGACGTCGTCGTGGTTGCGAAGTTCGAGGATCAGTCGGGGGTTTGAGGTCAGCCGGCCCAGCGCGCGGAACACGGCGATCCACGGGATGTTGCCCTCGCCCGGCGCCCAATGCCGGTCAGCAAAGCCGTCGGTATCCTGGAGATGCACATGCGCCAGCATGTCGCCGGCGGTCTCGACATAGTAGTCGACCGGCGGCGCGCCGGTGGAGATGTGCGCGTAGTTGGCGTGGCCGGTGTCGAGGGAGACGCGCACCTTGCTGCTTTCGAGCGCCTTGGCGAGACGCACGCGATCGCGCGGATCCTTGTCCTCGATGTTCTCGATGACGATCTCGCAGCCGATGGTTTCGGCGCGCACGATCACCTCGGCGAGTGTCGCCTTGACGCGTTCGACGAGATTGCCGCGATTATCTGGATAGAGGTCGAGGTTGTTGTGGTCCCAGGTCGTGAATGGCGAATGGATCACCATCTGCGTCGCGCCGAGAAACTCGGCGGCTTCGAGGCCCTGAAGCAGGCGTTTCGTCACGACTTGGCGGATCATCGGGTCGTGGCTACCGATCGCGAAGCCCCAGAACGGTCCGTGGATGCCGAGCCGGCCGGTGTGACCTGAGAGCATCTGCTTGATTTCGCTAGCAGCACTTCGCCAGTCGCCGTCGAGCAAGTCCGCGCGAAAAAAATCCTGAATTTCGAGATCGCGCTGCCGTTCGAGAAGCCAGTCGCGATGCGCAGGGATCGATTTGATGGACAATGCGGCGCCCAGTACCGGCTTCGACATGGCTTGCTCCTCGGCCGTCAACAATGACGGGAGCAGCGCTAGACCAGTTCAATGACAGGCCGGTGAAATGCAGGTTCCGCAGCGCTGAGGAGATGTGGACATCCCCGCGATCGCGTGCATCGAATTCAGGCAGCGGCGAGTGCAGACGCATGCATCTGCGCTCGGATCAAGCGCGATGAAATCCGTAGTGATCCGGAATGGAATCCTATTCTGATGTCGCGTACATCGCGGGACATCGATCGGCGGCCTTCCAAGGGCATCACCCTCTGATCGCGCAACATGGGGTTGGGGGACCACATGGGGCGGGGGGATCAAAGGCTGGGGCAAGGTTACGAGGTCCGGACTCCTAGGCACTCCGGACCTCGGGACTTTCTAGATTGAACGTGATTTCGCGCCGCCGGCTTGATCAGCCGTGCGGCGCGAAGTCGTTTTGGCGTCGTTATGCCGACACGGGCGCTAGCGCGTCTGGGGCTCGATCGTCACCGTGCAGTCGCCCTGCCCTTGCGTCGCGACCACGATGTTGCCCGCGGGAGCGCCGAGGGCGATCGGCGCGGACGAGCCGCCGCCGGGCATCTGGACAGTCACGCTCAGGGAATCGGTTCGCGCGGTCGAGCCTACGGTCGAGGGCTCTGCCTGGGCCACATTGCCCGAGGCGTCACGCCGCATGATCTGGCAGTTCACATTGCTGCCCCCGGCCGCGCTCCCTCCTGCCGCAGCCATGCCCGATGAGGTGCCGCCGCTCATTTGCGCACGTGCTCGCGACGGATCGCGGGGCACCTGGCTCACGATGCGATGCGTCCGCGGCTCCACAATGACGACGTCATCGCCGGTCGCAAAATATTCGTAGTCGCGATATTCGGGCTCGATCGAGACGATCTCGGGCGGAAGCCTGTGAAGGCGCACGCGCGAGGGAATGGTCTCGCCGACCCGGATCGAAATGTTCAGATTGCGCTCCGGCTCCGCCAGGCGTGCACGGCTCACCGTTTCAGAAATCCGCACCTGCTTCTCGGAGGTCACCTGCGCCTGCTGATTGGCTTGCGTGTTGGTCTGCGTGGTCTGGTTGGCTTGGTTGGTCTGCGTGCCCGAACTGGCAGGTGCGCTCTGCGCATTGTTGGTCGGGGCCGTCCGGTTCGTGTCGGTCGCGGTGGCCGGCCGGTTGTTCTGCTGCGCCGGCGGCTGCTGCTCGGCCGCGTTGCGCGGCGGCTGGGTCTGGTTGCGCTCGTTCTGGTTGGCTGCGGCACCCGTGCGCTCGTTCTGCTGGCTAGACGTGCCTGACTTGGACCTCTCGGACTCCGCCGTTGATTTCTGCGGCGCGGATTTGTCCTGCTTCGTCTCAGCACTGCTCTTGCTGTCGCGTCCCGGCTTCGGGCTCTCCGCCTCACGGTTGCGATCGCGGGAGGGCTCGCGGGATTCTTGCGCCTGATCCTTCGATTTCGGCTGGTTGCGCTCGGCAGAACTGGCCGGCGGGCGCTTATCGTCACTCGCGTCCTGCTTGGCCGCGCCGCCCTTCTCCTCGCGGCCCGCGCTCTGCAATCGTTCTTGGGCGCCCTGCGCCCGCTCTTGAACATGCTCCTGGGCGCCGCCGCGTTGCGGTGCGGCGCCTTTCGCCGGCTCCTCGGTCCGTTTCGGCTCGTCCCTTCGCTCACCGGGCGCCTGGGCGTAGGCGAAGCCGGAAGCAAGCATCAGTCCGATAGCTGCGGTCGATAACATCAAGTGCTTGCGCATGGTCCCTCTCCTCGGAAATTCGCAACAACAGACGCGAACGTTCTGTGGGTGCGAAGGTTCCTGATCAGGAACGAGGGCTGATCACGCGGTCTCACATCTCAGGCGGGTCTCACATCGGGTCCTTCAGCGTGAGCCGCGCCGTGAATGTCACGCTGGTCTTGCCAACCAGCGCCATGCCTTCGACCTCGGCGCCGTCGGCGGAGTAGTCGCCCGAAAAGCCGCAGGTCACTTCCCTGCCGCCGAACGCGAGTGGCTTGCCGACGGCCTCGGTGTGCTGATTGACGGTCATGTCGCCGCGCCATTTCCCGTTCCGGAAGGTGTAGCTGCCGGTGTAATAGAAATAGCTGTCACCGCCCATGATGCGGCCATCGCAGAGCACGACGACGCCTTTGGCCTGGCCGCGCTTGCCGTCGCGCATCTCAATCTCAAAGATGTAGAGGCCGTTGAGGACCTTCTGTGGGTTGGCGCCCTGCTCGGGCTCATCGCCGGCCGACATCGCTCATCTCCCGTTCAAACCGGCACATTCCGTTCGAGATCTTCAAGCCACGCCGCCGCGCTCGAATCCGACGGCGCGCGCCAGTCACCGCGCGGCGACAATGAGCCGCCGGCCGAAACCTTGGGGCCGTTCGGCATCGCCGAGCGCTTGAACTGGCTGAAAGCGAAGAAGCGGCGCAGAAACACCTCCAGCCAGCGGCGTATCTCGGGAAGGTCATAGGCCTTGCGCTTATCGGTCGGGAATGCCGGCGGCCATTCGCCCTGAGCAACGTCTTTCCAGGCCTGCAGCGCCATGAACGCGATCTTGGATGGCCGCATGCCGAACCGCAGCGTGTAGAACAGGTTGAAATCCTGGAGCTCGTAGGGACCGACGGAAGCTTCCGTGCTCTGCGGCTTCTCGCCCGGCTCGGCCGGAACCAGCTCCGGCGAGATTTCCGCCGACAGGATCGATCCAAGCGTTTGGTTGACGTCGTCGTTGAACTGCTTGGAAGCAATCACCCAGCGGATCAGATGCTGGATCAGCGTCTTCGGCACTCCGGCATTGACGTTATAGTGCGCCATCTGGTCGCCGACGCCGTAGGTGCACCAGCCCAGCGCGAGCTCGGAGAGATCGCCGGTGCCAATCACGATGCCGCCGTGATGATTGGCGAGCCGGAACAGATAGTCCGTGCGCAGGCCCGCCTGCACATTCTCGAAGGTGACGTCGTAGACCTTCTCGCCCTTGCCGAAGGGATGGCCGATGTCCTTCAGCATTTGCGTCGCCGTGGTGCGAATGTCGAGCTCCTGCCAACTCGTCTGCAACGCCTTCATCAGCGCCAGCGCATTGGTCTTGCTCTCGCTGCCGGTGGCAAAGCCCGGCATGGTGTAGGCGAGAATGTTTTCGCGCGGCAGGCCAAGCAAATCGACCGCCTTGGCGGCGACGATCAAAGCGTGGGTGGAATCGAGCCCGCCCGAGACGCCGATGACGACGCGCTTGGTGCCTGTCGCGCGCATACGCTGGACCAGGCCCGCGACCTGAATGTTGTAGGCCTCATAGCAGTCCTGCTCGAGCAGGCTCTCGTCGCTCGGCACGAACGGAAAGCGCTCGACTTTGCGCAGGAAGCCGATATCGGCGGCCGGCGGCTTCAGGGCAAAAGTCACTTTCCGGAAGAAACCCTCGCGCTGCCGGCGGTTGTCGTCGAAGGTTCCCATCAGCGCGCGCTCCTGCCTGAGCAGGTCGAGATCGACGTCGGCCAACGTGATCTGGCCGCCCTGGCGGAACCGCTCCCCCTCGGCCAGCAGCACGCCGTTCTCGTAGATCGAGGTCTGGCCATCCCAGGCCAGATCCGTGGTCGATTCCCCGGCCCCGGCGGCGGAATAGACGTAGGCCGCGAGGCAGCGCGCCGAAGTCGATTGGCACAAGAGCGCGCGCGAGCGGGCGCGACCGATCGTGATCGGGCTGCCCGAGAGATTGATCAGCACGCTCGCGCCCGCGAGTGCGAGCTCGGAGGCCGGCGTCACCGGGATCCACATGTCCTCGCAGATCTCGACGCCGATGGTCAGGCCCGGAACGTCCTCGGCCGCGAACAGGAGGTCGACACCGAACGGAGCATGCAGCCCGCCAAAGGCGACCATCTCTCCGACCATACCGGCGCCGGAGGCGAAATGCCGTCCCTCGTAGAATTCGCGATAGGTCGGCAGGTAGCTCTTGGGCACGACGCCCAGGACCTTGCCGCGATGGATGACGACCGCGCAATTGTAGATGCGATTGCCAAAGCGCAGCGGCGCGCCGACGATCAGGATGGTCATCAGGGCCGAGGAGGCCTCGACGATGGACACGAGCCCGCGCTCGACCGCATCAAGCAGCGGATCCTGCTTCACAAGATCTTCGATCGCATAGCCGGACAGGCACAGCTCGGGAAACACGGCAACCGCCACCGACTGTTCGTGGCAGTCCTTCGCCGCCGCCAGAACCGCAGCCGCGTTGGCCGTGGGATCGGCCACATGAGAGGTGGTGACGCAGGCCGCCACGCGCGCAAATCCGTGGGCATAGATCGAGTGGAAACTCATCGAGCACAGTCCCTTTGTCTCGTCGCGACCGGCCTCCGCCAGCTCTGGACTCCATTTAACCCATCGACATCGCCCCGTGCAGGCCATTCAACGGCATGCATAACGGATTTGCAGCTTCGCTGCCCGGCGCCCGGCCCTTCCCTTGGGGGCAGTCTCAGGCTCTGCGCACCAGCATGCCGGGCAGATCGTCGCGCAGCCACTCCGCGATCCGGGGCCAGGCATGGGCGTGGGTCCGCGCGCCCATGAACAAGCCGAGATGGTTGCTGGGCTCGGAGACCGCCGCAACGAAGGCCGGCGGTGTGCCGAGCAGACCGGCGGTGGCAAGCGCCTGCGCAGCCGGCACGACGTCGTCATCGAGCCCGGCCAGCAGGAAGGCCGGCGCCTTGACGTCCTTCAGATCAATCACGCGGCCGAGTGCCGTGAATTGGCCGCGCGCGATCCGGTTCTCCCGGAAGATCCAGTTGACGATCTCGAGATAATAGGTGCCGGGCAGATTGAGAGGCTCGGCATTCCAGCGCTCGAAGCGTGCCAGCAGCGCCGCACCCTCCTCGCCGGAGAGGTCGCTCTGCAGCGCCGTCGCGATGTCGTCGCGGCTCGGCGCCTTCGACCAGACCCGCAGCATCTCCTCGCCGCTGACATTGCCGCCGCCGCGGGCGACGAGCTGGTCATAGACCATCTCCGGCGCGTTGCGGGCGAGCTGCGACAGCCTGGACTCGATCGAGAGGTCGACGGGCGCGCCTGCCAGCACCAGCCGCCGCACCTTGGCGGGAAAGCGCGCCGCATAGAGCAGCGACAGCCAGCCACCCTGGCACAGGCCGACGAGATCGACCGGGGCGCCGATCTCGTCGACGGCGACGTTGAGATCGCCGAGATAGCTGTCGATCGAGAGATAGCGCATGTCGGGTGCGGCCGAGCGCCAGTCGGTGAGATAGACCCGGTCGATGCCGCCATTTTGCAGGGACTGCACCACGCTGTGGCCGGGCGCGAAGTCGGCGATCAGGGCCCGGTGCAGCGCATAGGGCGCGCAGACCAGTGCCGGGAGGCCGGAGCCCGTTCGCGTGCAATCGCGCAGGCGCATGGTCGCAAGCTCCAGCGCGACGGAGTTGGGCGTGGTCCACGGCAGACTGCTGTCGGCCTGCTCCGGCGGACCGCGGTCGAGCCATCCGAAGCAGGCGTCCATGGCAAGCCGAGCTGCTGCGAACGGCCACAGCAGCGGGTCATCCGGGACCGGGCCCGGTGCGCGCTGCTGTTTGCCGGTCTTCTCCGCCATGGCTATCTCACGGTCCTCACAGGAAGGCCTCGAAGCTGACGAGCGAAATACCGCGCTCCCGAAAACTCTGATGGGTCGCGGCCACCGAGCCGTCGAGATCGATGCCGCGGCAGGCGTCCTCGATGACTGCGACCTCGAACCCCGCCTTGCGGGCATCCTCCGCCGAGAAGCGGACGCAGAAGTCGAACGCGAGGCCGGCGACGAAGACGGTGTTCAACTCGCGTTCGCGCAAATATCCGAGCAGGCCGGTCGGCGTTTTCCTGTCGTTCTCGAACAGCGCCGAATAGGAATCGATGCCGCGCCGAAACCCCTTCCGCACCACGAGATTTGCGCGAGTGGCGTCGAGATCGCGATGAAATTCAGCGCCGGCCGTGCCCTGCACGCAATGGCTCGGCCAGAGCACCTGGACGCCGTAGTCAAGCGCAATGGTCTCGAACGGCTGTTTGCCCGTATGGTTCGGGGCAAAGGAGACATGATCGCGGGGATGCCAGTCCTGGGTCAGCACCACATTGGCGAATTTTTGGGCGATCCGATTGATGGCGGGGACAACCTTCTCGCCGCCGGGCACGGCGAGCGCCCCGCCCGTGCAAAAATCGTTCTGCACGTCGATGACCAGGAGCACGTCGCGGTCGGAAATCTTCATCGCAAGGTCCATTCCAGGCCATCCCGCGCGACCGGCGCCGAAGGCCGCGCCGCCAGTGTCGATCTTCCCGCGCTGCTTCGCAACCACCGAGGGGGTGAGGCGATCTGCGCGAATGCGCCCCCTTCGGTCCCGGGATGCAACGGTTTGGACTGATGCGTGTTGACTAGATCCACCCGGGGACGGATTCTGACAGCCGTTCGCGTCTTGCGATCGGATAGAGCGGAGGAAGCGGTTCCCGCAGCCGGAAAGGCTGCGGCAGCCATACGCACATGACCATCGGCAAGACAGGACAGATTCTTCTCGCCGATATCGGCGGCACCAATGCGCGCTTCGCGCTCAGTCAGGGCGACCAGACCGGACCGATCGACTACGTCAAAGTGGCAGACTTCCCGACCGTCCGGGAGGCCATTGCCGATGTTCTCGCGCGTCGCTGCCACGGCCTGCCGCCCCCAAGGGCCGTGCTGGCCGTGGCGGGGCCGGTGACCAACAACCGCTGCGTGATGACCAACAGCCCCTGGGTCATCGACGGCAACGAGCTTCAGCCGGCCCTCGGCTTCGACAGCGTCCATGTTCTCAACGATTTCGAGGTGGTGGCCTGGTCCCTGCCCGCCCTGCAGCCCGCCGACCTGATCCCGCTCGGCGGACAAGATGGCCTTCCCGGAGAGCCGTTGCTGGTGGTTGGCCCCGGAACCGGCTTTGGCGTTTCCTGCCTGGTCGAGCGCCATGGCGCACGACTGGCGGTCGTCACCGAGGCCGGCCACGCGACCCTGCCGGCGGAGGACGAGCGCGAGGAACGCGTCATCGCCTGCATGCGCCGACGCCTCGGCCATGTCTCCATCGAGCGTGGCGCGTTGTCCGGTTCCGGCCTGCAAAGCCTCTACGAGGCGCTGGCCGAGATTGACGGCGCTCAGGTGCCGCATCGCGATGCTGCCGCCATCACGAAGGCCGCCCTGGAAGGCAGTTGCGAGCTCAGCCGCAAAACGCTGGAGATGTTTTGCGCCATTCTCGGCTCGGTCGCGGGCAATCTCGCGGTGACTTTCGGCGCACGCGGCGGCGTCTATATCGCCGGCGGAATCGTGCCGCGCTTTCCCGACTTCCTTGCAGCCTCCGCATTCCGGGCGCGCTTCGAAGCCAAGGGACGCTTCCAGGATTATCTGCGCAACATCCCGACCAGGCTGGTCACCAAACCCGATGCGAGTTTCGTCGGACTGAAGATGTTCGCGGAGCACAACCAGCCTTAAGCGGCGCGCGCCTCCGTCCGCGGGTTCCAGTAATTCACAGCTGATTAACGAGCACGCGCGCGCGACGCGGGATCGTGCTTGCGCGCACGTCCCGGATAAGAAACAATCCTGGCTTGTGTGTGGCGTAGTTGCTGGGGCGTGACATGCGTAAGCAGGATCTGGGTTTCGACTATCACCGCTATCACCGCCTGCTGCTCGAGGCGGACGACGAGGGCAAGCGGCTGGCCCTGATCGAGCTCTTGATCGAGGAAAAGGCGCGTGACCGCCTCGCCGCCCAGCGCGCTTCGGACCGCGCCGCCATGACGGCCCACACCATCGCTACCGTGCTAAAGAACGGGCGCCAGTGAAACGAGTGATTGCGCTCCAGTGCCCGAAAATGCAGGATCGATTGCGATTTCGTTAACGATCCCTCGAAAGCTCGCGTCAAACTTTTTGCTCTAGGAGTTCCCTTACCTGATCCAATTCAGGGGCAACAAAGGGGGGAATGAACATGAGCATGATTTCGATCGCCGCGATGCCGGCCACCATCGAAACCCGTTTGGCCGATTCTTCATTCAAGACCATCTTGCTGTTTTGCTGCACGGGCCTAGTCGCCTCGTTCGGCCTGATGGCGCGCGGCATCGATCTCGGCGCCGGCCTGATGTGAGACCGCAACGAATTCCGTTGCGAAATGGCCGCCCCTGACGGGCGGCCATTTTTGTTTTGGTCTCAGTGCGGCGTCTTAGCTGCCGCTTCCGGAAACATCGAATCGATCATCGCCCTGAGCTGATCGATCGAAATCGGCTTGCGCAGGATCGGCCGCCGTCGGAGCAAGGACGGCAGCAGCTCCGGACCGTAGCCCGTGGCGAACAAAAACGGCTTGCCGCGACGCTCGATCAGGTCGGCGACCGGATCGACGTAGACGCCCTTGAGATTGATGTCGAGGATCGCAAGATCGTACTGCGCGGTCATGGCGAAAGCACTGGCGTCCCGCACATTGTCCGCTTCCGCGGCGACGTGGTGGCCGAGTTCCTCCACCATGTCCGCCATCATCATCCGGATCAACGTCTCGTCTTCGACCAGGAAAACGGAGAGTCCGTCCGCCATATCAACCCCGCAATCAGCTTCCAAAGCTAATCATAACCGAATCGCGAAGAGGATTCACGAATTCGTGGCGGGGGCCGTTAATTCGGACACGCCCGATCCGATTCAACTTGATCAATCCAGTCCTCGTTCGTGGCTGAGCCGCACCATCTCCTGTACGAAGACCTGCTTCTGCTTGTCATCGAGGCTCGAATAGAGGGGTTCGGCGGCGTCGGCGACATTGCGCTGGTCGGCAGCGCGGTCGATGAGGAATTGGGCCTCGTTGCGCATCTGCTCGACGATGTCGTCGGGAGGATCCCGCTTGGCGCGCGCAACCCGCAGGTTGAGCCGCTCGGCACCGTTATGCCCGAGGTAGTGCATGGCGCTCGAGAATCCGTACCAGTGCTTCTCCTGCTCGGGCGTGAGGTTCAGTTCGGTCTTGATCCGCTCGATATAGGAGTCGCTGTTGGTGACGATCTGGTCGGCGGTCAATTGCGGCGCGCCGGTCTGGGTCAGGACCGTGACATCCTGCGGCGCGTTCTTCGCCTCCTTGCTCGCCTTGGCGCCCTTGCCCGCCTTGGCGCTCTTGGCATCCTTGTCCTTGCCGGCGCCCTGCTTGGCGTCCTTGGCCGCATCCTTGCTTGCGTCCTTGCTCGCATCCTTGGCTGCAGGCGCCTGATTGCCATTATTGCCAACGCCGAGCACGCCGGTGAAAACGCCGACCACACCGCCGATCGCGCCGCCAAGCACGCCGCCGACCGGACCTGCCGCCTTGTTCCCGGCCGCCGCTCCTTCCTGAACCCCTTTGACCAGACCTTGAGCGTTTGCCACCGCGGCTGCGCCTAGCAGCAACACGAAAACGGATCCCAGCGCGAACCATCGTCGCAGGTTAAGCCGCGCGGACGGCGCCGGGTTGATCATTCTGGTCTCCATCTCGATCTGATTAGGCTGTTGGGGGTGAGAACCACTCGCCAGTTGCAACTCTATCGTTTTCACCGCTTCGAGGTCTAGCCACCGACAATTGCTATCCACGCCCGAAAAGTGTTTGGCCCGAGGCGCTTATGCAGGCTTATTCGAAACTGCGGTGTAATTGCGCATGCATCGGCCGGGCAGGTCGGCGCAAAGTGTGCGTCGCAAAATGACCGATCGTGGTTCATGGCCTGCGCAGGACATCGAGGGCACTGCCACCTTCCCGGACACAACGTTAGTTCTAGGCGCAAGTCGTTCGGTTTTCTCGACAGACGCAATCAATCATGATCTGATCGCGCTACCAATTTGCCTTCGAAGCCGACGGCATCAATAAGAAACGTCGAACAAGAAACTTTCAAAAAGAAAGCAGAACTCGGAAGAGTTCAGAGGAAACGCCAGAACAATAAAACACCCAAGCGAGGAAACGAGATGTCACGCAAGACACTGACGCGACGTCAATTTGTGGCTGCCACTGCAATGTCCTCCACGGCGCTGATCGCGGCGCCCTATGTCCGAGGCGCTTACGCTGCCGGCAAACTTTCGATCGGCTTCTGGGACCACTGGGTGCCCGGCGCCAACGATGCCTCGACCGCTCTCGTCAAGGAATGGGGCGAGAAGGAGAAGGTCGAGGTTTCGATCGACTACATCACCAGCAACAACAAGAAGATCGAGCTGACCGCAGCGGCCGAAGCCCAGGCCAAGTCCGGTCACGATATTCTCCAGATGCCGAGCTGGTGGCCGCACGCTTATTCCGAGAATCTCGAGCCGCTCAACGACGTCATGGAGCCGCTCATCAAGCAGAACGGTGAGGTGAACGACACCGTCAAATATCTCGGGCGGTCGGGCGGCAAATGGCTCGCAGTGCCCGCGACGCCGGGAAGCCAGATCAAAGGCCCCTGCTCCCGCATAGATCTGATGAAGAAACACGCCGGCATCGACGTGCAGGAGATGTATCCGGTCGGCGCTCCGCCGAAGGCGGACAACTGGACCATGGAGACGTTCCTGAAGGCGGCCGAGGCCTGCCACAAGGCCGGCTTCCCCTTCGGCATCGGTCTCGGCGAGACCACCGACAGCGTCGACACTGCCGGCGCGATCTTCCAGTCCTTCGGCGCCGAGCTCGTCAACGCCAAGGGCGATATCACCGTCAAGACCGACGCGGTGCGGCAGGCGCTCGAATTCTACAAAAAGCTGATCGCCGTCCTGCCCACCGACGCGCCGTCCTGGGACGATGCCTCCAACAACAAATGGCTGATCTCGGGCCGCGGCGCGATGATCCTGAATCCGCCGAGCGCCTGGGCGGTCGCCAAGCGCGACGCACCGCAAGTCGCCGAACAGTGCTGGACGCACGGCTTCCCGTCCGGTCCGAAGGGCCGTTTTGCGCCCTTCCTGCCATACTTCTGGGGCGTCTGGGCCTTTGGCAAGAACAAGGAAGCGGCCAAGAGCTTGCTCGTTCACCTGTCCTCGCCAGCGGCGATCGAGAAGTTCGTCGCGGCGAGCGGCGGGTATGATCTCCCGGCCTACGCGAACATGACGAAGTTCAAGACCTGGGCCGAGGAAGGGCCGCCGAAGGGCACGCTCTTCCACTATCCGGATCCCTACAAGCAGCAGACGATGTCGATCGCCGCGTCTCCGGCGCCGCCGAAGATCGCCCAGCAGATCTACTTCCAGGCGACGCTGACCAAGATGGCGCTGCGCTTTGCACAAGGAGAGAAGTTGGAAACCGCGCTCGCCTGGGCCGAAGGCGAGTGCGAAGGCTTCATGCGGACCTGAGCCGGGTATGTGCCATGGCGGTTCACGCTTCGCGCGTGGGCCGCCGAGGCACCCCTCGCTCGATCCGCTTGCCGAATGAAGCCGACGGCTGCGCCGGCTTCGCCGTTCCAGATGTCCTGCTAGGTGTCCTGCAAAGAGGCTAAATTCATGGCCGATGTCGTCGTTGAGCAAGGCCGTCCCGCTCGAGCTGCGAGCCCGCGCAAACGGGCGAGCCTGCGCAACGCAATGGGACGGAAATCGACCGTCGCGTTCTTCCTGACGCTGCCGCTGATCCTCCTGATCGCCCTGCTCGTGCTTTATCCCGCCTTCTACTCGGTCTACCTGGCGACGCTGAACAAGGCGATGACAAAATTCGTCGGCCTCAGCAACTTCACCTTCCTGTTCAAGCGCGAAACGTTCTGGATGGTGGTGAGACAGTCCTGCATTTTTGCGATTACCGCCGTGGTCTTCAAGGCGCTGATCGGCTTCATCGTCGCGCATTTCGTCCACAACATTCCCGGCAAGAAGCAACGTAAATGGCGCGGCATGCTGCTGGTGCCCTGGGTGATCCCGCCGGCGATGAGCACGCTGGCATGGCTGTGGCTGTTCGATCCCTCCTATAGCGCCTTCAACTATACGCTCTCGTTCTTCGGCATCGGTCCCATCCCGTGGCTCGGTGATACCTTCTGGGCGCGTTTCTCCGTCATCCTCGTCAACGTCTGGTACGGCGCGCCGTTCTTCCTGATCATGTACCTGGCCGCGTTGAAATCCGTACCCGACCAGCTCTACGAAGCCGCGGCGATCGACGGCGCCAATTGGTGGCAGAAGATCTGGCACATCACCTTGCCGATGATGCGCAACATCATCGCCATCACCACGCTGTTCTCGCTGATCGTCACTTTCGCCAATTTCGACATCGTGCGCATCCTCACCTCCGGCGGTCCGCTCGACCGGACGCACCTGTTCGCCACCTGGGCGTTCCAGGTCGGCATCCAGAGCAGCGACATTCCGCTCGGCGCTTGCGTCTCGCTGTTCATGGTGCCGATCCTCGCCGTCGCAGCGGTCTTCATCCTGCGCGATGTCAACAAACGTGGGAACGAAGCCTGATGAGCACGCTCGCAATCGACAAGGCCGGACCGACACGCAAGGTCAAGCTTCGAAGCATGAGCCGCGACCGCACCTGGGCGCTGCGCTGGTCCTACTTTTTCCTGGTGCTGTTTGCGATCTTCTTCCTGATCCCGCCGATCTACATGCTGATCACCTCGCTCAAGAGCAGCGCGGAGATCTCGGCCGCCACCAATCCGTGGTGGGTATTTCATCCGACCCTCTCGAATTATGTCGAGCTACTGACCTCGAACCAGTTCCTGCGATTCTTCTGGAATTCGTCGATGATCTCGATCGTGGTCGTGATCGTGACGATGTTGATCAGCATTCCGGCGGCGTTTGCATTGGCGCGGATGAAGTTCTGGGGCTCGGCGACGCTCGCGACCGGCGTGTTCCTGACCTATCTCATTCCGGACAGCCTTCTGTTCATTCCGCTGTTCAAGGTGCTCGCGACCGTCCAGGAGTTCACCGGCATCCCCCTGCTCAACCGGTGGTACGTGCTGGTGTTCATCTATCCGACGCTGACCGTGCCGTTCTGCACCTGGATCATGATCGGTTATTTCGCCTCCATCCCGAAGGAGCTGGACGAGGCGGCTCTGATCGACGGCGCCTCCTGGCTGCAGACCCTGACGCGGATTTTCATCCCCGTTGCCCTGCCCGGCCTGATCGCAGCGACCATCTTCGCCTTCACCGTGTCCTGGGCGCAGTTCCTCTATCCGCTGGTGTTCACGACATCCATCGACCAGCTCGTGCTGCCGGTCGGCATCACCACCACGCTGATCAAGGGCGACGTCTTCAACTGGGGTCAGATCATGACCGGCGCGCTGCTTGGCGCTGCCCCGCCGCTGGTCATCTACGCCTTCCTGATGGACTATTACATTGCCGGCCTGACCGCCGGCGCGACAAAGGGTTGATGTCTTATGGCTGAGGTTGCGCTGCGGAAGGTGGTCAAGCGTTACGACGACGTCGAGGCGGTGCGCGGCATCGATCTCGACATCTCCGATCATGAGTTCATCGTGCTCGTCGGCCCCTCCGGCTGCGGCAAGTCGACGACGTTGCGGATGATCGCAGGGCTCGAGGACATCACCGACGGCGACATCATGATCGGCGGGGACGTCGTCAACGACGTGCCGCCGAAGGACCGCGACATCGCAATGGTGTTTCAGAACTATGCGCTCTATCCGCATATGACGGTCGCGGAGAACATGTCGTTCGGGCTGCGGCTCAAGCACTATCCCAAGGCCGAGATCAAGGCGCGGGTGACGGAAGCCGCCCGCCTCCTCGACATCACCGACCTGATCGACCGCAAGCCGAAGCAGCTCTCCGGTGGCCAGCGCCAGCGCGTTGCGATGGGGCGGGCCATCGTGCGCAACCCAAAAGTCTTCCTGTTCGACGAGCCGCTGTCCAATCTCGACGCCAAGCTGCGCGTGCAGATGCGGATCGAGATCAAGAAGGTGCACCAGAAGGTCCGAACCACGACGGTCTACGTCACCCACGACCAGGTCGAGGCGATGACGCTGGCGGATCGCGTGGTGGTGATGAACAAGGGGCGGATCGAGCAGATCGGCACCCCGAACGAGCTCTACCACAAGCCGGCCACGCGCTTCGTCGCGGGCTTCATCGGCTCGCCGGCGATGAACTTCATTCCGTGCCGGCTCGAGGACGTCGGCGGCAAGCTCAACATCCGCCTGACGGACCGCATCTCATTCCCGTTGCCGCCGGCCCGCGCCGCCCGTTACAGCGCGCTGCCCCGAGCTGAAAACCTGTTGCTCGGCATCCGTCCCGAACATCTCACGGAATCGCATGCGCATCTGGAGTCGGGTGTCGAGACCTTCGACACCGTGCTTGATGTCACCGAGCCGATGGGAATGGAGACGCTGGTCTATTTCGGACTGGAAGGCACGCCCGTCTGCGGCCGTGTCGATCCCAATGCGGGCGCCAAGGACGGGGCACCCATGCGTTTGGCGATGGACCTCAACAATATGCACCTGCTAAACGAGGCGACCGGCGTCGTCTTGTGACGGCCGGCCAAGAAACTCGCGCAGGTAGGGACGATGTCGACTAACAAGAAGAAAATCTTTGTCACGCAAACTTTGTCGCAAGGGGCCCGCGCCCTCCTCACCCAGCGCGATGACATCGAGCTCATCGAGTTTCCGAACCTGATCTCCGCCAGGGATTTCGAGGCCTTGCTGAAGAGCCACGCGCCGGTTCATGGCGTGGCGCTCGGCGCCACCGCTTTCGGCGAGACCGAGCTCGAAGCCTCGAAGGACATGAAGGTGGTGACCCGGATCGGCGTCGGTTACGACGCCGTCGACGTCCCCGCCCTCTCCCGCCGCAAGGTGCCGCTGATGGTCGCGGGCAGCGCGAACTCGCCCTCGGTCGCCGAGCAGGCGCTGTTCATGATGCTGACACTGGCAAAACGCGCGCAGGAGATGCATTCCTGCGTCAAGGACGGCAAATGGGCCGACCGCCTCGGCATGCTGCCGTTCGATCTCTACGGCAAGACCGTCCTCATCATCGGCTTCGGCCGCATCGGCACCCGCACCGCCAAGCGCTGCCTGGCGATGGACATGAATGTGCAGGTCTACGATCCCTACAAGGCCGCCGCCGAAATCAAGGCGGCCGGTTGCGAGCCCGTCGCCGATCTCGACGCCGCGCTGCCGCACGCCGATTTCGTCACCATCCACTGCCCGAAGACGCCGGAGACCGTCGGCCTGTTCGATGCTGACAGGATCGGCCGGATGAAGCCGAAATCCTATCTGATCAACACCGCGCGCGGTGGCATCGTGAAGGAGACGGCGCTGTACGACGCACTGGTCTCGGGCAAGCTCGCCGGTGCCGGCATCGACGTGTTCGAGGTCGAGCCGCCGCCGGTCAGCAACGCGCTGTTCGCGCTGCCCAACGTCATCATGGCCCCGCATGTCGCCGGCGTCACGGTCGAGGCGGTGAGCCGGATGAGCGAGCAGACCGCGCGCAACATCCTGAGTGTGCTGGACGGCGATCCCATCCGGCAGAACATCATCAATCAGGATGTGCTGGGCTGAGCTATCTCCAGGGCGGGCGGTTCTTCTGGACGGACGATCAACCCGCCCGCCTTCGGAACGCCAGAATGAGTCCCATTTTGGTGCAGATCGAGCCCTCACTCAGCCTTAATCAAACCCGCGTAATAGGTCCGGCCGCGGCGGCAGTGGGACAGACTTGCCGGCCGCGTCGAGCTGGAGGATGGACCCTTGTCAGAGATCGACCCGACCGACCACGCGTTGGCGACCATTGCCAGCATCCTGGAGCACCCTGAACCCGTCCTCGTCGTGCGCGAGACCGAGACCGTGCGCGAGACCGAGACTGTCACCGTGACCGAAATGGTGGTTGCCGGTGAGCATGGGGTCGCCGACGAGCACCCTGTGGTCGATGAGCATCCGGTTGTCGAGGAGCAGCCGCTGGTGCCGGAGCACACCGATGCCGACGGCTACAGCAAGGTCGGCCCCGGGCCGATGGTGGCGATCCGTCTGAAATGGACGGTCCATCGCGGCGACGACGGCCAGTTCTACGTCCACGAGACCATCGGCGAGCAGTCCGTGCCCGTGGTCAGCGGCCCGATGACCGGCGAAGCCGCGGTGCATTTCGTCGACGCGCACGAGGACGAGGCCCATCGGCGCTTCGAAGAGCTGCGCAGCGAGATCGCCGGCCGCAGCTCGCTCGCCGATTACGAGCGCAAGGGCGAAGCCTAGCGCGCTTCCGAGCGAACTGGATACGGGTTCGGCTTATCGCCGTCCGAGATAATCCTTCTTCACGAGCTCGACGCCTGCGTGCCGCAACAGGTCGTAGGCCGTCGTGACGTGAAAGAAGAACTGCGGCACGCTGAAGGTCAGCAGCAGCGTCCGCCCGGTGAAGGGCAACTCGGTCCCGTTCTTCAGCCTGAAGAAGACATTCCGGTCCGCCGCAGCGTCGATCTCCGCGCGCGGCAGGCTTTCGATGAACTCGATGGACGTCGCAATGCGGGCCTGGAGCCCGGCCATGTCGTGCTCCAGCACCGGCAGCATCACCGGCTCGCAGTCGGCCAGCAAGGCCGCGGCGACCGTGGCATGGCGGCAGGCTTCGCCGATCTGTTGCGCCAGATCGTACATGTCGGGCGCAATGCGCATACCGAGCAGGACGGCCGGGTTGAACTTCCGGGCTTCGGCATAGGCAACGCCCTTGTCCAGCAGCGCGGACAGGTTGCGCAGATACGGCACGAAGACGCCGACCGAGGCGTCATGCATCGAGATCGTCACTTCAAAATTCCCTTCACTTCCGCCTCGCCAGCGACGGGCATCTGGTCTAAATCCGAGCCTCAAGACAGGCTTCGAGAGCTGCACAATGACAGCTTGGGCATGGGTGGAAAAGAGATGATCGTTCGAATGACCATTCGAATTTTGGCGACTTTGGCCGTGGTCCTGCTGGCAAACCTTTCGGCCCACGCACAGCAGGCGGCGTCGTCCCGCCTCGACGAGATCGTCAAGCGCGGCACTTTGCGCGTCGGCATGACCGGCGACTACAAGCCCTTCACCTATCTCGACAAGACCACGCAGCAGTTCAACGGCTTCGATGTCGACATGGCGGAGGCGCTCGGCAAGGCGCTCGGCGTCAAGGTTGAATTCGTGCCGACGGCCTGGCCGAAGCTGATGAAGGATTTCGAGGCCGATCAGTTCGACATCGCCATGGGCGGCGTCTCGGTCACGCTCGACCGCCAGAAAAAGGGCTTGTTCTCCACGCCGATCATGCGCGAGGGCAAGACGCCGATCGCGCGCTGTGCCGACGTCGGCAAATACCAGAGCATCACAGACATCGACAAGAAGGGCACCCGCGTGATCGTCAATCCCGGCGGCACCAACGAGCGCTTCGCCCGTGCCAACATCAAGGACGCCGACATCACCGTCTTCCCGGACAATACCGTGATCTTCGACGAGATCGCCAAGGGCAATGCCGATCTGATGATGACGGACGCCTCCGAGACGCGCTACCAGCAGAAGCAGCATCAAGGCGTGCTCTGCGCGGTGCATCCCGAAACGCCGTTCGACTTCTCCGAGAAGGCCTATTGGCTCCAGCGGGACATGGCGCTGAAGGCGTTCGTCGACCAATGGCTGCACATTTCCATGCAGGACGGCAGCTACAAGAAGATCTACGCCGCCTGGTTCGATTAGGGCCGCGTCCTCCTGTCGCTTGCCCCGGCCAAACTTTGGGCCGGCTCCGGTGTTATTGAACCCACAACCACCGGAGCACGACTCATACCGTGACAGTGATCTAGATCACTTTTTGCGATCGAACCGGGGCGTAAGCGTCGGTGCGGGGACCACCTGTTTCAGGAGATGCGAAATGAGGAAGCTGTTGGCCACGGCCGCATTCCTTCTGGCGAGCACCGCTGCGCAGGCGCAGTACACCTTCGACTATGGCGGGCGTACCATCCGCATCGATCCCGACCGCGGCACGGTGCAAATCCCCGGCGTCTACGACAACACCGGCCAGGGCAAGGCGAAGAAGGCCAAGACCGATGCCAAGGGGACTCCGAAAGCGGACCCGCAGGCACCGCAACAAGCCAAGGTTGACCCGCAGCCACCGGCTAATCCAGCACCGGTCACGGCGCCTCCGGCGGCCGAGCAGACCCCTGTCCAAGCTCCGGTCCAAGCTCCCGTGGCCGTCGCGCCTCCGGCCCCGCCGGCACCTCCGGCCACCACGGCTAACAATGCTCGGGCCGAAGACGCGCTTGTGCCGCCGCCTCAGCCAGCCCCGAGTGCTGCCCCGACGGTGGCGGCAGTCCCGCCCGCACCGCCTCCGCCGCCCGCCCCGACGGTCGCAGCCGCGCCTCCGGCGCCGTCTCCGCCTCCCATCCCGGCGCCTGCGCCTGCCCCCGTTCAGTCGGCTGCCGTCGCGCCGCCGGCTCCCGCAACAGCGCCCACGCGCGACCTCAATTCGCCGCTCGGCGTCTGGCTCACCGAGGAGAAGGAAGGCAAGGTCCGGATCGAGCAATGCGGCAGCAATCTCTGCGGCTACTCGGTCGATTCGAAATCGAACCAGAATGGCGAGCAGGTTCTGATCAACATGAAGCCCGGCAAGGATCAGAACAAGGACCAGAAATGGTCCGGCCGCATCCTCGATCCGAACTCCGGCTCGACCTACGATTCAACCATCGCGCTGAAGGGCACCGATCGCCTGCGCGTGCAGGGCTGCGCCTTCGGCGGCATGTTCTGCGGCGGCCAGACCTGGACGCGGGTGAACTGACTTCCGGCGACACTCTGACGGAGACAAGGGGTCCGCAACGCGGGCCCCTTTGCTTTTGGCGCCTAATCGATTGCGACGTGCGCGACATCACAGAGCCCGTCGCGCGCGTGACAGCCCTCACATCGTGGGTTCCGCGTCCATGTCACGATCCCCGCATGATCAACCCCAGGGGCGTGTCATGAACGGATTTCGCAAGGCTCTCTTCGCCACAATCATTGTCATCGCATTGCCGGCCGCGCAGGCGAGCGCCAGCACTTTCGACGGCGCATGGAATGTCCGCATCTCGTCGTCGAGCGAGACCTGCGGTAACGGCTCGACCGTCGCAATCGGCATCAACAACGGTCAGATCGCCTCGAGCAGCGCCATGGTGACGGCGTCAGGCCGCGTCGCAGATGCCGGCAGCATCAACGTCACCTTGAGCACCGGAATCAAACGCGCCGTCGGCTTCGGCCGGCTCAGCGGCACCTCTGGCTCCGGTACCTGGCGCGGCAGCATGTGCACGGGCACGTGGACGGCGGAGCGGATGTAGGGTGCTGTGTCCCGGACGCGGCGCAGCGCGCAACGCTGCTCCGCAGAGCCGGGACCCAGCATTCTTCGTGGGTCCCAAATCTCTGGGTCCCGGATCGACGCCGCATCGCCTTGTAGCGATGCGTCTTGTCCGGGAGGCTAGCCGACCGCCGCCCCATACTCCGCGTCGGTCACCGGCTCCAACCAGGTCGAGAACACGCCGTCGAGCGCTTCCTGCATGGCGATGTGGGTCATGCCGTTCGTCGGCGACCCGCCGTGCCAGTGCAGCTCGCCCGGTGGAATCCAGACGGTGTCGCCGGGACGGATCTCCCTGATCGGCCCGCCCTTGGACTGGACCCGGCCGACTCCCGAAATCACATAGAGCGTCTGCCCGAGCGGATGGTGGTGCCAGTTGGTGCGCGCGCCCGGTTCGAACGAGACGCGCGAGCAGTTCAGCCGCGCCGGGGCGGGCGCCATGATCACGGGGTCCTGCCACACGGTGCCGGTGAAGTGTTCCCCGGGCGCACGGCGTGTCGGCCGCGTGCCTGCTACAGTGATGTCCATTGGATTTACCTCGTTTCCTTACCGATTACTTCTTGCTTGCGGCGTAGCGCGCCTTGGTCTCGGCGTTCATGGGATAGAGGCCCGGGAGCACCGCGCCATTGTTCACCTCGTTGACGATCCAGGCTTCCATCCGCTCCTGCTCGACGCCCTCGTTGAGCACGTGTTCGAGCATCGCCTGCGGGATCAGCACGCAGCCGTCCTGGTCGGCGACCACGATGTCGTTCGGGAACACCGCAACGCCGCCGCAGCCGATCGGCTCGCCCCAGCCGACGAAGGTCAGGCCGGCAACCGACGGCGGCGCGGCATAGCCGTCGCACCAGACCGGCAGATTAGTGCCGAGCACGCCCTCGACGTCACGCACGACACCGTCGGTGACGAGTGCGGTGACGCCGCGCTTCATCATGCGCGCGCACAGGATGTCGCCAAAGATGCCGGCGTCGGTGATGCCCATGGCATCGACCACGGCGATGCAGCCCTCCGGCATCGCCTCGATCGCGGTGCGGGTCGAGATCGGCGACGACCAGGATTCCGGCGTCGCCAGATCCTCGCGCGCCGGCACGAAGCGCAGCGTGAAGGCCGGTCCCACCAGGCGCGGCAGACCCGGGCGCAGCGGACGCGCGCCGCGCATCCAGATGTTGCGCAGGCCCTTCTTCAGCAGGACCGTGGTGATGGTGGCAGTGGTGATGCCGGCGAGGGTCTTGCGGGCTTCGGGGGACAGCGACATGGAAACAGACGAGCTCCGGATGGGCGGGAAAGAACGCGCGCATCTTGCGGGGTGCGGGCCTTGCGTCAAGGGCCAACAAGCTACCAATCATGCAGGGCCGCAGCGCTGTTATGCGTCGCGATAACAAGGCTTTATCGCCTCCCCCTGCATTAATTTATTGGACTTGCGGGCGCATTTACGCGAAGCAGGAACAAGCGGAGCTCAAGGCCGAGCCCGCGTATCTCCAGAAGCCCGATTTCGACAGCCCATGTCCGCGACGCTTCCCCCGCCCCGCCTGCTGCCCAGTGGCGACAGCGCCGTCACGGTCGAGTTCAGCCGTACCATCGACGACGACGCGAACCAGCGCGTGCTGGCGCTCGACAAGGCGCTCGCAGCAAGCCCGATCGATGGCATCACCGAGTCCGTGCCGACCTATCGCTCGCTGCTGGTGCATTACGATCCCGGCAAGATCGGCTTCGACGCCCTTGGCGAAAAGCTGCTCGCGCTCGCCAGCCAGCCGCTGCCACCGGCCACTAAGGCGCGCCGCTGGCGCATTCCGGTCGCCTATGGCGGCGAGCACGGCATCGACCTCGAGGACGTCGCGAAGGCGCTGAATACCACACCCGACGACATCGTCGCGCGCCACGTCGCCGGCGACTACAAGGTTGCCATGATCGGCTTTACGCCGGGCTGGTCCTATCTCAGCGGGCTCGACAAATCCCTGCAGATGTCGCGGCGGCAGAATCCGCGGCTGCTGACGCCTGCCGGCACGATCTCGATCGGCGGCATCCAGGCTGGAATCCAGTGCCTGGCAGCGCCAAGCGGCTGGCACCTGCTCGGCCGCACGCCTGTGCGGACCTATCAGCTCCACCGCAATCCGACCTTTCTCACCGAACCCGGCGATCGCGTGACGTTTTTCGCCATCGACCACAAGACGTTCGAGGAACAGGACCGCGCCGCCGAGGCCGGCGAGATCATTGCCGAGCAGGTGATCGCATGAGCCGGCTCGTGATCGCCAGCATCGGGCCCGCAAGCTCGATCCAGGACGGCGGACGCCATGGCGCGCAACGCTATGGTCTGACGGTCAGCGGAGCGATGGACCGCCTCTCGCTCGCGGCAGCGAACACGCTTGTCGGCAACGAACCGTTTGCAGCCGCTGTCGAGGTCGGCCCGTTCGGCGCCTCGTTCACCGCGCGCGACGGTGCCGTGCGCGTCGCGATTTCAGGCGCGCCCCGCAACACGGACATCGCCGGCAGTCCGGTCGCCATGGACACATCGGTGACGCTGAAGGACGGCGAGACGCTGACGCTGGGTTTTGCTCGCGGCGGTGCGTTCACTTATCTGGCGATCGAAGGCGGGATCAAGGGCGAGCCGGTGTTCGGCAGTCTCGCGGTCAACGCCCGTGCCGGTCTCGGCAGCCCCTACCCGCGCCCGTTGCAGGCCGGCGACGAATTCACCGTCGATGCCGCAAGCGGTGCACCGGAACTGCGTATCGAATTGCCGAAGCCATCGAGCGGTCCGATCCGCGTACTGCTCGGACCGCAGGACGACGAATTCGACGACGCCAACAAGGCGCTGTTCCTCGACAGCGAGTGGAAGATCTCGGCGACGTCAGATCGCATGGGCTACCGGCTGGAAGGTCCCGCGATCAAGCATCTGCACGGCCACAACATCGTCTCCGACGGCACGGTCAACGGCAGCATCCAGGTGCCCGGCAACGGCGCACCGATCGCGCTGATGATGGATCGCGGCACCTCCGGCGGTTACCCGAAGATCGCGACCGTGATCACGGCCGATGTCGGCCGTCTCGCGCAGACCTCGGCAGGAACGGCGTTCCGCTTCAAGGCGGTCAGCATGGCCGAGGCGCAGGACGAGGCAAGGAAGTTTGCGCAATTGATCCGCAACCTGTCCGATCGCCTGCGCTCCGCCGACACCATCGCGCTCAACATCGAAGCGCTCAGCGACGCCAACGTCGCGGGCTATGCTGTCAGTGCCGTCGACGCCGGGACCTGGCAGGTTGCGGCCGAGCCGTAAACGACAACACGACCAGAGATGGAGAGCAGCCAATGAAGACGATCGATCTCAATTGCGATCTCGGCGAAGGTTTTGGCGCGTGGGAGATGGGCAACGATGCCGCGATGATCGAACTGGCGAGCTCGGTCAACGTCGCCTGCGGCTTCCACGCCGGCGATCCCGATATCATGCGCCGGACGGTCGAGCTGGCGAAAGCGCGCGGCGTCTCGGTCGGCGCGCATCCTGGATATCGCGACCTGCATGGCTTCGGCCGCCATCCGATCGCGGGCCTGAAGGCCTCCGAGATCGAGAACCTCGTCGCCTACCAGATTGGCGCGTTGCAGGCGATCGCGACCGCCGCCGGCCACAAGGTCACGCATGTGAAGGCGCATGGCGCGCTCTCCAACGTCGCCTGCGAGGACGAAATGACGGCGAAGGCGATCGCCGCCGGCATCAAGGCGGTCGACCCGAGCCTGATTTTCGTCGTGCTCGCCAATTCGAAGCTGGTGAAGGCCGGCGAAGCCGCCAATCTGCCGATGGTGCATGAGGTGTTCGCCGACCGCGCCTATGAGGACGACGGCAATCTCGTCTCGCGCAAGAAGGAGGGCGCGGTGCTGCATGACGCCAAGGCGATCGCCGACCGCGTGGTGCGCATGGTGCAGGACGGTGCGGTGGTTTCGGTCACGGGCAAGGTCATCAAGATGCGAACCGACACGGTGTGCATCCACGGGGATACGCCCGGCGCGGTCGAGATCGCGCGCGGTCTGCGGCAGGCTTTGAAGGACGCAGGGATCGAGGTCGCGCCGTTCAGGCGCGGGGCGTGAGGTTGGTCCGTAGGGTGGGTTAGCGAAGCGTAACCCACCATGGCTCAGCGCATGCGGAACGAAGTTGGTGGGTTACGCCTTCGGCTAACCCACCCTACGCGGGTCATCAGAACGGGTGCACCGAGAGCGTGCCGAACACGATGGCGGCGATGACCGCGAAGGCGCTGTACATCGCGGCATGATGCACACTCGCCCCGGTCCGCCGCGAGAGCGAGCGCGCGTAGAAGTGCAGCCTGGCTTCCGCCGATAGTTCGCGCATGGTCGATCTCCAACGCCCCATTTGGGGGATTATGAGGGATCAACCGGGGTGGCGGGCAAGAGACCCGCGCAAATAGCGATACAGGTTCTCTGAAAGCCTCGCATCGCAGGAGCAAATTCTTCCTACGCGCAGGTTCCGAGAATCTTATTCGTTCAAATCCGAGCCAGTTGGAACTGACTCGGATGACGGTGAGATGACAGCTAGTAGACGTCAGCCTGGAACCGGCCCGTCTTCTTGAGTTCGGCGACAAAACTGACGGCTTCGTCGGTCGATCGCGCCCCGAACTGGGCGACGATATCGACCAGCGCGCGCTCGACGTCCTTGGCCATGCGCTTGGCATCGCCGCAGATGTAGAGATGCGCCCCCTCGGCAAGCCACGTCCACAGCTCGCGGCCGACCTCGCGCATGCGGTCCTGCACGTAGAACTTCTTCTCGCCGTCGCGCGACCACGCCAGCGACATGCGCGTGAGCAGGCCCGAGGTCTTCATCGCGTTGAGCTCCTCCTGGTAGAAGAAGTCGCAATCGCTGCGCTGATGGCCGAAGAACAGCCAGTTCTTGCCGGGCGCGCCGGTCGCCTTGCGGTCGAACAGGAAGGCGCGGAACGGCGCAATGCCGGTGCCGGGGCCGACCATGATGATCGGCGTCTTCGGATCCTGCGGCAGACCGAAATTGTGCGCCTTCTGCACATAGACCTTGAGCTTCTCGCCTTCGGCGATGCGCTCGCCGAGGAAGGTCGAGGCGACGCCGATGCGCTTGCGCTTGCCGATCACGTAGCGCACGGAATCGACCGTCAGCGACAACTTTCCAGGCGTCGCATTGTGCGACGACGAGATCGAATAGAGCCGCGGCTGCAGCGGCTCCAGCGCCTCGACGAAGGCTTCAGGATGCGGCCGCGTGCCCGAGAACTTCTGCAGCGCCGCCATGACGTCGAGCGTGGCGGCATCGCCATCGGGATCCTCGCCCTGCGCCAGTGCCCGCGCCCTCTCGCGCTGCGCGCCGCCAGTGATGAAGGAGAGCAGTTCGAACAGCGTGTCGGGCGCCGGCGACAGCGAGACGTCGTCGATCAGCACCTCGCGCAGCGTCTTGCCATTGACCTTGGTGGTGTGGGACGCGCCGAGCAACGCGATGACCTGGTCGACGAGACCGAGCTCGTTGCGCGCGAACACGCCAAAACTGTCACCGACGACATAGTCGAGCTTGCTCTCGGAGAGATCGAACTCGACGTGATAGGTTTCCTTCTCGGACTTTCCCTTGTTGAGAAGACGGCGCGACAGGAAGGTCGCCGCAACAGGGTTGTCGCGCGAGCGGCCGGGCTCGGCGATCGTCACGGTCACGGCGGGGGCCGCCACAGCGTCTTGCTTGTCGCCGGCCTTTGCCGCCGGCGCCTTGTCCAGCTCTTCATGCAGTGACTTCAGCATCCGCGCGGTTTCCTTGCCGCCGGGGACGCAAAGGTTGAGCCGCGCTTCACTGCGGCTCGCGATCGCCTCCGAATAGTCGTGGCAATTGTAGCCGCACTGCCCGCAATCCTGCTGCGCCATCGCCGCCATCATCTTGCGCCGCACGGGACGGCCTTCGGCGAGTTTCATCCGATCGGCGATCGGCATGGTCTGGTCGTGCCACGGCGCTTCACCGTCATCACCATCACCGCCTTGCATGACAGCAGCGCCCTGCTCGGCCGACAGCGGCGTGGCCGCGTCAGGCGACAGCAGCCCGGCAAAGAAGCCGTTCAGCCAGGAGCGTTGCGCGTCGGAGAACGGGGCACTCGTGGGAATGATGTCTAGTTTGGGTGGAGGGCTGATCTGGTTCATGAAGACACCTCGGCATCGGCAAGCTTGCGCAGCGTCTCGCCGTCGTGGCGGCGCGCAAAGGACAGGAACGTCTCGTCGGGAGACGAGCGATGGGCGATATAGGCCTTGAGCAACCCTTCGACCGTCTTCGGCGCGTCTTCGGCCTTGAGGTCGTGGTAGACCTCCTGCCCGACGTCGGCGTCAGGACCGAACCCGCCGCCGGTGAAGAGATGATAGCCCTCGACAGTGTCCTCGTCGTTCACCGGCACGCGCGCCCCGATCAGGCCGATGTCGCTGATGTAGTGCTGGGCACAGGAATGGTGGCAGCCGGTGACGTGGATGTTGACTGGCTTGTCCATCTCGACGCGCGGCTCGCACCAGTCGCCGATCTCGGCAGCGTGGCGTTTGGTGTTGGAGGCGGCAAAGCGGCAACCGGCGTTGCCAGTGCAGGCGATCAGGCCGGCGCGGATATGCGAGGCCTCGACCGCAAGCCCAATCTGCTTGATCGCCGCGATGGCGAGTTCGACATTCTCGTCGCGCACCCCTGATATCAGCAGGTTTTGCCAGACGGTCAGACGGATCTCGCCGTCGCCGAGGTCCCGCGCCACCTTGGCGAGGCCCCGCATCTGATCGCAGCTGATCTTGCCGAGCGTCAGCGACACGCCGATCCAGTTCAAGCCGTTCTGCTTCTGCTTGTGCACGCCGATATGCGCCATGCGGTCCGCGGCCGGTCGCGGCGCAAACGCCTCTTCCGGCACGCGCGTGAATGGCGTCTTCAGCCGCTCTTCGACGAGCTTGAGGAAACCGTCATGGCCCATGGCGTCGAGCACGTATTTCAACCGCGCCTTGTTGCGGTTGGTGCGGTCGCCATGCTCGATGAAGACGCGCACGATGGCGTCGGCAACGGCGGTCGCGTTTTCAGGCTTCACGACGATGCCGGAATATTTGGCAAAGTCCTTGTGGCCGGTGATGCCGCCGAGGCCGAGGCGGAACCAGGTCCCGGGCTCGACGCCGAAGCCGTCCTTCACCTCGACCGCCGTGAAAGCGATGTCGTTGGTCTCCTCGAGCACGGCGATCCTGCCGGCACCGTCGAAGGCGACGTTGAACTTGCGCGGCAAGCCATACAACGAGCGATCGTTCAGGATGTGGTAGTGCCACTCGCGCGCATAAGGCCGTGTGTCGATCAGCTCCTGCGGATCGATGCCCGCCGTCGGCGTTCCCGTCACGTTGCGGATGTTGTCGGCGCCGGAGCCGCGCGAGCACAGGCCGAGGTCCTGAATGCCCTCGATCAGCTTCACGGCGTTCTTCGGCGGGATCTCGCGAAGCTGCAGATTGGCGCGCGTCGTGACGTGGCTGTAGGGACCGCACGTTTCATCGGCGAGATCGGCAAGGCCGGTCAGCTGCCAATGCTTCATGATGCCGTTCGGAATGCGCAGACGGCACATGTAGGAGTCCTGCGTCGGCGCGACGTAGAAGATGCCGTAATAGCGCCAGCGGAAATTGTCCGCCGGGCTCGGCGGCGTATTGTCGAGCGCCTGCTGGCGGAGACGCGGATACGCATCGAAGGGATGCTCGTCGCGCTTGACCTTCTCCTGGTCGGCGAGCTTCTTGCCCGCGGCGATGACCTTGTCCTGCGCCTTGATGTGCACGGCATCGGGACCGGTCGGCTCGGTGTTCGCCTTGCCGGCGCCGCCGCCGAGACCGCGACCGACGCGACTGATCTGCAGACCGGTCGTGAAGCCTTCGAGATAGCGTTTCTGGTCGTCGGTAAAGTCGACTGAGACGGTGTCGAGTTTCATGGTCAGTAACGAAGCTCCTGCGGCCACCTGGGTGGTATCGACGGAAAGTGCACGACCCGCGAGGAGCTCGGCTGGCTCGAGAGCCGGCTGTGCACCCAACGGTCCGATCAGCTTCGTTGCTGGGGACTGGCGCAGCAGGCATCTGTGACAGGCTGGCCGCACTGCAACATTCAAGTTGCGTGCCAGCTTCGACGAAATGAAAATGTGTGTCGTATCAGGTAATTAAGAGCGCCTTGGGGAACTCTTGGCTCTGGAACTCTTATGAAATTCGAGCAGTCGGCCTAAAATTTAGACTCGGATCTCCAGCGCTCAAAAACGATGCAGGCCCGAATCACACCTTCCAGCGACCCACCTCGAAGGCTTCGAGATGCCCCCGAATATTGGCGGGATCGAAGGCGGGGCCGGCGAATGCGCCGAATGCCGCGGGGGCTTGGGCGGGCGGCCGGCGACCGAGGGCGCCGTCGTAGAGGTCGGGCCTGAACACGGCCATGGCCGTCTTGACGCCGTCGGCCGTCAGCGTCGTCTGCCCCCAGCGAACCATCTGCGCATAAAGCCAGGCGGCCTGGACCGGATCGGGGCGCCCTGCTTCCTCGCGTCCCACCAGGAGGTAGCTGCCGCTCTCGCGAAAGGTGCCATCCGGCGAAATCTTGAGGCGCCCCGTGAGGGTGCGCTGAATGACTTCGGCATCGACACCGATCCGCTCCGGCTGCGCCAGGATCCGGGCCGCTTCGGTCCGGTTTTCCGGATGCTCGATGAACTCCGCGGCTTTCACCGCCGCGCGCACCAGGCTGGCGACCACGTCCGGATTCTTGTCGGCCCAGACCTGGCGGAGCGCCAGCACCTTCTCCGCCGCATGGGCCAGGATGTCGGAGACGAAATGCAGGATGTGGCCGATCCCGAGATCGACCGCGATCGAATTCCAGGGCGCGCCGACGCAGAACGCATCGACGTGCCCATTTGCGAGACTGTCGACCATATAGGGCGGCGGAAGCACCACCAGCCGCACGTCCTCGTCGGGATCGACGCCGGCCGCCGCCATCCAGAACCGCAATTGATAATTGTGGGTCGAGAACGGGAAGGTCATGCCGAAGGTCAACGGATCGGCCCCCGCTTTGCGCCGCTTGGCGACCACGCGCGCCAATGCTTTTGCCGTGGCGAGCGGATCGAAGCGGTCGCCGTCGATCTCCTCCATCAGCCCGGCATGAAGCGCCGGCGAGACTGTGATCGCGTTACCGTTGATGCCGAGATTGAAGGGCGCCGCAATCGGCACCTTGACATGCCCGAGACCGAGCGAGGACGCGATCGCGACGGGCGCGAGCAGGTGCGCGGCGTCGAACAAGCCGATGTTGAGCTTGTCGCGGACGTTGGACCAGGAGACCTCGCGGACCAGTTCGACCTCGAGCCCTTCGGCCGCGGCAAATCCCTTGTCGACGGCAACGATCAGCGCTGCGGCATCGACCAGCGGAATGAACCCGATGCGGAGGGGAGTGGTCATTTCAGCATCTCCGACGCGGTGATGATCGACTGGGCGATCTCGCCGATTTTCTTCTTCTCGCGCATCGCGGTGGAGCGCAGCAGCACATAGGCCTCGTCCTCGGTCAGGCCCTTCACCTTCATCAGGATGCCCTTGGCCTTCTCGATGACCTTGCGATCCTCGAGCTGCGACTTGGTACGCTCCAGTTCCTCCTGGAGTTTTGCGAAGGCATTGAAGCGCGACACGCAGAGGTCGAGGATCGGCTTGATGCGCTCCTTCCTCAGCCCGTCGACGATATAGGCGGAGACCCCCGCCTCGACCGAGGCCTGGATCGAGGATGAATCGCTCTGGTCGACGAACATCGCGATCGGCCGCTTCACGGCGCGGCTGACCTGGAACATCGCTTCCAGCACGTCGCGACTGGGGTTTTCCAGATCGATCAGGATGATATCAGGATCGACCGCATAAATACGGGCGAGCAGGCTCTGCATCTCGCGGATATGGACGATCTGCGTGAATCCGGCCTCCCGCAACCCTTCTTCGAGGATCGCAGCCCGGATCGGGCTTTCATCGACGATCACGATTTTGGGCGACTGTTCGGCGCTCATTGCTCACTCACCACCAGTGATTCATCCATAGCATGCCCGCCGGCCATGCAAAGGGTTGTAATTATGGGCAATTGGGACTAGCTCAACCCTGTCAATCAGGCAGATTTGGATATGGATCAGACGGCTGCGCCGAAGGTCAGCTTCGTGTCGCTCGGGTGCCCCAAGGCTTTGGTGGATTCCGAGCGCATCATCACGCGCCTGCGCGCCGAGGGCTATGAGCTCGCCCGCAAGCATGACGGGGCCGACATCGTCATCGTCAACACCTGCGGCTTCCTCGACAGCGCCAAGCAGGAATCGCTCTCGGCGATCGGCGAGGCCATGGCCGAGAACGGCAAGGTGATCGTGACCGGTTGCATGGGCGCGGAACCCGAGCAGATCGAGCAGGCCTATCCCGGCGTGCTCTCCATCACCGGCCCGCAGCAATATGAGAGCGTGCTGGACGCCGTGCATCGCGCGCTGCCGCCCGCCCACAATCCGCATCTCGATCTGGTGCCGCCGCAGGGCATCAAGCTGACGCCGCGGCACTACGCCTATTTGAAAATCTCCGAGGGCTGCAACAACCGCTGCACCTTCTGCATCATTCCGAAGCTGCGCGGCGACCTGGTCTCGCGTCCGGCCAACGACGTGCTGCGCGAGGCCGAGCGCCTGGTCGACGCCGGCGTCAAGGAGCTGCTGGTGATCTCGCAGGACACCTCGGCCTACGGCGCCGATCTGAAATACGCCGAGAGCCCGTGGAAGGATCGCCAGGTCCGCGCCAAATTTATCGACCTCGCGCGCGAGCTCGGCGAATTAGGGGCCTGGGTCCGCTTGCAATATGTCTACCCCTACCCGCATGTCGACGAGGTCATCGCGCTGATGAACGAGGGCAAGGTGCTGCCCTATCTCGACATCCCGTTCCAGCACGCAAGCCCCGAGGTGCTGAAGGCGATGAAGCGCCCGGCGGCGCAGGACAAGACGCTGGCGCGGATCAAGCGTTGGCGCGAGCAATGTCCCGATCTCGCGTTGCGCTCGACCTTCATCGTCGGTTTCCCCGGCGAAACCGACGCGGACTTTGCCTATCTGCTCGACTGGCTGGACGAAGCCGAGATCGATCGGCTCGGCTGCTTCAAATACGAGCCGGTCGCCGGCGCGACCGCGAACGCGATCGAGAACCCCGTGCCGGAAGAGATCAAGCAGGAGCGCTACAACGCGTTGATGGCGCGACAGCAGAAGATTTCTGCGCGCCGGCTGAAGCGCAAGGTCGGCACGCGCCAGCAGGTCATCATCGACGAGGTCGGCCCGACCGTCTCAAAGGGCCGATCCAAGGCCGACGCGCCGGAGATCGACGGCGCCGTCTACCTGTCGAGCCGCCGGCCCTTGCGCGTCGGCGAGATCGTCACCGCCAAGATCGAGCGCGCCGACCAATACGACCTGCACGGCAGCGTCGCGGGATTCTGATCTTCCGCTGTCGCGGTCAGTGCAGCGACGAACTCTCCGCTCCCTCTCCCGCAAGCGGGAGAGGGAGCGGGCCGTCGCTAAGCTACGGCAACATCACGCCCGCCGTCCGCTTCTCCCGACGCCTGCTGTTCGTCACGTGCGGCGAACACTTCCTTGGCTGCGAACAGCCCGTTCAGCGCCGCCGGGAAGCCCGCATAGACGGCCATCTGCATGATGACCTCCACGATCTCGTCGCGAGACAGCCCGACGTTCAGACCCGCCTCGAGATGCACCTTGAGCTGAGGCGCGGCATTTCCGAGGGCCGTCAGCGCGGCGATCGTCGCGATCTCGCGATCGCGCAGGCCGAGGCCCGGGCGGCAGTAAATGTCGCCGAACGGAAACTCGATCACGTATCGTGCGAAATCCGGAGCAATGTCGGCGAGTGAGGCGACGACCGCTTCACCAGCTCTGCCGTCAATGCGTAACAGGGCCCGCTGGCCGCGATCGAAGCGGCTTTCGTCTTGTGTTGAGGCGTGCGTCATTTTCCTTCATCCTCTGTTCATCGCTGGCATAGCCGGCGATCTTCGTATCAAGGACGAGCAGGCATTCCTGGAGTTCGGCAATCTGCGTGCGCACCTGTTCCCGGTGGACTTCAAGGATCTGCCGCCGGCTTGTGCCGGTAGCGTCGCCTTCGTCGCGAAGCGCCGCGTAACGCAACATGTCCCGGATCGGCATTCCCGTGGTCTTGAGCCGACCGAGGAATTCGATCCATGTGAGGATCGATGCGTCAAAGTCACGCTGGCCGGAGCGATCCCGGTCGGCGTATGGCAGCAGCCCGATGCGCTCGTAGTAGCGCAGCGTGTGCGTCGACAGGCCGGTTCGTTTTGCGAGGTCGCCGATCTTCATGTGTGCCCGTTCTCGTACTGACGCGCCTACAGATACCCCTTCGAGCGCGCTCTAAGTCAAGGGGGATCGGAGGTGCAAAGATTTCGGCGCGCCGGCGGGGCGGCAGCGTCGCGGCAATCCGGGCTTCAAGATCCCGCCAGCCATTTCGGCACCCAGCGCTCCGGCCGCGGCGCGCGGGCAAGATCGGCTTGCGCCTCGGACAGCTTCGCAGGCTCGCCGTCGATGCTCGGGCGCACATCGTATTCGAAGTTGGGCATGACGCGGCCGTCGGCATAAAGCCCGAAGTTCATCGCGTACCACAGCCCGAGCTCAGGCTGCGCGCGGCGCATCTCCTCGCGCAGATCGCGCAGCAGGGATTCGATCGCGGTGGCTTCCTCGAACGGCTGCGGCCCGCCCGTCAGCACACGCGCCTGGTATTGCCTGCCGACGATCGCGATCTCGAAGCTCGTCCTATCCCAGGGCTTCTTGCCCTTCGGTAGATGCGCGGCGAGGCGCCAGCCGAGTTCGGCCATCAAGCGATGATTGGCCCAGTAGTCTTCGCGATCCCGGCTCCATTTTTCCATGAAACCGCGAAAGTCGGGCAGCTCCGACGGATCGTCATCGGGCGCCGCCATCTCCCCGCTCAGCCGTCCGGTGAGCCATTGCGCAAGTTCGACCGTCTGGCATTCGACTTCGTCGTGCGGCTTCAGATCGCTCCAGGCCTTGTCGAATTGTTGCGACGTCAGTTTTGCGAGCAGGCCATCGAGGCTCGGTGCCAGCAGCTCGTAATCGCCCTCGGACCCAAGCCCCACGATCGGCGGATTGTCACGGTCGAGACCCGCGCCATACCAGCCGCCAACAGCCGAGCCATCCGGCAACCGCATGAACAGCGAAAACCTGTCGCGCAAGGGACTGCCGTCGACAATCGGAGCGTGATCGGAGAATTGGCCTTGCAAGGAGAAGCAGCCGACGCTGCCCCAGGGGCGCCCCTCCAACCAGCCGGCGAAGTCCAGCAACAGCGACGGCGCCTCGATGCCCGGCGGGAACGCGCCGCGAATGCTGTCGAGGTCGATCGGATAAGGCGTGTCAGACAAGGCTTTAAACTATCTGGTTGGTCCCGCCCCTCTTGGTCAGAACCGTCATGCGTTCGGTTCGAGCCAATTCGCGTACGTCGATCACAAACGCGCTAGAGACGTAATGGTTGCTAGGCGCGCATCTCTCTCCTGCCCCATGCACGCTGCGCGAGTGGTCTGTAAAGCGCCCGCTTGACAAGCCCCGCCATTCACATGTATTGCCGCGTCCCATGATCAACGCTCGGACCCATCAGCGCACCGAAATGCTCCGCCGTCGCTTCCGCGACGATGAGAGGGTGCGCCATGTCCGACGACGCCGCTGAAGCACTGACTTCAGCTTAAGTCTTCGAGAAGGCCGCACCCGCAAGGTGCGGCCTTTTTGCTGTTCGCGCGCCCTTTCCCCCCGCCTCCAGAGGAGTTCGACATGACCAACGTCACCCATCCGTATGACGCGTTGATGGACATCACCGCTCGGCCCAAGGCCGTGTTCGTCCGCGGCGCCGGCTCCTACCTCTGGGACGACAACCGCAAGCGCTATCTCGATTTCGTGCAGGGCTGGGCCGTCAACTGCCTCGGCCACTCCCCGCCCGCGATCGCCGACGCGCTTGCCGCGCAGGCCAAGCGGCTGCTGACGCCAAGCCCGGCCTTCTACAACGAGCCCAGCCTGAAGCTCGCGCAGGCACTGGTCGCAAACAGCGCGTTCGACCAGGTGTTCTTTGCCAATTCCGGTGCGGAAGCCAACGAGGGCGCGATCAAGCTCGCGCGCAAATATGGCAGCATCCACAGAGGTGGCGCATTCGAGATCATCAGCTTCGAAGGCGGCTTTCACGGCCGCACGCTGGCGACGATGTCGGCCTCAGGCAAGAAGGCCTTTGAGCCGCTGTTCGAGCCGAAGGTCGCCGGCTTCAAGAAGGCGAAGCTCAACGACATCGCGTCGGTCGAAAAGCTGATCAACGACAACACCGTCGCTGTGATGCTCGAGCCTATCCAGGGTGAATCAGGCGTGTGGCCGGCGACCGATCAGTTCTTGCAGGAGTTGCGCGCGCTCACCGACGCACACGGCCTCCTCCTGATCTTCGACGAAATCCAGACCGGCATGGGCCGGACCGGCAAGCTCTTCCACTACGAGCACACCGGCATCGCGCCCGACATCATGACGCTCGGCAAGGGCATCGGCGGCGGCGTGCCGCTCGCGGCGCTGCTCGCGACCGACCGCGCCGCCTGCTTCGAGCACGGCGACCAGGGTGGCACGTTCAACGGCAACCCGATCATGTGCGCGGTGGGGCTCGCGGTGCTCGACGAGGTCAACAAGCCGGAGTTCCTGAAGACGGCGACCGAAACCGGGCTGCTGCTCGAAAGCGAATTGCAGAAGGTCTCGGCGCGGCATGGGCTCGGCGAAGTGCGTGGCCGCGGCCTCCTGCGCGCGCTCGACCTCAAGCTGCCGATCGCGCCCGGCATAGTCGCGCAGGCGTTCGAGGCCGGCGTGCTGCTGAACGCGCCGCAGGTCGACACGTTGCGCTTCATGCCGGCGCTGAACGTCACGCGGGCCGAGATCGCCGAGATGATCGATTGTCTGGACGGGATTTTGACCAGGGCAGGCGCGGCACGGCGCGTGGCGTGACGCGTTCGTCGTTGCGAGGAGCGAAGCGACGAAGCAATCCAGACTGCCTCAATGGAAAGATTCTGGATTGCTTCGCTTCGCTCGCAATGACGGCGAGCTACGGCTTCAAGATCGACGCGCCGGTGGTCTTGCGGCTTTCGAGATCGATATGCGCCTTGGCGGCGTCCTTGAGCGCGTAGGCATGGTTGATCGGCACGTGCAGCTTGCCGTTGATGACGGCGGCGAACAGCGTGTCGGCGCCTTCCAGCAATTCCTTGCGCGTGCCGATATAGTCGTTGAGCTTGGGCCGGGTCGCAAACAGCGAGCCGTGAGTGTTGAGCTCGGCGATCGAGAATGGCGGCACCGGGCCTGAGGCATTGCCGAAGGAGACGAACATCCCGCGCGGCTTCAGGCAGGACAGCGAGCCCGGGAACGTCGCCTTGCCGACACCGTCATAAACCACGTCGCAGCCCTCGTTGCGGCTGATCTGTTTGACGCGCGCGACGAAGTCTTCCTCGTTGTAGAGGATGACATGGTCGCAGCCATTGGCCTCGGCAAGCGCAGCCTTCTCGCGCGAGCCGACGGTACCGATAACGTGGGCGCCCATTGCCCTCGCCCATTGGCAGGCGAGCAGGCCGATGCCGCCCGCCGCGGCATGGATCAGCACGCGATGATGCGGCTCGACCTTGAAGGTCTTGTGCAGGAGATACCAGACCGTCAACCCCTTCAGCATCAGCACGGCGCCCTGCTCGTGGGTGATGTGGTCGGGCAGCTTGACCAGCCGCTCCCAGGGGATGTTGCGCTCCCCGGTATAGGCGCCGAGATTGTGGTAGTAGGCGACGCGGTCGCCCGGATGGAAATTCGTCACGCCCGGCCCGACTGCGAGAACCTCGCCCGAGGCCTCGTTGCCGGCGATGAAGGGCAGCCCCGGCGCCTTGTAGAGGCCGGTGCGGTAATAGACGTCGATGAAGTTCAGGCCGACGGCATGCTGGCGGATGCGCACCTCGCCGGGGCCCGGCGCCGGAACATCGACGCTCTCATAGACCAGGGCTTCGGGGCCTCCGACCTTGTGCACACGGACGGCTTTGGTCATCACCTGACCTCCTCTTCTGGCGGGCCAGCGAAAGACATCGCGCCCGCCTTGTCAACTCGACGCCGGCTGGAATGCCTAGACCGACGGCTTGGCCGTTTTCCTGCGGTTGCGTTTCGCCAGCACGTTGAAGAACTCGACCGCCGCCGAGAACGCAATCGCGAAATAGATGTAGCCGCGCGGGATGTGGAATTGGAATCCGTCCGCAACCAGCGCGACGCCGATCAGCACCAGGAAGGCCAGCGCCAGCATTTTCGTGGTCGGGTGCTCCGCGACGAATCGCGACACCGGCCCCGACGAAATGTACATGATCAGGCAGGCTATCACGACGGCCGCGATCATGATCTCGAGGTCCTGCGCCATGCCGATCGCGGTGATGATCGAGTCCAGCGAGAACACCATGTCGATGATCACGATCTGGACGATGACCCAGAAGAAAGCGTTACGAGGGGACTTTTCGTCGCCCTCGCCGTCATCGGCTTCGACCTCGCCATGAATCTCGTGCGTCGCCTTCGCGATCAGGAACAGGCCGCCGCCGATCAGGATGAGGTCGCGCCAGGAGAAGCCGTAACCCGAAAACGAAAACACCGGCGCGGTCAGGCCGATCAGCCAGACCAGGAGGCTGAGCAGGATGATGCGGAAGATCAGCGCCAGCGCCAGCCCGATCTGGCGGGCGCGGTGCGCCTGCTTCTCGGGAATGCGCGAGACGATCACCGACAGGAAGATGACGTTGTCGATGCCGAGTACGATCTCGAGCGCGGTCAAGGTGAGGAGCGCGGCCCAGGCTTCGGGGCTGGTCAACAGGTGCATCATGCGAAGGATCTTGTCAGCCGTATCAATGCGTCGCTAAAGCTGATCCAGAGCGCGATCGCGCAGAGCGCGACAGTCACGCCGGTGCCGACGCGAAAGTCCATCTGCAGCGTGTAGAAGGAGAGCAGAGCCCAGATCGCGATCAGCGACATCGTCAGCCAACGCAGCCGCACGACGCGCACGGGATGCAGCACGTGGAACGGCACGAAGGTCAGCACCACCAGGGCCGCGACCAGCAGCGTCGAGAGCAGCGGCGACCAGTGCAGCAGGAACAGATAGAACGCCGCCGCATTCCACAGCGCCGGAAAACCGCGGAAATGATTGTCCTCCGCCTTCATGCGCAGATCGGCGAAATATAATGCGCTGGTGACGATGATGGCGACGCCGAGCAAGGGTGCTGCGACCGGCAGCAGCAAGCCGCTGGCCACGATCGCATAGGCCGGCACGAAGACGTAGGTGACGAAATCGACCACGAGATCGAGCACGTCGCCCGACCAGTTCGGCTGCACGTCCTTGACGTTGAGCCGGCGCGCAATCGGCCCGTCGATCGCGTCGATGATGAGGGCGACGCCCAGCCATTGAAACATTGCCGCCCAGTGCTCGCGCACGGCCTCAAGCATCGCCAGCAGCGCGATCGCCGCACCGAACGCGGTGAAGATGTGCACCGAGAAGGCGGCGGCGCGGATCGCGGGCCTGGGCTTCAGGGAATCCTCTTGGCTGTCCATGGCTTCTGCTATCAGAATGACACCGGTTTGCACATAAGCCATTGCGGCGCCCGGTCGCACAATTCGTCATAAAATCAGGGAAATATCAGTGGGCTTGAATTTGCCGCGGGGCGTGTCAAATGTCGTTCCATGACAGATGCATCGACACTCTTTGACGCGGCCGTAATCGGCGGCGGACCGGCGGGACTTGGCGCGGCCATCGCATTGGCGCAGGCAGGCGCACGGACCGCACTGGTGGCGCGTCGCGTGCCCTATGCCGACAATCGCACCACGGCGCTACTCGGTGCCTCCGTCGATCTGCTGGAGAGCCTCGACGTCTGGCCGCGCTGCAAGGACAAGGCGGCCGCGCTTGAAATCATGCGGCTCGTCGACGACACCGGCCGGCTGTTTCGCAGCCCCGAGGTCCGGTTCTCCTGCCACGAAATCGGCCTCGATGCCTTCGGTTACAATATCGACAACCGCTCGCTGATGCTGGCGCTGGAGGCGCGCGCGGCCGAACTGCCCGATGTCGTCCGTTTCGACGACGAGGCCGAAACTGTCGTCATCGAAGCCGATGACGTCGCGATCCGCACCGCGGCTGCGCAATTTCTCTCGGCCCGCCTCGTGGTCGGCGCCGACGGCCGGCATTCGCTGTGCCGCCAAGCCTCCGGCATCGCGGTGACGCGGCGCGAGCTGACCCAGACGGCGCTGACCTTCAATGTCGGCCACGCGCGGCCCCATCGCAACGTCTCGACCGAGTTCCACACCCCGCATGGCCCTTGCGTGTTCGTGCCTCTGCCCGGCGATCGCTCCAGCGTCGTCTGGGTCTCGGCGCCTGCGGACGCAGAGCGACTTCGCGGCCTGAGCGACGAGGAATTGTCCGCCGCGATCGAGAAGCAGTCCCATTCGATCCTCGGACGCATGACGGTGGAGCCGGGCCGCCATTTGTTCCCGCTGGCGATCGAACGTCCAAAATCCTTTGGTCGCGACCGCATCGCGCTGGTCGGCGAAGCCGCCCATGTGGTTCCCCCGATCGGCGCCCAGGGCCTCAATCTCGGCCTTCGCGATGCCGCCGACATTGCGAGGCTCGCAGGCGAGGCCATCGCATCGGGCCAGGATCCCGGCGCGCCCGACGTGCTCAAGCGTTACGACCGGGCCCGGCGCCCGGACATCCTGAGCCGGACCTTTGCGATCGACATCGCCAACCGCTCACTGCTCAACGATTTCCTGCCGCTCCAGCCGGTCCGCGCGGTCGGCATGCACCTGCTCGGCGCGATCGGCCCGCTCCGGCGTTTTGCGATGCGCGAGGGGCTGACGCCGACTTGGCGGAAGTAACCGCCGCTCAAGGAAACGCCAGCCGCCCGGTCTGGATCGCCCACATCACGCTGGTCAGCGTGACAACGGATGCAAACGTCCCGAGGAGCACTGCGACGGAGGCGGATTCGATCCAGGCGTCGTTCTGCCGGGCGATGACGAACACGTTCAAAGCCGGCGGCAGCGAGGCCATCAGCACGGCGGTCGCGGCCCAGGGCTGCGCGAACGGGCCGAACGCCAGCATCAGGCCGAAAGCTGCGAGCGGGTGGATCAGGAGCTTGATCGCGATCACGCCCGGCACCTCCCACGGGACCCGATCGAACGGACGGAGCGCCACGGTCACGCCGAGCACGAACAGCGCGGTCGGGGCGGCTGCGTTCTGGAGGAAGGTGATGGTGCGATCGAGCGCGACCGGCATCTCGATATGCAGCGATGCGAAGGCCGCGCCAAAACAGGCCGACATGATCAACGGGTTCAGCACGATCTGCTTCAGCACGACGCCGAAGGCATGCACGATCGAGGGATGATCGCGGTCCGAGAGCTCAATCAGCAGCGGCACGATCGTGAACAGAAAGATGCTGTCGCAGCAGAAGATCAGCGCAGTCGGCGCCGAGGCCTTCGGCCCGAGCACGGCGAGCGCCAGGCCCGGTCCCATGTAGCCGATATTACCGTAGCCGCCCGAGAGCCCGGCAAGCGTCGCCTCGCGCAGTGTCAGCCGGCCGAGAACCTTGCCGATCACCAGCGCGAGTGTGAACGCCGCAACCGTCGACAGCGTGGTCGCGACCAGGAACGGCGGGTTGTTCAATTCCGAAAACGGCGTCTTCGACATGATCGCAAACAGCAGTGCCGGCAGCGACACATAGAGCAGGAAGAAGTTCATCCAGGCGAGGCCCGATTCCGGCAGCGATTTGACCTTGCCACAGGCGAATCCAACGAAGATCAAGCCGAAATAAGGTAGAGCCAGATTGAGGATATCGACCATTGATGAAGTGTTTTCTGAAGATTGGGGGGTTATCTGCCCCGCAACCGCGGGTTAATTCCAGATCAGGGCACTAGCATCGGCCACAATCCTGGTCTATCGACGGGGAATGATTAAAGCGCGGACCGCCAAATTCCAGATCGGACAGGTCGTGCGCCACCGGATCTTCTCGTTCCGGGGCGTGATCTTCGACATCGATCCGGAATTCAACAACACCGAGGAGTGGTGGCTGTCGATCCCCGAGGAGGTGCGGCCCCACAAGGACCAGCCGTTCTATCACCTGCTCGCGGAGAACTCGGAGTCGGAATACGTCGCCTATGTCTCCGAACAGAATCTCGTGCCGGACGATTCCGGCGAGCCGGTCCGGCATTCCCAGGTCGCCGAGATCTTCGTCAAGGACAAGACCGGCGGTTACCGCCCGCGGAATCCATCGCTGAACTGAGTTTCGCCGCCACCAACTGGCCAGCAAAAAAGGCGCTCGAACCGAGCGCCTTTTTCATGTGCGGGATTGATCGCTGATTACTTCTGTCCGGCCGGAGCGGCGCCAGGCGCTTGCTGCTGCTTCTTCTGCAGCTCTTCAGCCTTCTTCTGGAGCTCTTCCTGCAGCTTCCTCTGAGTTTCCTCGAACACCTTCGGATCGGTCGGCGGACCGTCATAGGCCTTCTGGAATTCGCCGGCGAGCGGCAGCGGCAGCGTCAGCGGCGCGCCGTTGGCATTGATCGCCTGAACAACGAGGTTCTGGCCCTTCTTCATGTTGTTGATGAACTCGGGCGTGGCTTCGTAGTCGGACATGCAGCCGTTCTGGAAGCAGATCACATACGGGCTCTGCAACGGCGGATTGTTGTCCACGATGATGCGGGTGCCGTGCACCAGCTGCATGCCGAGCGGCAGCGTCACGCGCAGGATCTTCTTCGGCTCGCCTTCGGGCTCGATGATGACGGCTGCGATGACCGGCTGGCCCGACTCGATACGGCCGTCCTTGCCGGTGAAGCAGACCTGCTTGGCGTTGGCGTCCTGGCCCTTGAGGCAGAACTTGGTCCAGGGGGCATAGATCAGCTGGATCTGCTGATCGGCCGGCTGGGCCGCGCCCTGCTGCGCCGGAGTGCCTTGGGCGGGTGCCGGTTGGGCGGGCGCCTGAGCGGCCGGCGCCGGCGCTTTTGGGGCAGCCTTCGGAGCGGCCTTCGGAGCCGCCTTGGGCGCGGGCGCGCCCGGAGCCGGCGCCTGAGCCTCGGCGGCAAACGGGACGGCCAACGCCGTCGCCGTCAACAAGGCGAGAAGTCGCCCGCGCGGCCGGACGGACGCGGCCAAGTAACGGAAATTCATTGCGGAAAACCCTTTCTAAACGGGAAGTGCCCGAACCGCTTCGACGCACCGAACCTGGCCGCCTTGGGCGCGGCTCTCTCCCCGTCAAATGAGGCGGATAAGTGACGGCTCGGCGCTCGTGCGCGATTGCGTGCCTTCTTAACGTGGCCGACGAAAAGATCAATGCCGACAAGCGTCTTTGGCCGCGCGCCAGCGTGCGCCCCCGGGAAAATCCCTGTGATAGGATTCAGGCCCGCGGTCCTCGAATCAACGTGTGCAGATGTTCATGTTCCAGCGCCTTCTCGAGGGCCGCCCTGAGGGTCTTTGCGTCGGCCTCTGCACCCTGGCTTTCGCCTTGGGGTTCTCGTTCGCCTTGGGGCTCCCGGCAAGCGGCGCGGGGGCCGAGGAGGCCCACGCCATCGCGATGCACGGCAAGCCGGCGATGCCTGCCGATTTCACCCACATGCCTTACGTCAATCCTGATGCCCCCAAAGGCGGCCGGCTGACCTGGGGCGTTCTTGGCACCTTCGACAGCCTCAATCCCTTCATCGTCAAGGGACTGGCCGTGCAGCAGATGCGGAACTACGTGATCGAGAGCCTGCTCGCGCGCGGCAATGACGAGCCGTTCACGCTCTACGGCCTGCTCGCCAGATCGGTCGAGACCGATGACGAGCGGAGCTTTGTCACGTTCCACATCGATCCCCGCGCCCGCTTCTCCGACGGCAAGCCGGTCCGCGCCGAGGACGTGCTGTTCTCCTGGCAGCTGCTGCGCGACCACGGCCGCCCCAACCACCGGCAATATTACGGCAAGGTCGCAAGCGCCGAGGCGCCGGATCCCCTCACCGTCCGCTTCGACCTTGCGGGGGCCAATGACCGCGAACTGCCGCTGATCCTCGGCTTGATGCCGATCCTGCCGAAACACGCGGTCGACGTCGCGGCTTTCGAGGAGACGACGCTGACGGGTCCGGTCGGCTCCGGCCCCTATCGCGTCACCGCGGTGAGGCCCGGTGCCAGCGTGACGCTCACCCGCAATCCCGACTATTGGGGCCGTGACCTCCCCATCAATCGCGGGCTCTACAATTTCGACGAGATCAGGCTCGACTATTTTCGCGAAGCCAACGGCCAGTTCGAGGCTTTCAAGCGCGGCCTCTATGATTTCCGCATCGAGCACGAGCCGCTGCGCTGGCACGACGGCTACGACTTTCCCGCGGCAAAGAATGGCGACGTGATCCGCGACACCTTCAAGCCGGGCGTGCCGCAACCTTCCGAATTTCTGGTGTTCAACACGAGGCGTCCCATCTTCGCCGACATCCGCATCCGCCAGGCCTTGACGCTGCTGTTCGACTTCGAGCTGGTCAACCGCAATTACTTCTTCAACCTCTACTCGCGCGTCGCCGGCTATTTTGCCGGCTCGGATCTGTCAGCGTATGGCCATCCCGCCGATGCGCGCGAGCGCGAGCTGCTCAAGCCGTTCGCCGCGCAGATCCCGCCTGACATCATGGACGGCAGCTACCGCCTGCCGGTGACCGACGGTTCGGGCCGCGACCGGACCACGCTGCGCGCGGCCCTGAAGCTATTGTCGGAGTCCGGCTACGATCTCGACGGCACCGTGCTGCGCAACCGCGCGACCAAGGCGCCCTTCACCTTCGAGATCCTGGTCACGACCCGCGACCAGGAACGCGTCGCGCTTGCGTTCCAGCGCGACCTCAGGCGCGCCGGCATCGAGCCGAGCGTGCGATCGGTCGATCCCGTGCAATTCGACCAGCGCCGGCTCGCGTACGAGTTCGACATGATCCAGAACCGCTGGGACCAGTCGCTGTCGCCCGGCAACGAGCAATATTTCTATTGGGGGAGCGCTGCCGCCGATAATCCCGGCACCCGCAACTACATGGGGGCCCGGGATCCCGCCGTCGATGCGATGATCGCCGCACTGCTGGAAGCCCGTGAACATACGGCTTTCGTGTCGGCGGTGCGGGCGCTCGATCGCGCTTTGATCTCCGGTTTCTACACAATCCCCCTGTTTAACGTATCCGAGCAATGGATCGCGCGCTGGAATCGGATAGAACCGCCAGAGGCCACCTCGCTGTCCGGCTATTTGCCGGAGACCTGGTGGTCGAAGGGGCAGCCGCAAGCTCGTCAAGCAAAGTGACGCCGTGAACCAGCCAGCCGTATCGCCGACGCTCGACACGCTGTTTCAGCGCACGCTGATGCGGCAGCCGCACGCGACTGCCCTGCTCGACCCGCTGAACAAGTTCCGCGTGACCGGGCACCAGCCGCGGCGGATGAGCTATGCCGAGGCAGACACGGCCATCGAGGCGCTGTCCGCCTATTTCGTCGAATCGGGCCTGCCGGCCAATTCCGTCATCGCCATCCAGCTGCCGAATACGGTCGAGTTCGTGCTCACCGTTCTCGCCGCCCATCGCGCCGGCCTCGTCGTTGCCGTGCTGCCGCTGCTCTGGCGCCATGCCGAACTGACCGCCGCTCTCAACCGCACCGCGGCGCGCGCCATCGTCACCATGAGTACGGTCGACGGCGTCAGCTATGCCGATCTCGCCATGCATGCGGCCGCGGAAGCCTTCTCGATTCGCCATGTCTGCGGCTTCGGCACCAACCTGCCCGAAGGCATGGCCTCGCTCGACGACGTGCAGGCCCGTCCGCCCGGCACCTCGCGCGCCGTGATTCAGGATGGCCGCAAGGCGGCGATGATCTCCTTCGACGTTACCGCGGAAGGCTTTCGTCCGGTGCCGCGACCGCATTTCAGCCTGATCGCCGGTGGGCTCGCGATGTCGCTGGAAGCCGACGTCAGGCAGGGCGCGACCGTGATGGCGGCGTTCACGCCGATGTCGTTCGCAGGGCTCGCCTCCTCGCTCGCGGTGTGGCTGCTGTGCGGCGGTACGCTGGCGCTGCATCATCCGTTCGAGAACGACGTGCTGGAGCAGCAGATCAACGCGCACGAATGCGACGTGCTGATCGCACCGGCGCAATTTGCCCAGCGGCTCGGCGATTCCGATCTGGCGGCGCGGATGCCGACCTTGCGCAACGTCATCGGCCTGTGGCGCGCGCCCGAGCAGGTGGCGGCGAGCGAGGCATGGATCGCGCCGCACGCGCCGTTCACGGACGTCTATCTGTTCGGCGAGGCCGGATTGTTCGGCGCCCGGCGTGGCGAGGACGGCATGCCGGTACCGGTGATGCCGGGACCGCACGGCGCGCCACGCGAGCAGTCGGGTTCATCGATCGCCGGCGAGATTCTGCTGACGCCGAAGGGCACGCTCGGCCTGCGCGGCCCGATGGTGCCGATCGCGGCCTACGCCCCGCCACAGCCGGCCGGCGACACCCTGATCGCGCAGCCGCCACGTGACTATGTCGATACCGGCTATGCCGCGCGGCTCGATCGTCCCAGCGGCGCGATCTGCATCACCGCGCCGCCCTCCGGGATCATGGCCGTCGGCGGCTACCGCTTCCTCTCCAACGATCTCCAGGAATGGGCCCGCCGGCTCGGCCAGGGCGCCCTGCTGACCGCGCTGCCCGACCGGCTCTCCGGTCACCGGCTCGCGGGCCGAGCCCAGGACAATGCCCGCGCCCGCGAGACGCTCAGTGAACTCGGGCTTAACCCCCTGATGGTCGAAGCTTTTCGCGACCGTTCCGGGCCGGTCTAAGCGTAGTTTCGACCGTTCCATTGACGCTGCATTAAGGCGGCCGGACTAGATTGCGCAGCACCTGTTGCGTGACCAGAGTTTCTCGATGTCCCAGGCCGGCCCGATCCTGTTTGTGTCCAATGGCGAGCGGCCGGCCTTCATCGCGGCGCTGGACGAGGCGCGATTCTTCCCCGTGATCGACACCGGCTGGGCCGGCGCGACGCGCGCGGTCGAAGAGGTGCAGCCGGCCGTTGTTCTCGCCGCGATGGATGCCGGGCACGAGCCGCATCTGGCGCTGCTCGCCAGGAAGATCGCCGAGCAATCGCCTTACCTTCCCTTCGTGGCGTTGGATGCGGCGGGCGCGCTCCCGCACAACGCCCTGCCTTTCTCCTCCTCGCGCGCCGGCCATTCCGAACGCCTGATCGCGCGGCTTCGCGCCGCGCTACGGATTCGCACGCTTCATGCCACGGTGCTGCGCCGGCTGCCCGAGGTGAAAGTCGCGCTGCCGGACGCTGATCCCGTTCGCGATGCTACGGTGCTTCTGATCGGTCGCGGCGCGGCTTACCCCGCGCTTTCCGTTGCGCTAGGCGAGCGTATTGGCGTCGTCGGCGCGCTCTCGATCGAGGCCGCGGCCAAGCATCTCAACACCCGCGACCTCGACGGCGTCGTGCTCGCCGAAGGTTTTACCGCCCGCGTGACCGATGCCTTCCTCACGGTGCTCGCCGAGGACACTCGCTTCCGCAGCCTGCCCGTGGTCGTCACCGCGCATCAATTGACGCAGACTTACGACCTGCCCAATCTCGAGCTGATCCCGGGCGAGCCGGCGAAAGTCGCCGCCAATGCGCTGCCCTTGATCCGCCAGCACGCGATGGAAGCCCAGCTGAGCCGCACGCTGCGCTCGATCGATGCCGGCGGCTGGCTCGACCCGCGCAGCGGCCTGCTCACGGTAGAAGCTTTTGCGCGCGATTTTGCCAAGGCGGTCGAGCAGACGCTGGCTCGTGGCGGCGGCCTCTCGGTCGCACGCTTCGCCTTCGATCCCGGCAATTCCCGAGCCCAGCTCGATGCCGCGCGCATTCTCAGCAGGCTGATGCGGCAGATGGATTTTGGCGTGGCGCAGAAGGACGGTTCGGTCATCGTCGTGTTCGCGGAGACCGACTTCCGCACCGCCCATATGATCGCCCGCCGCCTCTCCGCGGTGATGCGGCACACCTCGAACGGCAAGCACGAGATGCGCAGCGATCCCGTCGTCAGCGTGGACTCCCTGTCGCCGTCGGACACGGCGCGGTCGCTGCTCGGGCGACTGTCGGCCGAGGCGTCGCGGGCGGCGTCGTAGTTTCTTCAAGCTGCTGCAACAAACACCGTCATTGCGCGCGCAGCGAAGCAATCCAGAATCTCTCCGCGGGGAACAGTCTGGATTGCTTCGCTTCGCTGCGCTCGCAATGACGTGGTGAGACCTGAAGCCTCTACGCCGCCTTCTTGCTCTGCGCGAGCTGCGCCAGCTGGCGCATGATCTCGGTGGTGCCGGCCAGACGCTCTTCCGGCGTCTCCCAGTCTTGCAGGAACACCACCTTCATGTCGGGCCGTACCTTCGCGGCCTGGCCGTGGCTGCGGATGAAGCTCACCAGCCGATCGGGATGGGCGAAGGAATTGTCTCGGAAGGCGATGACGGCGCCCTTCGGACCGGCATCGATCTTGCCGACATTAGCCTGGCGGCAGAACGCCTTGATCGCGGCGACCTTGAACAAATAGCGCACCTCGTCCGGCAGCACGCCGAAACGATCGCGCATCTCGGCACCGAAATTCTCGATCTCCTCCTCGCTGTCGAGGTCGGCGAGCCGCCGGTAGAGTGACAGCCGCACCGAGAGATCGCCGACATAGTCCTCCGGAATCAGCACGGGCATGCCGATTGTGATCGTCGGCGACCAGCGATCGGCGGCGGGCTCGGACACGCCGGCCTTGAGGTTGACGATCGCCTCCTCCAGCATCGACTGGTAGAGCTCGAAACCGACCTCCTTGATGTGGCCGGACTGCTGCTCGCCCAGGATGTTGCCGGCGCCGCGGATGTCGAGGTCGTGCGAGGCGAGCTGGAAGCCCGCGCCCAGCGTCTCCAGCGATTGCAGCACGGTGAGCCTGCGCTCGGCCTGCGCCGTGATCTTCTGCTGCGCTGGCAGCGTGAACAGCGCATAGGCCCGCAGCTTGGAACGGCCGACGCGACCACGGAGCTGGTAGAGCTGGGCGAGGCCGAACATGTCGGCGCGATGCACGATCAGCGTGTTGGCGTTGGGGATGTCGAGGCCGGATTCCACGATCGTGGTCGACAGCAGGATGTCGAACTTGCCGTCGTAGAACGCGGTCATGATGTCCTCAATCACGGCGGGCGGCATCTGCCCGTGCGCGACCGCGACCTTCATCTCCGGCACGTTCTTGTCGAGGAAGTCCTTGACCTCGGCGAGGTCGTCGATGCGCGGCACCACGTAGAACGCCTGGCCGCCGCGATAGCGCTCGCGCAGCAGCGCCTCGCGGATCATCAAGGGGTCGTGCGGGGCGACGAAGGTGCGCACCGCGAGACGGTCGACCGGGGGCGATGCGATGATCGAGAGCTCGCGCACGCCGGTGAGCGCCAATTGAAGCGTGCGCGGAATCGGCGTCGCCGACAGCGTCAGCACGTGCACCTCGGCGCGGAGCTGCTTCAGCCGCTCCTTGTGGGTGACGCCGAAATGCTGCTCCTCGTCGACGATCAGCAGGCCGAGGTCGCGGAACTTGATCGACTTGCTGAGCAGCGCGTGGGTGCCGACGACGATATCGACCGAACCGTCGGTGAGGCCTTTCTTGACCAGATTGAGCTGCTTGGCCGGCACCAGGCGCGAGGCCTGTGCGACCTGCAGCGGGAAACCCTTGAAGCGGTCGGTGAACGTCCTGTAGTGCTGACGGGCGAGCAGCGTGGTCGGCACCACGACTGCGACCTGCTTGCCTTCGAGCGCGACCGCGAAGGCGGCACGCAGCGCCACCTCGGTCTTGCCGAAGCCGACGTCGCCGCAAATCAGCCGGTCCATGGGACGGCCGAGCTCGAGGTCCTTCAGCGTGGACTCGATCGCGCCGAGCTGATCCTCGGTCTCGTCATACGGGAAGCGCGCGCAGAACTCGTCATAGAGGCCCGGCTGCACCGGCAGCTTCGGCGCCTCGTGGAGGTGGCGCTCGGCAGCGATCTTGATCAGCTCGCCCGCGATCTCGCGGATGCGGTTCTTGAGCTTGGCCTTGCGCGTCTGCCAGCCGGAGCCGCCGAGACGATCGAGTTCGACCGAGGTCTGGTCGGAGCCGTAGCGCGACAGCAGCTCGATGTTCTCGACCGGCAGGAACAGCTTGGTCTCGGCGGCATAATGCAGCTCGAGGCAGTCATGCGGCGCGCCGGCGACGTCGAGCGTCTGCAGCCCGATGAAGCGGCCGATGCCGTGATCGACATGGACCACGATGTCGCCGGCGGCGAGACTCGTCACCTCCGAGATGAAATTGTCGAGCTTGCGGCTCGCCTTGCGCGGCCGCACCAGGCGATCGCCAAGAATGTCCTGCTCGCTGATGACAGCGATCTCGTCGGTCTCGAAACCGCTTTCGAGGCCGAGCACGGCAAGCATGGTCTCGTTGCGCGGGGTCGCCTGCACCGTGCGCCAGCTGTTGACGCTGGTTACAGGGGTGAGCTTGTGATCGCGCAGCATCGAGGTCATGCGGTCCCTCGAGCCCTCCGTCCAGAGCGCGATGACCACCTTCTTGCGGCTTGTCAGCAGCCCATGCACATGTGCGACGACGGCTTCGAAGACGTTGACCTTGTTATCATTGCGCTCCGGCGCGAAGTCGCGGCCCTTGCGTGCCCCGGCATCGACCACGCTGGTACCATCGGCAGGCACCGAAAACTGTGTCAGCCGCACCAGCGGCATCCCGCTCTCGCGCTTGCCCCACTCCTCCTCGGTCAGATAGAGCCGGTCAGGCGGCAGCGGCTTGTAGATGGCGCCGCCACCCGGATGCTCCATCGCATCGCGGCGGGCCTGGTAATAGTCGAGGATCTGCTTGAAGCGCTCGCGGATGGCGTCCTCGGCCTGCGGCTCGATCGCGATCGCCGCGCCCTGCAGGTAGTCGAACAGCGTGTCCATCCGGTCCTGGAACAGCGGCAGCCAGTGCTCCATGCCGGGATGACGGCGGCCCTCGCTGACGGCCTCGTAGAGTGCATCGTCGCGCTCGGGCGCGCCGAACTCGGCGACGTAGCCCATGCGAAAGCGGCGGATGGTATCGGTGACGAGCTGGAATTCGGAGATCGGCACGAGATCGAGCGCGCGCATGTCGAGCAGCGTGCGCTGGGTCTCGGCATCGAAGGTGCGGATCGATTCCAGGCTGTCGCCGAAGAAGTCGAAACGGACGGGCTGTTCGAGGCCGGCCGGAAACAGGTCCAGAATGCCGCCGCGCACCGCGTATTCGCCGGGCTCGCGCACGGTCGAGGAGCGGTTGTAGCCATTGTGCTCGAGCCAGGCGACGATGGTGTCCATCGGCACGACGTTGCCGGGCGCGACCGACAGCGCCTGCGCCGCGACGAGTTCGCGCGCCGGCACCCGCTGCACGACGGCGTTCACCGTGGTCAGCACGATCAGCGGCTTGTCGCTACCGGTCAGGGACGCCAGCCGTGCCAGCGTCGTCAGGCGCTGCGCGAGGACGCCGCCATGCGGCGAGACGCGGTCATAGGGTTGGCAGTCCCAGGCCGGGAAGGTCAGCACGGGCAAATCGGGCGCGAAGAATTGCAAGGCACGTTCGAGCTGCTGCATCCGCGGCCCGTCGCGGCAGATCACGGCGAGGCTGACGGCCGGCTTCTTCGGCCGCGCCGCGATTGCGCGCGCGAGATCGGAGACGACGAGGCCCTCGGCACCGTCGGCGACATTGGCAAGCGTCAGCGCGCGGCCGGGCGTGAGCAGCTCGGCCGGCGATTTCATCCCCTGCTTCATACGTCGCGGTCCGCGATCGGAAACGCCTTGATGCGCGCAAACAGCGGGCCGATGACTTCGGCGGGAAGCACCTTGTCGCCGGTGATGGCGGCGTAGAGGTCGGGATCGGCCTCTTCGAGCAGGGTCTCGAGCTGCGTCAGCTCGTCGTCGGACAGATTGCCGATCTCGGCATCCGCGAAGCGGCCGAGGATCAGGTCCATCTCGCGCGTGCCGCGGTGCCAGCAGCGGAACAGAAGCCGCTTGCGGCGGTCGTCCAGCCCGTCGCTCGATCGTGTCGTTCCCGTCATGTCTCAATTCCAGTCAAACGCCAAAAGCCCGGACGTGCCGGGCCGGGGTGATATAGCCACTCAGGCGGGCCCTGTCAGCCCTCGATTTGTCATGCCCCGCTGCCGCCGCAGGGACACGAAAAAACACGTGGATGCCGGGCATAAAGCCGGGCATGACGAGCGAAAACGATCCTAGGTTCGCCTGATGCGCCCCAGCCTGCTCAATCCGCTGTTTGCCCCCGTGACCAGCCTGCCCGGCGTCGGTCCGAAGCAGGACAAGCTGCTGCAATATCTGCTCAGCCGCAATGAGACACCGCGGCTGGTCGATCTGTTGCTGCATTTGCCGAGCCAGGTCATCGACCGCCGGGCGCGGCCGAAGATCCGCGACGCCGTGCAGGGAACTATGGTGACGCTGGAGGTCACCGTCGATCGCCACCGCCCGCCACCGCCGCGCAATGCGCGCGCGCCCTACCTCGTCTACGCCAGCGACGATACCGGCGACGTCGTGCTGACGTTCTTCCGCGCAAAGCCCGGCTATGTCGAGAAGCTGCTGCCGATCGGCGAGAAGCGCTTCGTCTCCGGCACGCTCCAGATGTACGACGGCATCCCGCAGATCGTGCATCCCGACCGGGTGCTGGACGAGGAGGCGATTTCCAAACTCTCCGGCATCGATCCCGTCTATCCCTTGACCGAGGGCCTTGCACTCGGCTCACTCCGCCGCGCGGTCGCCCAGGCGCTGCAGAAGCTACCGGCGCTGCCGGAATGGATCAGCCCGGAGGTGCTGCGCCGCTGCGGCTTCCCGCCGATCGCCGAGGCGCTCACCCGCGTGCACCAGCCGGTTGAGCTCACCGACATTCTGCCCGACCAGCCGTTCTGGTCCCGTCTCGCGTTCGACGAACTCCTGGCCGGGCAACTCGCCCTTGCCCTGATTCGCGCCCAATTGCGCCGCCCGGCCGGCGTGCGCAACGCCGGCGACGGGCACCTCCGCAACAAGATCATCGACGCCCTGCCCTATGCGCTGACATCCTCCCAGCGCGACGCGGCAGCCGCCATCGCGAGCGATCTGCAACAGCCGGTGCGCATGCTGCGCCTGCTCCAGGGCGACGTCGGCTCCGGCAAGACCGTGGTCGCGCTGCTCGCCGCCGCTGCCGTCACCGAGGTCGGCAAGCAGGCGGCGCTAATGGCGCCGACCGAAATTCTGGCGCGCCAGCACATCAAGACCATCGCGCCGCTCGCCGAGCGTGCGGGCATGCGGGTCGCGATCCTCACCGGCCGCGAAAAAGGCAAGGAGCGGCGGGAACTCTTGGCACAGCTCGAAGCCGGCGAGATCGACCTGCTCGTCGGCACCCATGCGTTGATCCAGGACGACGTGATCTTTCGCGATCTCGCCCTCGCGGTCGTCGACGAGCAGCATCGTTTTGGCGTGCGCGAGCGGCTGGCGCTGACCTCAAAGGGCGAGGCCGTCGACGTGCTGGTGCTGAGCGCCACGCCGATCCCGCGCACGCTGGTGCTGACCTATTTCGGCGACATGGACATCAGCGAGCTCAGGGAGAAGCCGGCCGGCCGCCAGCCGATCGAAACCCGCACCATCTCGATGAGCCGCCTCGGCGAGGTCACCGACAGCATCGGCCGTGCGCTCGAATCCGGCAAGCTGGTCTACTGGATCTGCCCGCTGGTCGAGGAATCCGAGGCCGAGGGCACCGAGCACCTGACCAATGCGACCAAGCGCTTCGAAAGCCTGCAGAAGCGTTTCGGCGACCGCGTCGGCCTTGTCCACGGCCAGATGAAGGGCACCGAGAAGGACCGCGTCATGGGCCAGTTCGCCGCCCACGAGATCGGGCTGCTGGTCGCGACCACCGTGGTCGAGGTCGGTGTCGACGTGCCGGCGGCGACCATCATGGTGATCGAGAACGCCGAACGCTTTGGCCTCGCCCAGCTTCATCAATTGCGCGGCCGCATCGGGCGCGGCTCGGAGGCCTCGACCTGTCTGCTGCTCTACTCCGAGCCGCTCGGCGAAATGTCGAAGGCGCGACTGAAGGTGATCCGCGAGACCACCGACGGTTTTCGCATCGCCGAGGAAGATCTGAAGCTGCGCGGCGAAGGCGATGTGCTCGGCGTGCGCCAGAGCGGCCTGCCCGGCTACCGCATCGCCCGGTCGGAGGTGCACGGCCAGCTCATCACGCAGGCCCGCGACGAGGCGCTGCGCATCCTGAAGGACGATCCGAAACTCAAGGGCGAGCGCGGCGAGGCACTGCGATGCCTGCTGTATCTGTATGAGCGGGATGAAGCGATCCCGCTGATCGGGGCGGGTTAGCTGGCCGCTCTCTGGCGCCCGATCTCATAGGCCGCCACATGCGCGCGGGCCAAATCCAGCAGCGGCGTGTCGACGCCGAGTGCACGGGCCCGGTTGGCCATATCGCCGAGGATGTGCTCCGCCTCGGTGATCGAACCGCGCTCGATATCACGCAGCATCGAGGCCTTGAGCGGGGAGTCCGGGGTCGTGAACAGCTTCCGGTCAAACTCGATGAAAGGCGCTCGCGGCTCAAAACCCGAGGCGGTCGCGACGGCACAGCATTCCGCAAACAGGCGGAAAATGGATTGCTCGCCGTTCGGCACGGACAGAATGTCTCCGATGCTTGCACGCATCAGGCAGGTGATGCCGGCTAGCGTGCTGAGCTGGACGAATTTCTCCCACATGTCCTGCATGATCGCTTCGCTGGCGCGCACGTCGATACCGGGCACGTGCAGCAGCGTCTCCAGGGCAAGCACACGCTCGCTCAGCGAACCCTCGATCTCCCCGAAGACAATCGTCTGATTGGCCATGAACTGAACGACACGGCCATCCGCATCGAGCCCGGCACTGACATTCGCGAGCCCGCCGAGGACGCACCTCGCACCGAACCGCGCAGTCAGGGCGTCGACATGTTTCAAGCCGTTGAGGATCGGCAAAATCATCGTGTTGGCGCCGACCGCCGGGGCAAACTGGACCATCGCATCGTCGAGCGAGTAGGATTTCACCCCGACGAGCACGACGTCGAACGTTTCCTTGAGATCGTTGGCCAGGATGACCTTCGGCTGCACGGCGAAGTCGCCATGCGGGCTCACGACCTGCAATCCATTCCGCCGCAATTGCTCCGCACGCCCGGCCCGCACCAGAAAGGTCACGTCGCCGCCGGCTCGGACCAGGCGCGCTCCGTAATAGCCTCCAAGCGCTCCCGCGCCGATCACAAGTACTCTCATTCGAACTCCCAATGCGGAGTGACCGCTTCCGCACAAAGAATAACAGATGGGCCACGCGCCGTCTCCTCCCCGTCATTGCGAGCGCAGCGACTTGTCCGCCGAAGCTTTAGCGAAGGCGGAAGCAATCCAGGATCTTTCCATTGAGGGACTCTGGATTGCTTCGCTCCGCTCGCAATGACGATGCGGATAAGCCCGGCTCTTAAGCGTCCCCTTTCGTCGCGGCTGGCTTTGTGAAATCTTCCCATCATGCGCCGGATCATCGTCGTAGGCTGTCAGGGTAGCGGAAAGACGAGCCTCTCCCGGAATCTCGGGCAAAAGCTGGGGCTGCCCGTGGTGCATCTCGACGTGCTCTACTGGCGGCCGGGCTGGAAGCCATCGGACAAACCGAGCTTCCGGGCGCGCGTCACTGATGCGATCGCGGGTAACGCATGGGTCGTCGACGGCAGCTTCTCGGGACTTGCCTTCGATCTCACGCTTGCGCGCGCCGACACTCTGGTCGTCATCGACCGCCCGCGCTGGCTTTGCCAGTGGCGCATTCTCCTGCGCTCCGCGTTCGATCGCGACAGGACCCGGCCCGACCTCCCGGAGGGGTGTCCCGAACAGTTCGACTGGAAATTGATGCGGGAGGCGTGGCGCTACGACACCGAGCGCGCGCCTGTCATCGAGGCCGAGCGCGTGCAGTTTGGCGCTGACGTCCCGGTCGTGCGCTTGAGACGCGATCGGGACATCCAGGGTTTTCTGGAGTCGGTGCACGGCACATGATCGATGACCGTGGCGTAAGACCGGACGATCAGGATTTCTTCTGCGCGATACCCGCGGCGAAGGCCTTCATCAGGTCGGTATCCGCCGCCTCGCCTTTCGCGTCCTCGGCGAGATGCTCGAACCAGCGCGCAAAGCCTTCGTAAACCTGGCTGGCCGGATGATTGGGTCCGAGGAATCCGGAAATCTCCCGCATCTCCGCAACCCAGCGATAGGCCTTCGGGATCATGTCCAGCAGCGCGACTTCGAGCCGGGCCAGAACCGCGGGCTGGCTGCGTGCGAGCTCGTCGCGCAGCGCGTCGGCCGCGCCCGCTTTCGTTGCCGCGACCACCATCGCCGAGCCGATGCCGGCCAGGCCCTTGACGATACCGGCGTAGGACATTTTGAGCGCGGACGCGGCACCGACCGGCCCTTCGACGATCCGCACGTCGAGCCCGAAATCCTTCAGCACGGCAACGTCCTTGGCGTGCTCGCCGGACATGTAGAAGGCCGGGCCCTTGCCGCCGGGCTGGGGCGGGAACCCGATGATGCCGGCATCGACGAACGGCGCCTGTGCCGAGCCGATGATCTCCTCGATCCTCATCACGGTATCGACGTTGACGGCATTGCAATCGACCACGACCGGCTTCTTCTCGCGCCGAACGATCAGCCCGGCCAGCCGCTCGGCGAGCGCCACGGCTTCGCCCGGCGGCACGATCGAGAGGATGATGTCGGCGTCTGCGATCGCGTCGTCCTCGGCGCCGATCATGCCGGCATCCGCCGCGCGTTTGCGCGTCGCCTCGCTCCGCCCATTCAACGACGTCAGCACGCGCGCACCGTGCTCGCCGAGACTGCGGGCCACGGCACTGCCCATGGCTCCGGGCGCGAGGATCGCAATGGTTTTGGACATCTTGCACTCCAGATCGAACTCCGAGCAACGCGCTCGGTTCAACCGGAGACTAGCAGAGGACGTGACGCCCGCGTGAACGGCGGCCATCCCGCAGAGGAATGGCCCTACTCCACCTTCGCAGGCTGGAGCGCCGAGGCGTTGGCAATACGCGCGGCATTCGCCATGCCCGCCAGCGCCGCCGCCTTCTTCGAATCGGGCGCCGAGCCCGGCTGCACGACGCCGGCCGACATGATCAGGGTGGCAGCGTCCTCCGTGCTCATGTCGACCTCGACGATCTTGCTCTTGGGCACGTAGAAGAAGAAGCCGGTCGTCGGGTTCGGCGAACACGGCAGGAACACCGAGACGTGCTCCTCCTGACCCGGCAGGCTGCGGGAGACGTCCTCGTTCGGCGATTGCGAGATCAGCACGATCGACCACATGCCCGGCGAGGGAAACTCGACCAGGCCGACTTTGCGGAAGCTCGAGCCCTTGCCCGAGAACAGGGTCTCGAACACCTGCTTCAGGCCGCGGTAGATGGCGCGCACCGCCGGGATGCGGCCGAGGAAGGTCTCGCCGACATCGACCAGCGTCCGGCCGATCAAATTGGCCGCGAGGAAGCCGACCAGCGTCAACGTGAAAAATGCGACAATCAGTCCCCAGCCGGGGATGACGTACGGCATGTAGGTTTCAGGCCGATAGGCCAGCGGCACGAACGGCCGCACCACGCCATCAACCCAGGTGACGAACCACCAAACCAGATAAAAGGTGATCGCAACCGGTCCTGTCACGACGAGACCGGTGAGGAAGTAATTGCGAAAGCGGCCTATCAGGCCGGTATGCGGCTCCGGCACGGGATCAAGAGGCGCTGGCGCGTCGTCACGGGGGTTCATTCGGGTTCCAGGTCGGTCGCTTCGTTCAAGCTAGGATCTTCTAGCAGGTTTTGGAAGACCACGAAGCGTTCCGGCCCGACCCCTCTGCCTATTCCACGGTCACGGATTTCGCGAGATTGCGCGGCTGGTCGACGTCGGTCCCCATGATCACCGCCGTATGATAGGCGAGCAGCTGCACCGGGACGGCATAGACCATCGGCGTGAAGGCCGCCGCCATGTCAGGCATGACGATGGTGACGAGGGACTCGACGGTCGCCTCCGCCGCGCCTTTGGCGTCGGTCATCAGGATGATCTTGCCGCCGCGAGCGGCGACCTCCTGCATGTTGGAAACGGTCTTTTCGAACACCCGGTCGTAGGGCGCGATGACCACGACCGGCATGGTCTCGTCGATCAACGCGATCGGACCGTGCTTGAGCTCGCCGGCGGCATAGCCCTCGGCGTGGATGTAGGAGATCTCCTTCAGCTTCAGCGCGCCTTCGAGGGCGAGCGGGAAGCTGGTGCCGCGACCGAGATAGAGCACGTCACGCGATTTCGCGATCTCGCGCGCGAGCTTCTCGATCTGGAGCTCGGTGGTGAGCGCATCCGACATCAAACGCGGGACCTCGACGAGCCCGTGGACGAGCTTGGTCTCGTCCTCGTCGGACAGTTCGCCGCGGGCCTTGCCGGCCGCGATCGCAAGATTTGCCAGCACCATGAGCTGGCAGGTGAAGGCCTTGGTCGAGGCGACGCCGATCTCGGGGCCGGCCAGCGTTGGCAGCACGGTTTCGCTCTCGCGCGCGATCGTCGAGGTCGGCACGTTGACGACGGCCACCGTGTGCACGCCTTCGGCCTTGGCGTAGCGCAGCGCGGCCAGGGTGTCGGCGGTCTCGCCCGACTGCGAAATGAAGATGGCGAGATCTCCCTTGCGCAACGGCGCCTCGCGGTAGCGGAATTCGGAGGCGACATCGACTTCGACCGGCACGCGCGCGAAACGCTCGAACCAGTATTTTGCAACGAAGCCGGCGTAGCTCGCGGTGCCGCAAGCGGTGATGTTGATGCGCTGGATATTCTTGAAGTCGAACGGCAGCTTGACCGGCAGGGAGACCCGCTCGGTCGCCATGTCGACATAGCGTGCCAGCGTGTGGCCGACCACTTCCGGCTGCTCGTGGATCTCCTTGGCCATGAAGTGGCGGTAATTGGCCTTGTCGACCAGCGAGGTCGAGGCGGCGTGCTTGGTCTTCTCGCGCTGGACGGCGTGGCCGTCCTTGTCGAAGATCGCAGCGCTCGTATGGGTCAGCACGACCCAGTCGCCGTCCTCGAGATAGCTGATCGTGTCGGTGAACGGCCCAAGCGCGATGGCATCGGAGCCGAGATACATCTCGCCGTCACCATAGCCGATCGCCAGCGGCGGACCATTGCGGGCGCCGATCATGAGATCGTCCTCGCCGGCGAAGATGAAGCCGAGCGCGAACGCGCCGCGCAGCCGCGCCAATGTCAATTTCACAGCTTCCACGGGCTTGTTGCCGCGCGTGAGCAGATCGTCGACGAGATGCAGCACGATCTCGGTGTCGGTCTGGGTGTGGAACACCGTGCCTTTCGTCTCGAGCTCCTCGCGCAGCTCGCGGAAGTTCTCGATGATGCCGTTGTGAACGACGGCGACACGCTCGGTCGCATGCGGATGGGCATTGTTGACGGTCGGCTTGCCGTGGGTGGCCCAGCGGGTGTGACCGATTCCGGTCGTGCCCTTGAGCGGCTCGGCTTCCAGCCGCTTCTCCAGATTCTTCAGCTTGCCCTCGGCGCGGCGGCGCTCGAGATGCTTGCCTTCGAGCGTGGCGACGCCTGCGGAATCATAGCCGCGATATTCAAGACGTTTGAGCGAATCCACCAATTGCTCTGCAACCGGCTCGCGCCCGAGAATGCCGACAATCCCGCACATGCGGATCAATATCCCCCAAATCGTCGAAAAATCGCCTAAACGACGCGCTCGGTTTTTAGCGAAGTTCCTAAGGAACCAGATACTCAATAATTATTGCTGATTGAGACAGCACCGACGGCAACGAGCCTCGCCTGCGTCGAACTGGCTGGGCCTTAAACCGCGCGCGTTAACTAGTTGTCAACGAATTTGGCCAACCCTTGCGTACCAGGGAGACAGGCCATGAAAGGCTCATCCGACCGCAAAAGTCTGTCATCGATGTCGGTGCGCGCCAGCGAGACCACCGGCACGCACCTTGCGCATTGGCCGCCGCCCCAGCGCGGCAAGGAAAGCAAGCCCGTCAACATCAAGCACGTCGCCGGCGAGCCGGCAAAGCGTGCCAAGCCGCGCGGCTGGCGCCTGACGCGCGCGATCTTCTCGGAATTCGCCGACGACGAATAGCGGCGCTCATTTCGCCGGCTTCTTTTCAAGCTTCTTGCCACCCGTCTTCATCTCGCGATAGCGCGCCGCACCACCTTCGCGGATGGTCTGCGGACTGCGCTCCAGCGCCATGGCGTCATCAGGCACGTCGCGCGTGATCACCGAGCCCGAGCCGATATAGGCGCCGTTGCCGATGGTCACCGGCGCGACCAGCGAGGAGTTGGTGCCGACGAAGGCGCCCTGCCCGATGATCGTCTTGTGCTTCTTGAAGCCGTCGTAGTTGCAGGTGATGGTGCCGGCGCCGATGTTGGAATTGGCGCCGATGGTGGCGTCCCCGATGTAGGAGAGATGGTTGACCTTGACGCCGGCCTCCAGCGTCGCGGCCTTGGTCTCCACGAAATTGCCGATGCGCGCGCCGTCGCCGAGCGAGGTGCCGGGCCGCAGCCGCGCATAGGGGCCGATGGAGACCTTCTTGCCGAGCGTGGTCTCGACGATGTGCGAGAAGGAATGGACCACCGTGCCGTCGCCGATCGAAACGCCGGGCCCGATCACCACGAAGGGTTCGATCGTCACGTCCTTGCCGAACACGGTATCCGCGGCGAGGTAGACGGTTTCGGGCGCGATCAGCGTGACGCCGGCCTCCATCGCTGCCTTGCGCAGCCGCGCCTGCATCACGCTTTCGGCCTCGGCGAGCTGCGCCTTGGTGTTGATGCCGCGCACCTCGTCCTCGCTGGTTTCGATCACCACGGCATCCCATCCTTGTTCGCTGACAATGCCGACCGCGTCGGTCAGATAATATTCGCCCTTGGAATTCGCATTGCCGATCTTGTCGAGGATGGCGAGCGCGCGGCGGCCGTCGATCGCCATGACCCCGGCATTGCAGAGGTCGATCCTGCGCTCCTCGGCGCTGGCATCGGCCTGCTCGCGGATCGCGACCAGGCGGTCGCCCTCGACGATGAAGCGGCCATAGCCGGTGGGATCGGCGGCGCGGAAGCCGAGCGCCGCAATCGCCGCGCCTTTGGCCAGCGGCGCGCGCAGCCGCGCAAAGGTCTCGGCCGAGATCAGCGGCGTGTCGCCGAACGCAATCAGCAAATCATCCACGCCCCGCGCAATGGCATCGCGCGCCGCCAGCACCGCATGTGCGGTGCCGAGCCGTTCATGTTGCACGAAGGTGAGCGCGTCGGGGCGGATGCGCTTTGCTTCGTCCGCCACCGCCTGATGGTCGGGTCCGATCACGACCGCGAGCGAGGTGCCGGTTCCCCTGGGCGCCGCGGCGAGCACGTGGGCGAGCAGGCTCTGGTGCGCGACCGGATGCAGCACTTTCGGCAGGTGTGAGCGCATACGCGTGCCTTCGCCGGCGGCGAGCACGATCGTGAGGCTGGAACGCGCGGTCATCGAAATCCTGTCAATCCGGCCGAATCAATCGGCGCCAGCGGCAACGGCCGCCCTCATGAGCTATCGCCTTGCTACCCCCGCAAACGCCCGGAGTTCAAGTGCGACACGCTTTTCCTGTTAATGTTCCCTGATTGATTCGGGGAAGCCGGACAGGGGTTGGGCACTTAACGTTCATGGCAAAGGATTCCGACCCACTGGCGGATGCCTTCGGCGCCAAGGAGACCGGCGGGCTGTTCTCCGGACTTGTGGCCGAGGAGAGTTCGTTCGATCGCGGCATGATGTGGCGGCTGGGCTCATGGGGCGTGGCGGCCGTCGGCGCCGTGGTGATTGCCGTATTCGCCAACCAGGCCCAGCTCGGCTGGCGGCGCGACCAGGTTGCGTCCGCCGATCTCGCGCGCCAGGCCGACCGGCTCCAGATCCTGACCAAGGAGAGCCAGAACGAGGCCCGCCGGCTCGCCTCCGCCATCGAGACGCTGAACACCGATCGCGACCGGCTCTATTCGCGCGTCACCGTGCTGGAGCAAGGGCTCGATTCCGTCACCGGCGCCATCGCCAAGCAGACGACGCCGCAGGCGTCCGTTGCGAAACCTCAGGAAGCACCAGCTTTGATCGGACCGCCGGCGCCCGGCATCGCGCCGGTCGTCTCGACACCAGCTCCGGCCAACGACAAGCCGCGCACCGAGGCCGCAAGGGAGCCGTCGAGCCCGCCGCCGCAGAGCGCAGCGGCGGCCTCGCTGGTCGCGCAGTTGCCGGCGACGAATTCGGCACTGCCGATGCTTCCGTTGGTCCCGTCCAAATCGATCATGGCGCCGCCCGATCCGGCCGCCCCGAAACTGGTTCAGCCCGAATCCACTGAGAAGATCGCTGAGAAGGCTGCCGAGAAGAAGCCCGATCCGGCGCCCGCGCCGATCGAAGTCGCCGCTGCACCCACCAAGCCGCCGGAGGCTGCCGAAAGCGAGGCTCCCGCGATCGCGGTCCAGCAGACGCGCTTTGCGATTGATCTCGGCGGCGCCAACTCGCTCGATGGCCTGCGCGCGCTGTGGCGCGGGCTCACCAAATCCAATCCCGAGATCGCAGCGCTGCGGCCGATCATCATGATCAAGGAAGGCAACACCGGCCTCGGCATGCAGCTCCGCCTCGGTGCCGGCCCTCTGATCAATGCAGCGGCTGCGGCAAAACTCTGCGCCGGCCTCGCCGAGAACGACCGCCACTGCGAGACCACCGTGTTCGACGGCCAGCGGCTGTCGATGCGCGGCGGCCAGGAAAAACAAGAGAAGACTCAGGATCGAGTTCAGGAGAAGAACTCCGACAAGAACCAGGACTCGGTGCCGCAAGCCGAAACCGCACCGGCGCCCGCGCCCGCCGCCAAGCCCGACAAGCATCGCCGCAGCTATTCCTCGAAACGCTCGTCGAAGCGCGAGGAACCCGCGCCTGCTCCTGCGGCGCCGCCGGCCGCACAGCCGAAGCCGGAGACGGCGTCGGCGGGATCGACGCTGTCGTCGTTCTTCAGAAGGTAGCTTACCTCGCGGCAATTCATCAGCGTAATGGGCGAAGGATCTCACACAGGGCGCGAGAAACTTGCGCCTCCCCTGTTGCCCCCTCTCTCCTTCCCGACCATATTGCCGCCATGACAAAAAAGCCCTTCCGCCTCACGCCCTACCAGGCGCAGTTCCTGATCGTCGTCGGCTTCGCATCCGTCGGCTATGCGCTCTATCTGCGCTACCTCGGAATCGAAAACTCGCAGGTCGGTCTTGCCTGCGACGCCGGGCTTCAGACCCTGATCTGCAAGGCGCGCTCGGTCTCGACCGTGCTGTTCAAGAATTCGGTATTCGGCATCGTCGCGCTGGTGGTGGCCACGCTGAACCTGATGCGGCCGTCGATCGTGCTGCTCACCGTCGGCATCATCGCCGCCGGTCTCGGCATCGTGCTCTACAATGTCGTGCTCTCGGGCCTGGCGATCGGCCTGCTCATTCTTGGATTTGCTCGGCCCGCGCCCGCCACAGCGTGAGCGCGAACAAGAGATAGATCGCGCAGGTCCACAGCGACTGCCAATTGTCGCGGCCCTCGTTGAAGAGCACATAGGCCGCCGACAGCGTCAGCACGCCGGCGAAGACCGACTCCGCGATCGGACGCTGGCCGATCTGCGGCCGGTTCAGCATCAACAGCGCGAACGGCACCACCGCCATCGTCAGCGAGGCGTAGGGGAAGTCGTGGTAGCGCGGGTCGAACACGAAGCCGAGCGCGGTCTGCGCCGCGATCACCGCGGCCACCGCCAGCGTCAAGCCGAGCACGGCGGTGAGTTTCGACCATTTCCGGCCCTCGCGCGGACCAAGCAGATCGAGGAAGGTCGGGAGGCTGCGGCCGATCACCATCGCCTGCGCGCAGAAGATCGGCGACAGGATGCCGGCCGCGAGCAGCATGCCCCAGAGCAGCCAGCCGCCGATGCCGTAGCTCTCGTAGTACATCTTGTCGGCGCCGATCCCGAGCAGGATGCCTGCCGAGGTCGCCGAGATCGCCACACCGAGCCAGGCCGAGAAGCGCGGCGTCCAGGGCCTGCGCCGCAACGTCAGGCCGGCGACCGCGAACACCAGCACGCAGAGGCCCATGCCGGCGCCCATGTACCATTTCCAGTAAGGGAAATTGCTGATCGGCTGGCCCGGCGGGTATTTCAGGCTGCGGCGCACCGAGTCATAGAGGCCCCAATAGCCGCCGACGGTGCCTTCCAGCTTGCGCTTCCACGGCTGGTCGTAGGACTCGATCAGATTGACGCGGAATTTCTGCGCTTTCGCGAGACTCAGGATCTCCGAGACCACGCGCGCCTGGTTGGTGCGCGACGGCAGAGCGCCCTCGCGCATGCGTCCTTCGCTCGGCCAGCCGGTTTCGCCGATCAGGATCTCCTTGCCGGGAAATGCGACCGCCATGCGCTCGCGGATCTGTTCGACATGGGAGGCGGCAAACTTCGCCTTGACCGGGAAGTCCTCCCAATAGGGCAGGATGTGGATCGTGACGAAGTCGACGGCGTCATAGATCTCGCGATTCCTGAGCCAGAACTCCCAGACATCGGCATAGGTGACGGGCACGCTGACCTGCGCCTTGACCGAGCGGATGATGGAGACGAGGTCCGCGGTCGTCATCTCGCCGCGGAGCAGCACTTCGTTGCCGACGATGATGCTGGTGATGGTTCCGGGGAAATCCTTGGAAAGGCGAATGGCGAGCGCGGCCTGCTCGAAATTCTTGGTGCGGTTGCTGGAGAGCCAGATCCCCTGGAGCACTTTCAGTCCACCGATCCGGGCCGCGATCGCCGGCACCTGGTCGAGCCCGTTCTCCATCGAATAGGTGCGGACGCAGTCGGTGATCTCCTTGAGCTGGCGCAGGTCCTGCTCGATCTGGTCGGCCTCGATATGGGTCCACGCGTTCAGCGGCGACTGCTCGCCGCGGAACGGCGCGTAGGAGACGCACTGGACCTTGTCGGCGGGATCGATCGGGGCGCGCGCGAGCGAGATCGGCGTGGCAAGCCACCACCACACGGCAGCGATCGCACCCAGTGAAACGAGCAGAAGCGCCAGTGGCGTACGAAGAGAAATCGGTTCCGTCCTCCGCGAAGGGCCGTCGATTACCTGCTACCACGCCATCTGCCAAGGGGGTGACTCCGTTATGGATCCATCCCTCCCCCGAGGAATTTACCTGCGGCCGTTCGACCGAGGCCTAGGATCGTGACTTTGCTGGACAAAATTCCAGATTCAGGCCATGGACTCGGGAGGACTTTTCCGCCGCATTGGAGACCTATTTGGACGCCATCACGCAGGCGCGTCCGCGAAGGTCCTGACGCGGACGGTCAGTGATATATTGGGGAATTCATGCGGCAACGGGTGTTCGAGTTACGAAATGCGGTCCTGCGGCAGTTCGCCGCCACCTTGGCCGTTTCTTCCCTTGTCATCCTGATGGGTATCGGCGCGGCCTCCGCCCAGAGCGGCACGCCCGCCCCCGACCAGAGCAAGGCAGCCGCCCAGCCCGCCGACGCGGCCAAGGATGCCGCCCAGAATCAGCGCCGCACGGACGAATTCGCCGAAGCAGCCCAGGTCATCAGCGGCCCAGCCGGCAACCCCGAATGCGTTTGGCTCGGCCGGCGCGTGGTGCGGTTGATGTGGCGGGATGACCTCGATACCGCATTCCGCCATCTCGACCTCTACGACCGCTTCGGCTGCCCCGGCGGCCATATCCAGGCCGCCTTCCGCTGCCTGACCCGCTTCGGCGGCCAGATCGATCCCAAGGTCGCCGAGACCCTGGACAGCCGTGTGCACGCTTGCTGGATCAATCCGGCATCCCAGCCGCAGCAGGCGGCAGCCGCAGCCTCGCAGCCGGCCGCTCCGGCAGCGGGCAATGCGCAGCCGCAGCCGGCCGCGAGCCCCTCGCCGGCGGCAAGCCCATCACCGGCGCCCCCGAAATAGCCGCGATTGTTTCAGCCTCCGTTCAGGAACGATCGGCGATAGAGGCAATTGGCACTGCTGCGAATTTGAAATGTGCATGCCCTCATACGGTCATGAGGCGATGACAGTTGTGAAACCGCGCGGCAGAGGTATGCTCCATTTGCCGCGGACTTGGTCGGATCTCGGGGTCGGATCCGCTTCCCTGCCCCCTCAGCCCCTTTTGGTTTAGCCGCGATGCGGGTTGTCGCCGCCGTTCTGTTGCTTGTGTCCGCGCTCCACGCCGGCCTCTGGGGGGTCTTGCGTGACAAGGAACCCGCGCCCGACTTCAAGGGCTTGCTGCCCAGCGTCTCCTATGCGCCGTTCGAGGGCTCGGCTCACCCCGATATCGACAACATTCCGACGGTGGAGAAAATCCGCGCCGACCTGAAGACGCTGTCGACGATGACGCGCGCGATCCGTCTCTATTCGTCCACGGGCGGCGTGGAACTGGTGCCGCCGATCGCGGCCGAGTTCGGCCTCAAGGTCACCGTCGGCGCCTGGATCGACAAGGACAAGGATCGCAACGAGCGCGAGATCAAGGCCGCCATCGAGCTCGCCCGCAAGAACAGCAACGTCAACGGCGTCGTCGTCGGCAACGAGGTGATCTACCGCGGCGAGCAGAAGGTCGAAGACCTCATCGAGATGATCAAGAAGGTCAAGGGCGCGGTCCGCGTGCCCGTCACGACCGGTGAAATCTGGAACATCTGGCGCGACAATCCCGACCTCGGCTCCAACGTCGACTTCATCGCCGCCCACGTGCTGCCCTACTGGGAGAACTTCCGCTCGGACCAGGCGGTCGACCAGGCCGTCGACCGCTACAATCTGTTGCGCAACCTGTTCCCCGGCAAGCGCATCGTGATCGCCGAGTTCGGCTGGCCGAGCGCGGGTTACAATTTGCGCAACGCCGACCCCGGTCCGTTCCAGCAGGCACTGACCTTGCGCAACTTCGTCAGCCGCGCCGACGCCATCGGCATGGAATACAACATTGTCGAAGCCATCGATCAGCCCTGGAAATACTTCGAAGGCGGCGTCGGTCCGTACTGGGGCATCCTCAACGCCAGCCGCGAGCCGAAATTCGCCTGGACCGGGCCGGTGGAGAATCCCGACTATTGGAAGCTGATGGGTGTGGCGCTCCTGGTCGGTATCCTGCTGTCGCTGCCGATCCTGCGGCTGCAGCAGCCGACGGCGAAGCAGGCGTTCCTGCTGTCGGCCACCGCCAACGGCGTCGGCGCCTGGGCCGCCACCGTGTTCGCGTTCTGGAACGGGCACTATTTCATCTTCGGCTCGGCCTTCGCGCTCACGCTCGGCATGATCCTGCTTGTTCCCCTTGTGCTGATCGCGATGGCGCGCATCGACGAGATCGCCGCCGTCGCCTTCGGCCGGCCGCCGCAGCGCCTGCTCGCGAAGGACAAGCCAGTCGAGAACGTACCGGAGAATTACTTTCCAAAAGTCTCGATCCACATCCCCGCTTATTTCGAGCCGGTCGAGATGCTCAAGCAGACGCTCGATGCGCTGTCGCGGCTGAACTATCCGAACTACGAATGCGTCGTCATCATCAACAACACGCCGGACCCTGCCTTCTGGCAGCCGATCCAGGATCATTGCCGCGCGCTCGGTGAACGCTTCAAGTTCATCAACGCCGAGAAGGTGCAGGGCTTCAAGGCCGGTGCGCTGCGCATCGCGATGGACCGCACCGCCGTCGACGCCGAGATCATCGGCATCCTCGATGCCGACTACGTCGTCGATCCCGACTGGCTGAAGGACCTCGTGCCGGCGTTCGCCGATCCCAGTGTCGGCCTGGTGCAGGCGCCGCAGGAACATCGCGACGGCGATCTGTCGATCATGCACTACATCATGAACGGCGAATATGCCGGCTTCTTCGACATCGGCATGGTCCAGCGCAACGAGACCAACGCCATCATCGTGCACGGCACGATGTGCCTGATCCGCCGCGCCGCGATGGACATGGCCGGCGGCTGGTCGTCCGACACGATCTGCGAGGACAGCGACCTCGGCCTTTCGATTCAGCAGCTCGGCTGGACCACGCACTACACCAACCACCGCTACGGCCAGGGCCTGCTGCCCGACACCTACGAGGCCTTCAAGAAGCAGCGTCACCGCTGGGCCTATGGCGGTCTCCAGATCGTCAAGAAGCACTGGCGGAACTTCCTGCCGGGACGGAGCCGGCTGACGCCCGACCAGAAGCGCGAATATGGCCTCGGTTGGCTGAACTGGCTGGGCGCCGAGAGCCTCGGCGTGGTCGTGGCACTGCTCAACCTCGTCTGGGTGCCGATCGTCGCCTTCGCCGACATCGCCATTCCCGACAAGATCCTGACGCTGCCGATCATCGGCGCCTTCATCGTCTCGCTCGCGCACTTCTTGTCGATGTACCGCGCGCGCGTCGCGATCAAGCCCGGCCAGATGCTGGGTGCGATGATCGCCGCGATGAGCGTGCAGTGGACAGTGTCCCGCGCCGTCGCGCAGGGACTGATCACCGAGCACATCGCGTTCGCGCGCACCTCCAAGGGCGGCCTGTCCAGGATGTCGATCGAGTTCCAGGCGTTCTGGGAGGCCGTGATCGGCGCCCTGCTCCTGATCGGCGCCGGCGTGCTGGTGGCCTCCAACAGCTATCGCCAGATCACCGAGATCTACATCTTCGCTGGCGTGCTGGTGCTGCAGAGCCTGCCGTTCCTGGCTGCGGTCGCCATCGCCATCCTCGAGCTCAGCCGCATCAACTCGTTCCAGTTCTGGCGCGACAGCGCGATCCGCACCGCCGAGCTGATCGGCCTGCGCCCGGTCGCGCTGCCGACCCCCGCCGGCACGCCGCAGCAATTGCCGGTGCCGAGCGAGGTCCGGCGGGAAGCGAACTGACGGGGCTCCGAACGCGGCATCCGGCCCATGGGCGGACGTCGCGGGTTCTTCGGCGTGGATGGCGGCCCGCCATCTCGGTTGAAAATCCCGGCTCAAGCATTGGAAACGGCGAGCGAATTCCCGCTGTTGCCTTCAACTTCGGCAGCCACCCGAGCTATTGACGTCCGCGCCCCATCCCCCTACACAGCGCGGGCCGAAAGCATGATCCGGAAACAGCCGGTTTTTCCGCAACGCTTGCGTCGATGTGGCGGCAAGACATGCTTTTCCAAATGACCGAAGACGATGGCGATCTCTTCAAAGCCATCAGCGGCCATGGGAGCGCGTAGCTCAGCCGGTAGAGCACGTGACTTTTAATCACGGGGTCCTGGGTTCGAGCCCCAGCGCGCTCACCAACAGATACTCCGCTTTAAAATTTTCGGTTTTATCGGAGCCTTGCTCATGCGGGGCGCATTCCGGGCCACTTGGACCCTTTTGCCGCCATAGGAAAATAGGGCTGCCGAGCACGTGCAGCGTGCGCCTCCATCGTGCCACTATCGACTCCTTGATTCGGAGTTAGTCTAGACGGCGAGTAGAAGCGTCGAGTTGGCCGTGTTCTGGCTGCCGCTCCTTGCGGGTATCCTACTTAGCGGGATTGCCGGCAGTGCTTGGTACGGCGGCGACAAAATTCCAGCAATTTGGATCGCTTTCTTCGGAGTGGTCTGTCTATTGCTGACCGCTGCTCTCCAAATACAAAACTTCGCGTATGCCAACCTGCTGCAACCAGAAATCGATATCGAAGCACCGACCCAACGAACAATTTTGACGTGGAATCCGCCTACCAGCTTTTTCATCAACTCCCGTCCCGAGAACAAAGCGCCGCCCGGAAGAGACAGCTCCGAGTCCCCGGCGATCATTTTCGAGAACAGGAGCAACGTCATCGGGCAGGACGCGTCCAATGTTGCGCCCGCTCAGCTCAATCAGCGCGTCGACACGATCTGGCGAATAGCCGGTGCGTCCGCGCTCAAAATCGGTCGTGAAGGCGCACATCTGATCTTCCAGCACCGCGAACCCGCCAACGTGGTAAACCTGCACTTAGGAAACGTGCGGCGGGAGCGGTGGTTGGTTCTTGCCTGAACCACGCCAATTCATAGCGTTTAGCTCCTTTTGGCCGCCGGCAGTCAATGTCCAGCCATCGCGCTCATTGCGTATCAGCTTTTGCTGTTCGAGCTTCTGCGCCAGACGGTACACGTCCAATTTCCGATAGTCCCCGGTACTCCACCGGACATGCGCAGCCGTCTAAAGGGAACTACCCTGCCGGCTTTTGGACCATTTCGGATGACGCGCAGCAAGGAGCGGGGCAGCCCACCGATCCTCATTTGCCGCAAATGCAGGGGGCGAATGGACTACCTCGCGACGCTGCCTGCGATTGTGAACCTACCGGCAGTGTATGCTTACAGGTGCCTCCCCTGCCTGAGAGTCGACACCGTCGCTCTGGAGTAGCCCGCATCGAGCGCCGAGGCTTATCCACACCCACGACCCGCAGTAGCTCGCCGCCGACCGACGCCCCTACCAATCGATAATTTGCAGCCTGCATCGAGGCGCGTTTTGATGGGGCATGCCTCGCTCCGCCGTCATAGCGCCACTCATTTCAGTCGCCGCCCGGTCAAGATCACTTTCGGCGAGCTGCGCGAGATGGGCTTAAGCGGCGTCATGGTCTGGTGCCACTGCGGCCATCACGTCGCGGTCAGCGCCGATCGCTGGCCCGACGAACTGCGGCTTTCTGATCTTGAACGGCGGTTTATCTGCCAAGTCTGCGGTAGTCGCGGCGCCGATGTGCGGCCTGACTTCGCCCCTCCCAAAATGGGCACCAACGTATGAGGCCCGCCAGGCTTAGCCGGCGGGCCCTTTGATGGCTCACTGAGGAGGCTTCTTCGTTGCGGTCGGTGGCTTCGCTGTGCCACTGCTGGGGGTATCATAATGCGCCGAGTTACGTCCGCCCCCAGGCTTCCCATTCATTTTGCCCGCCGATGCTGGAGACGTCATAAAGCCGGCGGCGATCATCGCGCCGCCGAACGCAACAATCACAAACAAAGCAGTAGCTCTTACGATTTCGGCGCGTTCTCCGGCCTGTCGTTCCCCCGTGTAGGCCGGGACTCCGCCTCCTGCCAGTGGAGTGAACCTTTATGTAGCCGGCTTAGACCAATGAATGTCCGGGATTTTGCTGATCCCTCTCGGGGCTGGAACGCCGCCGCCTGCGCTTCATTTCAAGCGGGCGGCGTTTTCATGAGGAAAGCCTATGGTACGCGCGCACCCCCAGCTTTGGTGCGGAATTCAGTATCTATTCTGACTGAACAAGCGCCTAGTCATTCGATCACCGGCCCATCACGGCATCTATCGGTGACTGAGAGCTGCTCGTGCTCCCGCCCTACGCGGAGCCACCCTATGCCAACCAGAAAAAAACAAACCATTCCCCTGACAACGCGACTTGCTCAATTGGCGGAGGAAGCCCGCCGCCGCGCCGAGGCGGCTCCGCTCGGAGCGAAGCGCGAAACTCTCCTGAAAGCGGCGCGCATAAGCGAAACCGCCCTCCAGCTCCAGCAATGGATTAGCTCACCTGGATTGAGAGCACCGAGCTAACGGGAAGGGCCGCCCGGTGGGCGGCCTCTTTTCTTTGCCTCACTGTGACGGCTTGGCTGGCCCCCGACCCGCCAAGGCGCACGGCCGACGGCCGGAACGATCCGCCAGCAGCGCAATTGCTCCCTGAGTAGGAGTTGCGTCATGCGTCATGCGCCGTCGATTGTGCCGCTGGATCGGCTCGACCGTGAGATTTACCTGGTGCTGGAAGACTTCGGCGCGCGTGCCGGCTGCTCCTGGCGCGAGACCGACGAGCAGGACACCGACATCGAGACCATCATCCGCGACCTGCTCTCCGGGCAGTACGCCTATCCCGTCCGTATTGTCGCCTTCAACGCGATCGAGGGCCGGTCTCGCGATGCCACCAGCGAGATCGCAGATGAGCTTGCCGAGCGTGTCACGAGTAGCGAGATCACGCCGGCGTTGCAGGCCTTCGTCCAGGCAAATGCTTCCCGACCTTTTGCTGTACAACTGGCGCTCCCTCTACGGGGAGCAGCCTGACTCCAAATCTGTGATCGTGATGTTGCGCGGGGATCGCGGTGACGGTGCACAACAGGCACAGTCGTCGGAAGTTCGCGCTTCTCCTCGGCTTGATTTTTTGGTACCAAATAAAATGAAATCAGCAAAAAAGATTCGTGCCAAAAAACATCGCGGCCGCCCCGCTACTGGTCAGGGCGTCCAGATCGGCACGCGCTGGCCGGAGGTGACTGTGGCTCAGATCGACGCATGGGCGTCGGGGCAGGAAGACACTCCGGCTCGCTCTGAATCCATCCGTCGGCTGGTCGATATTGGCTTGGGCAAACCCGCCCCCGCCCTCGCGGTTACGTCTGCCGCCAAGGCCTCGTCCGAGCGGGCTCGGGAAATGGCGGGTAAAGCGATCGACAAGCTCAAAGACAACAAAGCGAGCCCGGATGACCAGGCCAGCCGCAAGCGGCGGCTCGTCAAGGGACCCGAGGAATTCCAGAACGTTCGACGCGATCGGCCAAATCGAAAATGATTTGACCGGCGCCCGCTTGGTCAATCTCGGCCTCAAGGCAAAAAGCAAATGATCAAACCCAAACGGTCGGCCGAGCAACAAATCGCGGACGAAGCCGATCGAAGGACCCTCAATCCGATAGCATCGAGACAGACAATAGCGGACAGTCAAGCCACTCCGGAGTTTCAGGAAAACCTCAAACGCCTGAAGTCCGAGCGGCTGGAGCGTGAGGCTCGACTGAATCCGAAGCGCAAGGTCTGATTTGAGCTTGTCGAGCTTTCGCCTCGCCTGGTTGGGCCGGTCAGGCCAACGGGCCGCGTTGGATGGAGGGTGCAGAAGGTCGTGGAAATGTTGAATCGACGGTGGATGATCTTCCTGCTGGTTTCCGTGGTGATCGTTTGCTCGATCTTCGCAGGCGCTCGGTACTATCTCAGCAAATGCCATGGCATGGATGCGTGCGCGGCCGCCGAAGCCGAGAGCCATGAGCGAGACAAGCCGGCCGAGCCACAATAGTTTTCGGATAAAAGCCCGCTGCGAAGACGGACGACCCCAACGGCGAGCTCGCGAATGAAAGTCAGGACCGCGACGACGGACTACACCACGCCGCCGAAGTCGATGCCTTCCTTGGCAAGCGCCTCAGCTTCCTCGGCGGACGTTGTCGGCTTCGTATCGAGGTAGGGGCGCTCAGACGCTGGCAAAATCGTGCGGAGGTTCTGGCCGTCTGTCCGCGTGATGCGAGCAACCCAGCGCTTGGGCCCGTGCTCAAGCCGTTCGATATGGTACTGCTTGTACGTAATCATGACCGTCGGACGCAACTGACGCTGACACAGGCTTTATTCTATCCAACCAGGCATCGCCGCACAACGGCCGCTCAAACTGGGTTAGGGCCCGCCAGCCCGTCAACGCGAACCCGGCCGCGATGGCGCACACAGCCCCAGATGATTTGCCTGACCTACCTTCAGCTCTCCGGAGCTGACACCGTAGCCGGCGTGCTCAGCGGAGCTCCTCCCACCGAAACTGGCCCGATAGATTTCGACTGCCGGGCGATCCGCTTACGGATCGCGGCGGACAGTCCGTAGCGCGCATGCGCTCGTCGAACGGAGGACGTGACGTCCGACATCATGGCATTTTGCAGCGAGTCGATCTTCGCAATCAGTGTGGACAGCTGCGAAGATACCTTCCTCACATCGACCCGTTCGTCCGTGATGCTCTGTCGCAGCGAAAGCAGCACCATCGAATCCGCCTGCAGCACAGCCGCGTTTTGTTGCAATGCCTGGTTGCTCTCCTGCAGCGAAGCCGTGTGTTGCTGCTGGGTCGACTGAATATCCTTCAAGGCAGCGACAACCGGATCCGGCTTTGGCGCTGAAGCCTCTTGCCGCGGTAGCAACTCAGCCAGGCTGCTCAGATTGAGCGACGGCAAGCCGGACGGCCATGTGTAGATCGCCGCCGCGCCGTTGATGGCCAGCGCACACACCGACAGCGTCATAACCGACGTCCGGCTGGACCGCTTGACGGGTTCTGGAGCGTCCAAGCTTGCGGGTTCGTCGGCGGCGATGGCCGCAGCCAGTGCTGCAGGGTCGAGCTGTTCGACAAGGCCTTGCATTTCGAAAGTCGCGGTCATGGCATTGACCCCAAATGAGAGCAATAGGAAGCCGTCGCCGGAACGTCCTCGCGACGGCTCCCTTACGCAGCACCCATCTACAACTGTCTAAAATTGTCGGCTTTTCAGCTTAATTCCACGTTAGCGGCCGCGGCCTGCCGCACGCCCCGCCGCCCCGGCCGACTACGGGGTCGTGCGACAGACATAACTCGCAGGCCGATGCGAGAGCTCCTCCCGAGCCCGGGACGCCGCCTCGGCCCGAAGCGGATTTTCCGAAGTTGGCAGACTACCCCTGTTTTGCCCGACGCGTCAACCGGCGTCTCCGCCGGATGCAAGACCGCCGTGCGCCAAAAAGAAAGCGTTGCGCCAGCAGGACTTAGCTACTGTGCATGGGGTTGTTTTCGCGATTTTGGCCAGCGTGTGTTCGTGCGCCGGCCCCTGCCCCAAAAGCCGCGAGACAACCCGCTCAAAAAGTGTAGGATTCGACAAAACAGGGAGGAGCGGCATGTTTGAAATCAGCGGTTTCGACACGGCAGGAATCGTCAGCCTCAAGCGGCTGTCACTCACCGCCGCCCTCAAGAAGGCCAAGGAACTTATCGCCGACGGGTGCTGGGGCGTTCAGGTGATTGGTCCAGGGGGCCAAGTCTACACCTCGTTCGAGGAGCAAGCCGCGTAGTCCGCCCGCCTTCGGCAGCATTCGGAATCACCCGCCCATCCGATCGGGCGTCGCGCGCTCTCGCCCTTGCGGTGATCGACGTGAAAACCCCAGCGCCTGGTGGAGCGCTGGGGCGTTTTCAAAATATCAATTGGTGAAGCAATGAGGCCTTCGTAGCAGCGATCTCGGCCATCGCTTGTGAACTGCTTCACACGTCCTTCGATCTTTCCACACCTTGACGAGGCTCAACCGCCGCACGCCGTGCCGTTGCCAATCAACTCGTTTGGGAGCACGCTCTCTCCAGGCGCGCAGACGCCACTCAGGGAGAAAGCCATGAAGGACACGGGCCTGGATCATCGCCACCGCGACAAGGATGGCGCGATCAGCAAGAAGCACGGCAACACGCTGGTCGGTACGTTGCGCAAGATCTACGGCAAGGGTTTTGCTGCCGGTTATCCGGATACGACTGAACTCAGCGAGGTCCTGCACCAGCTGAACGAGACATCGCTCAGCCAGTTGCGACGCGATCACGACACCGGGCATCTCGGCCACAAGATCGACCACGTCCCGAAGTGAGGACTTCACGAGTCCCAACTTCAGGTAGTTGAAGTCAACTGCGCTGCCGGGCGGTCTCCGCGAATTTGCCGTTTGAGCCCTCGCCGCCCGAGCGCTAGAATGAGCCTTTTACGGAGGCTCATTTGAAACAGTTCATGATCATCACCGCCATTGCACTCGCCGTGACGGCTCCCGCCCGCTCGCAAGCTCTCGTCGATCCCAACAAGGTTGCTCCCGAATATCGCGAGGCGGCAGAGAAGCGGCGGGCCGAGCAGATGCGGCAGCGCGAATGTGCGCTGAAGGCGGATCTCGAGAAGGTGCTGCCCAGGGATCGCACCGTCTATCTCAACCATTGCCTGGACACGATAGCGGCCAAGCAATAGGCGGCTGTTTCAAGCGGCTTGAAGTCCCGGACGCGTTCAAGCTTTCTTCAGACATTTGGGATCACCTGACGATCCATTTCCATCAGTCATTGTCGATCGACCGCGCATGAGTTTCGTCCAGATTCAGTGCACGCGCTGCAAGACCGTGTTCCGCGACCGCGCGGGACGGTTGCAGGACGGCTATTCCAGGCAATGTCCGAGCTGCGAGGTGGTGCTGTTCTTCGCGGAGGATTCGCCGAACCCTCAGGTCAAGCAGGCCATGAAGCGCGCGCGCCAGGCTCGCAAGGAGCAGCGCGAAACCGAAATGGCCAGGATGTCCGCGCCGCAAGCGCGCGCCAATTTTTCGCGGGCCCACACCGGACGGATACAGCTCTCATCGGAGGACGACGGGGACTAGCTCACCCGCGCTTCTGCGGAAACAGGCGGTCACGGATATAGCGCGAAGTCGGCGTCAGGCGGATGCCGCGCGGCTTCTGCCAGACGGCGCGATCAATCTCGTGCTTGTCGCCGATCGCGAGCCTGCCCTTGGCGCCCTTGGCGATGAAGATCGCGTCGCTCATCTTGCGGCCGGAGCGCTTGTTCCTGGTCGTCACTTCCTTCCAGAGGCTGATCCGGCCGAGCTTCAGCTTGGGCAGCTCTTCCTTGATTTCCCGCCGCAGGCAGTCCTTGTCGGATTCGCGCGCCCGCTTGCGGCCGCCCGGAAACATCCACAGGCCGTCCGACCGCCGTCTGACCAACAAGACCTTGCCGCGCTTGGCGGCAACCAGTTTGGAAGACTTCGCCATGTCCGCCGTAATCGAAACCAGAATCGAGCTTATCGTAACTTGTCTAGTCGGATAGACAAGTTCCGCGGACCTCGATCACACGGGGCAAGGCCGTCAGGGCCGATCGGACCCGGCGGGCCGATCCCGCGGTTCGAGGCGCCGGTCAGCCCTCGCCCGCCGCTGTCCCCGCCCTTGCCCCCGCCTCTGCCCGGTCCTCCGTCCTGATCCAGGCCATCATCATCTCCCAGGCCACCGACAGGATGATCGGGCCGATGAACAGGCCGACGATGCCGTGGGCGAGCGTGCCGCCGATCACGCCGACGAAGATGACGATGGTCGGCGTGGTCAGGCCGCGCCCCATCACCAGCGGCTTCAACATGGTGTCGAGGAAGCCGACGACGACGAGAAACACGGTGAGCAGCAGCGCGGTGGTGACGTCCTTGGCGGTCCAGATCCAGATGATCACCGGCAGAAGCACCAGGAAGGCGCCGATCTGCACGATCGAGAGCAGCAGCACGATGAAGGCGAGCAGGCCTGCGCTCGGCACCGCGGCAAGCTTGAAGCCGATGCCGGCGAGCAATGCCTGCACGATCGCGACGCCGATCACGCCTTGCGCCACGGCGCGGATGGTCGCGCCCGCGAGCCCCAGGAAATGCTCGCTCTGTTCGGGCACGATGCGAAACAGGAAGCCGCGGCCGGCCGCAACCAGCCTCGGCCCGTGCGGAAACAGGAAGCCGGCCACGAACACCGAGACGAGGAACTGGAGCGTGCCGACGCCGGCATCGCCCGCGAGCGACAAGAGCGGTCCCGCCAGCGGCTGGAGATACGGCGCCACCTCGCGCAGCACCGCGCGGATGTTGTTGTAGGCCTGCTCCCAGAGCTCGAATAGCCAGGGGCCAACGACCGGCCACGACTTCAGCTGTTCCGGCGCCGATTGAAGCGCAAGGTCGCCGGTGCCGAGCTGGTGCGCCAGTTCGCGCACGCCGTCCACTGCGCTGATGCCGAGCCAGGTCGCAGGACCGATGACGATGCCGAGCGTGATCAGGGTCAGGATCGCCGCCGCGGTCTTAGGCCGGCCACCCAGGATCTTGGCGACCCAGCTGAAGGCCGGATAGAACGCGACCGCGAGCACGCCGCTCCAGGCAAGGATCGGCACGAAGGGGCGAATGATCAGGAAGGTCCAGATGATCAACAGGCCGAGCAGGCCGACGCGGATCACGAGCTGGATGATGTCCTCGCCCGTCAGGAGCTGACGCAGACTTTTCACGGGCACGGCTTTCCTTGCGGCATTGACGCGGGTTCCGGCACTTGCGCGGCCCAGCGTTATTGCCAGCCGCGCACCCGGCGTCAAGACGACCGGGCCGGCCCGAGCCGGTGATTAGGAACGCATCGGGCTATTCGGCATTCCGAGGCGATGGCACGCCGCCCCAGAGAGCCCGTCGCACATGCGGGAATTCACCGCGGCATCCACTTTTCCCTGAAGCCAAACGCCGCACCGGGCTATTGGCGCTACGCCTATGCCGTCGGCGACAGGGCCCGCTCCGGGCGTGTGCAAGGCAGGCTGCCGTTGCTCGCCATCAGGCGCGTACAGATGCGCATCGACCGCGATATGCGGAGCCTCCGGACCGGCGATTGATCTTGCGGCGGCGCCGCGCGCGCCGGCAAGGCCGCGACCGACTGCCGGCTTGGCTAACGACGATTAACCGGATTTCATCCAACCGGTTTACGCCGTTGCAAAGGCGCGCACCTACGCTTCCATCGAGCTCCCCCAAACCACTTTCGGTGCAATGGCCAATACCATCTGGACGATCGAAGAATTCACCTGCGCGGGTTGCAGCATGAACTACACCGCGACAAGAGAGGAGCACGCCGAAGCGCATTCCGGCAGCTTCAAGTGCAGCATCTGCAGCGGCGTGGTGCACACCTGGTCCGGCAAGCACCATTTCTTCGGCTGGAAAGCGGTGAAGGCCAAGCCACCCGTGTTCGGAAGGCGCTGGGCCGGGGTGCCGTGGTAGGCCAACCGACGAAGCGGGCAAGCTGAGGCTGTTCTGCGATGGCGGCCAGGGAGCAACGCTGCGGCCGTCGTGGCCTAGCTGTGAAGTTGCGCGTTGAGGCCCTCCCAATTTGGCGTACGTTTGGTTGCCTCGATCGCGCCGCTCTGGGAATTACGACGAAACAGAAGGCCCTTCTGGCCTGATAGTTCTCTGGCTTTCAGGATTCGGCCATCTTCCAGAAGGATGCGCGCGCCCGCCGTGACATAACAGCCGGCTTCGACGATACAATCGTCACCCAATGAAATGCCGATGCCGGCGTTGGCTCCGATCAGGCAGCGCTCACCAACTGTGACCCTCTCTTTCCCTCCTCCGGACAGAGTGCCCATGATCGATGCTCCGCCGCCAACGTCGCTGCCGCTTCCCACAACCACACCGGCGCTAATGCGGCCCTCGACCATGCAGGGGCCGAGCGTACCCGCGTTGAAATTGCAAAAGCCCTCATGCATGACGGTTGTGCCCGGCGCCAGGTAGGCTCCGAGCCTTACACGGTCCGCATCTGCAATTCTCACGTCCGCAGGCGTCACATAATCCGTCATGCGCGGAAATTTATCGATGCCTGCCACCTCAAACGCGAGGGCACGCTTTCGCGCCACCATTCGCGCTTCCGGGACACGAGAGCATTCACAGGGACCGAGTGTCGTCCAGGCAACGTTGGGTAAAAGACCGAAAATTCCTTCAAGATTCAGGCAATGGGGCTGGACGAGCCGGTGGCTCAGGAGATGAAGTCGAAGATACGCGTCGTGCACATCAGTCGGCGCAGATGCAAGAGAGTGAATTTCTGTACGAATGGAAACGATCTCGACATCGCGGATATCATCGTGTCGCGCATATCCGTCCGCCGATGCACCCAACGATCTGACGATCTCGTCGCTCGTCAGCCGTACCGTCACGGCCTTATCGGCCGCCACAACCAGGCGCAGCCGAGGAAACCAGGAATCCAGCACGCGACCATCTGCGGCAACCGTCGCAAATCCCTCACCACTCGCGCCCCTCAGCTCCATCGTCATTTGAATGTCCCACACTGTGATCCCAGGCGCAGTGCATACGCGTTCCCGGCGAAATGGCAACTTCTGGTGGCTCAAAGGCGATCGCCCGGATTTGGCGAGCCAGACGCGGCTGCGCGAACTGCGGCTTCTACTTCGTTCCATCGCCGGCTACACTCCTCTCCCTGCAATCAAAATCGATCCGCAATGACCTCACCCTTCGTTCCCCAGATCGCCCTCTACCGCAACTGGCTCGCCGAGCGGCGCGGCCTCACCTTCGCGACCTACGAAGACATGCGGCAATGGTCGGTGCGCGATCTCGACGGCTTCTGGCACAGCATCTGGGACTATTACGATCTGCAATCGCCAACACCGTTTGCGGCCGTGATCACCGAGCGCAAGATGCCCGGCGCGATCTGGTTTCCTGGCGCCCAGGTCAACTATGCCCGGCAGGTGTTCCGCCATGTGGATGCGGCTGACGCCGCCGGCCTGCCCGCGATCGTCAGCTGCGGCGAGGACGGCAAGCTCTACGAGACGAGCTGGCCGGAGCTGCGGCGCAAGGCGGCCGCGCTCGCGCTGCATCTGAAAGAAAAAGGCATCAAGCCCGGCGACCGCGTCGCCGCCTATCTGCCCAACATCCCCGAGACCATCATCGCATTCCTGGCGAGCGCCAGCATCGGCGCGGTCTGGAGCGTGTGCGCGCCCGATATGGCCGCGCCTGCCGTGATCGACCGCTTCAAGCAGATCGAACCCAAAGTGCTGATTGCCTGCGACGCCGTCACCTATGCCGGCCGCCGGCACGATCGCAAAGACGTCCTCACCGAGCTGCGGCAATCGCTGCCGACGGTCGAGCACGTCATCCTGCACAGCGAGGCCGCCGCGCCCGCAGCGCCGGTCGCCCTGCTGTCCGAAATTGTCGCAACAACCGGCGCGGAGATCGACGCATTCGAGCCGGTCTGGCTGCCGTTCGATCATCCGCTCTGGATCGTCTATTCCAGCGGCACCACCGGCCTGCCGAAGCCGATCGTGCACGGCCATGGCGGCATCGTCATCGTGGTGCTGGCGCTGCTGGGATTGCACAACGATCTCGGCTGCTCATACCACGAGAACTCGTTCGGCGAGCGCTATCACTGGTACGCTTCGACCGGCTGGATCATGTGGAACTCGCAAGTCGGCGGCCTGCTCAGCGGCACCACCTGCTGCATCTTCGACGGCAGCCCCGGCGGCGCCAGGGACAAGCCGGACTGGACCACACTGTGGCGCTTCGTCGCGCAGTCGAAAGCGACCTTCTTCGGTGCGGGCGCCGCGTTCTTCGCCAACTGCGTCAAGGCCGAGATCGATCTCGCCGCCGCCGGTGATCTCTCACAGCTTCGATGTCTCGGCTCGACCGGCTCTCCGCTGAGCGCCGACACGCAAGCGTGGTTCAACGACCGCTTCGCGGCGCTCTCGAAAGCCAACGGCAGCAAGGCGCAGGCCGATATCTGGTGGGCCAACATCTCCGGCGGCACGGATTTCGCCGGCGCCTTCATTGGCGGAAATCGCCAACTGCCGCAGACGCCGGGCGCGATGCAGTGCCGTCTGCTGGGTGCTGCCGTGGAAGCCTTCGACGAACAGGGCCGCGCCGTCATCGGCGAGGTCGGCGAACTCGTCTGCACCGAGCCGATGCCGTCGATGCCGCTCTATTTCTGGAACGACAAGGGCGATGCGCGCTATCGGGCGAGCTATTTCGAGACCTATCCGGACAATTTCGACGGCAGCGGCCGCGGGCCGGTGTGGCGGCATGGCGACTGGCTCAAGGTCGACCCTGACGGCTCCTGCATCATCTATGGCCGCAGCGATGCCACCATCAACCGGCATGGCCTGCGCATGGGCACGAGCGAACTCTATTCCGCGATCGAGGCCCTGCCCGAGGTGCTGGATTCCCTCGTCGTCGATCTCGAATATCTCGGCCGTGACAGCTACATGCCGCTGTTCGTGGTGCTGCGCGAAGGCGTCGCCTTCGACGGCGCAATGCAGGCGAAGATCAACAAGGCGATCGAGGCCGGCCTCTCCCGCCGTTTCCTGCCCAACGAGATTTTTGCGGTCGCCGAAATTCCGCGCACGCTCTCGGGCAAGAAGCAGGAACTGCCGATCAAGAAGCTGCTGCTCGGCCAGCCCGTCGAGAAGGTCATCAACCGGGAGGCGATGGCCAATCCCGCCTGCCTTGATTGGTATCTTGCCTTTGCACGCGACTATCTGGCGCGGACCGAGACTTGAGGGGAGATCGGCCCAATTGCGCCGATGCCGTTTGGACTCCGTTCACCGATCGCCGCTAGAGCAGGATAGATCTTCCGAAAACGAACGCGCGCCATGGCCGACCTCAACGCCGTCCTCACCAGGCTCAACGACCGTTTGCTCCGCCTCGAGGGCGAGCTGTTCGTGCTGCGCTCGCTGGCCCGCGCGACGCTGACGGCGGGCGATGACCACGCGGCGCGAATGCGCAAGCTGGTCGAGGCCGCAAAGGTCGCGCTCGACGACGAGGCCACGCGCCCCCTCGACAAGCCGACGCGCAAATATGTCGATGCGGCGACCGCGCTGGTAGAGGAATTGCTGGTCGAGCCGACCTCGGCGCGGCCGTTGTTCACCGTCATCGACGGCGGCCGGCGCGACTGAGCGTCAAACTGGCCGGCCGTCATCCGTCGCTGCGATATCGCCCGACTTGAGCCGGCTGAGGCCGGCTTCGATGATCGCGATCTCCTCGTCGATCTGGCCGATCGGCAGGCTGAAATCGTAGCCGGACCTGCTCTTCAGATCGACCGCAAGCCGCTGTCTGTGCATCATCAGCTCGTCGAGGCCGCGCCGGTTCTTCAGTCGGACATAGACGTCGACGATCTGCTCAATCGCGCTCGGCATGAAATAGGTCCCGGCGAAAAAGCCCGCACGGCGCACCCACGCCGGCGGGACAATCTCGGTGTCGCGGTACGCAATACAAATCCGCGACGGATTCGTCGATACGCCAAGCTGGTTGAGATCATGTTACCGTCAGATGATTTCGTGATGGCCGAGCACGAAAAAGCCGCTGGCAATTACGCCAGCGGCCAAATCCGGGTTCGAAAACGGATGCGGGTTGAAATGTCGCCAGCCCCGGTGGGTCCACGTTCTACCGGCAAATCCTGGATAACTCTGTTAAAAACGAAACACAGGAACCGGCCTATCTCCACTTGCCGCCCGACCGTGGTGGCGCGGCCACGCTAGTCCGAAACGCAAAAATGTTTGCGCGGCAGCCTACGGTAGGCGCTGTAGCGGTAATGCGGCCGGTACGCGTAGCCGCGATAGAGTGCCGGCGGCTCCTGGCCGTAATAGGCGCCGTGATCAAAATTGATGACCGGCCCTTCCGCGCAGCGATAGGTGTCCCAGGTCGGGCCGATGAACGGTGCCACCCCAACCTCGGGCGGAACCGCCGGATAGGGTGGTCCGCCAGCGCGCGCCGCAACGGTTACGACCGGGGCCGCGAGAAGGACAAACCACGCGCTCCGCATGCGTTCGCTCCGAGCCGATGCCATGCGCGCATGGAAGCACCGGACCGGCCGACGCCGCAATCGCGGAATTGATCGCGCACCCCTCGCCCGGTGCATTGTTGATAACCGGCGCAAACCCGGCGCGGGTGGTGACAGGACCTCCGGACGTGTTATCGGGAGATGACGCAGTTGCGAGACGGATCGGACACCCATGCGCATTACCCTCGTCGGCTCCCGCCATTTCGGCGTGACCACCCTGAACATGCTCCGGGAGCACGGTGTCTCGATCGTGCGGGTCGTGGTGGCCGACGCCGAGGATCGTCTCGCCGCGACAGCGAAGGCGGCAGGCATCGGGGTCGTGGTCCAGGCCAACCCCAAACTGGTGGTGGCCTCCGAGATCGCCCCCGACACCGATCTGATCGTCACCGCGCACAGCCACGCCCGGATCGGCAAGGACGCGCTCGAGGCCGCGAAGCTGGGCGGGATCGGCTATCATCCCTCGCTGCTGCCGCGTCACCGCGGCAAGGCGGCCGTGGAATGGACCATCAAGGAAGGCGATCCGATCGCCGGCGGCACGATCTATCACCTCGCCGACCGCATGGACGCCGGCGCCATCGCGGCCCAGGAGTGGTGCTTCGTCAAGAAGGGCGAGACGGCGCGGGAGCTATGGGAGCGCGCGCTGGCCCCGCTCGGGCTCAAATTGCTGGCCGACGTGATCGATTACGCCAAGGTCCACAAGGCGCTGCCGTCCAAGACTCAGGACGAGCAGTTCGCGACCTCGGCGCCAAGTCTTTCCTAAAGCCCTTTCCTAAGCCCCTTTCCTGAGTCGCTGTCCTGACGTTTACCCTTAACGTGAGGGCTCGTTGATTCTGCTTCGAAAATTGCAGCCGGAAACCCAAATAAACCATTGTTCCCACAGGAACAATTTTCGATTTGGCACCGCACCAAATTTCCGTCACATTTGGCCCGAATAAGGGTCAGCATATCAGACAAATTCAAGGACGGATTTTATGCGTTTTGCTCGCATTGCGGCGTTCTGTGCCGCTTCAGTTTTCACCCTCGCCGCGCCCGCTTTCGCCCAGACTCCCTATGACGGCAACTGGCAGGTCACCATCGTGACTAAGAGCGGTTCCTGCGAGCCGACTGCAAGCTCCTTGCTGACGGTTGCCGACGGCAAGATCACCGCGCCGGGCGCTAACGTTTCCGGCACCATCGGCAGCGGGGGACTTGTGAAAGTTTCGATCAATGGTGCATATGCCAACGGTCAACTCAGCGGCAACGCCGGATCGGGGAAGTGGAATGGAGCATCTGCAGGCATACCGTGCAGCGGGCGGTGGGAAGCATCGCGCCAATAGAAAAATCGTGACGAACGGTCTGGGCCGGCGGTTGCTGATCGCGGCCGCCGTTATGTTTGCGGCCGGAATTGCCAACTCCGAGAGCAAGGCCCAGTCCGGCCCGTTCGCCCCGCTGGCCGGCAGCTGGAGCGGCTCAGGCACGGTCACTCTGGATGACGGCTCGACCGAGCGGATCCGCTGCCGGGCCAAATACGCTCCGATCGGACCGACCATGGAGTTGTCGCTGACCTGCGCCAGCGACGCCTACAAGTTCAACCTCGGCGCCAACGTCAGGGCTGAAGGCAGCGCCATCGCGGGCAGCTGGTCCGAGGCCAGCCGCAATATCAGCGGCTCCCTTTCCGGCCGCGGCGCCGGCGGAAACTATGAGCTGCTCGCCTCCACCGCCGGCTTCAACGCCAACATCTCGCTCAAGACATCCGGCAACAAGCAGAACGTCACGATGCGCGCCGACAGCCAGTTCCGCGGCGCCAACATCTCGCTCTCGCGCTAAGCCGATACGAGTAGATTGACAATCGACCCGGCGATCTCGCCGGGTCGATTTTTTATGTGCCCGGCACGAACGCCGTGACCTCGATCTCGACCTTGGCCCGGTCGTCCACGAGACCGCCGATGTAGAGCAAGGTCGAGGGCGGGAAATTGCGGCCCAGCGTTTCCTTCCAGGCCGCGCCGATGCCGGCCCCGGCGGCCTCATATTCGCTGCGGCTGGTCAGGTACCAGGTCAGACGAACGATATGCTCGGGGCCGGCGCCGGCCTCACCCAGGAGCTTGATGATCCGCTTCAGCGCGGTCCCGACCTGCGCTGCCATGTCAGGCGCGTAATTGCCGGTCTCGTCGCCGCCGGTCTGCCCGGCTAGCACCACCCAGCGGCCCGGCCCCTCGACCACGACACCGTGGGAAAAGCCGCGCGGTTTTTTCCACTCGGCCGGCTGCAAGATGTGCATGAGCGAAGATCTCCCGATTGTTCTCGTTGTTCACTGATGCCTTAGCACGCCGCCATGCATCGCTGCACCGGCAGATTTGGCCGTTGCAAACGGCGACGATGTCGCCGATACCGGCCCTCCCTCAGGACCCCTCGCCTCCTACACCCGCGCCGATGAACACGACACCGTCCAAAACGATGGCTGCCCTGTGGATGGCGGGCTGGCTGTCGCTGATGCTGGTCATGGCCGTCGCCGGGCGCGAGACCACGCGCGAGCTGAACGTCTTCGAGATTATGGAAGTGCGCTCGCTGATCGGGTTCACGCTTCTGCTGCCGATCATCTACCGGGCCGGTGGCTTCAAGGCGGTCGCGACCAAGCGCCTGCCCCAGCACCTCGCGCGCAACGGGGTCCATTATTTCGCACAGCTCGGCTGGTTCTACGCACTGACGCTGATCGGGATCGGCCAGGTCGTCGCGATCGAATTCACCATGCCGATCTGGACGGCGCTGCTGGCCGCGACATTCCTGTCCGAGCGCATGACCGTCTGGAAAATCGCGGCGATCGTGCTCGGCATCGTCGGCGTGGTCATGATCGTGCGGCCCGCCACCGGCGAGATCAATCCGGGCCAGCTGATCGCACTGGGAGCCGCGATCGGCTTCAGCATTTCCATGATATTGGCGAAATCGCTGACCCGGACCGAAAGCGCATTATCGATCCTGTTCTGGATGATCGTCGTGCAGATGGTCGTGGGCCTGCTTCCGACGCTCTATGTCTGGACCTGGCCGTCAACCTCCCTGTGGGGTTGGCTGTTCGTCATCGGGGTCTGCGGCACATTCTCGCACTATTGCCTCGCCAGCGCGCTCCGGTACGCGGATGCGACCATTGTGGTGCCGATGGACTTTCTGCGGGTTCCACTCACGGCGACCGTCGGTTGGCTGCTCTATTCCGAGCGGCTCGATGCCTGGACCGTGCTCGGCGCGGCGCTGATCCTCTGCGGCAATCTCCTGAATTTGAAGCCGGCTTCGCCGGTTCCTGTCCGCGCGCGCTGAACCTCCCGACGCCTCGTGCGACAAAACCAAGTGGCCGTGTGATTTGGATCACGTTGGAGGGGCTTTCCATCGTGCACATTCTGCCACACAGCAGCGGGTTGAACGCGACGAACTGCCGTTTGGTGGTGCCAAGTCTTGGTGGTGCCAAGTCTTGGTGGTGCCAAGTCTTGGTGGCGCCAAGTCGGGCAATTCGTGTAAGTTCGTTGCCAATTTGTTGCTGCCTGCAATTCGATTCTGTTGGGGATTCCAGATGCGCACTCTCACCCTCCTCGCGTCGCTGATGTGCATGGCACTGTCGGTCAGTGCCGCGAAGGCCGACCGCCGTGTGGCTTTCGTCGTCGGCAATGGCACCTACAAGAACGTCGCACAATTGCCGAACCCGCCGATCGACGCCAAGGCGATGGCGGCAACGCTGCGCAATGTCGGCTTCGAGGTGATCGAAGGTTCGAACCTCTCGCGCGATCAGATGACGGAGAAGCTGCTGGACTTCGGCCGCAAGGCGCAGGGCTCCGATGTCGCAGTGTTCTATTATGCCGGTCACGGCATCGCGGTCGGCGGCTCCAACTATCTTCTGCCTGTCGATGCCGACATCAAGTCGGAGATGGACGTCAAGCTCGGTGCTGCCATCAACATCGATCTGACGCTCGAGCAGACCATGGGCGACGCCAAGGTCAAGCTGGTCTTCCTTGACGCCTGCCGCGACAATCCGTTCGCCGCCAAGATCAAGTCGAACTCCGCGACCCGCAGCGTCAACGTGCAGAGCGGTCTTGCCGAGATGAAGTCCGGCGAAGGCACGCTGATCGCGTTCGCCACCGGCCCGGGCCAGACCGCGCTCGACGGCCAGGAGGGCAACAACAGCCCGTTCACCCGTGCGCTGATCGACAACATCACCAAGCCCGGTGTCGAGATCCAGCAGGCGATGACGTCGGTCCGCGCCCAGGTCAACGAGGAGACCCACAAGGGTCAGCTGCCCTGGGGCCACACCAATTTGACCGGCGCGGTCTATCTCAACCAGGCTCCGACGACCCAGGTCGCCAATGCCGCACCGACGGCTGCTGGCAGCGCGCCAATGGCGACCGGCGGCAGCTCGGACGGCATCGAGCTCGAATACTGGCGCTCGGTGAAGGAGAGCAACAAGCCGGAAGAGCTCAACGCCTACCTCTCCGCCTACCCCAACGGTCAGTTCAAGGCGCTGGCGCTGGCACGCCTCGCGGCCATCAAGAGCGGCCCCTCGACCGCGACGCGTACCCTCACCGCTGGCGTCGATCCCGCGACCTTCACCGATGAGGCCACCCAGCTTACCGAGGACCAGATCGGCCTCGACAAGAACCTGCGCCGCGACGTTCAGCGTCGCCTCGGCGGGCTCGGCTTCGACAACAAACAGACAGGCGTGTTCAGCGAGGAGACCCGGTCGGTGCTCAAGCGGTGGCAGGCGGCGCGCGGCTATCCCGCGTCGGGTTACCTGAACAAACTCCAGCACAAGGCTCTGCTTTCGGAGGTTGTGGCCGGCCCGCCGACCGCGAGCGACAACAGCCAGAAGGCAGCCCGCCGGGCCGCCGCCCCCGCGGCCAGCAGCGCGCCCGCACCGGCTCCCCATCGCAGCAGCGGCGGCGATCCTGCCGGAGCAGCCTTCGTCGGCGGTGTCGTCGGCGGCATGATGGGCGGCATGTTCCGCCGCTGAGGCGACGCCAATCGCAGATACAAAAGCCCGGCTCGCGCCGGGCTTTTTCGTTGCGAATAGCCAAACCTTTGGCGTCTACTTCCCCGCGGCCTTTCGCAGGGCCTCGTTGATGCGGTCCTGCCAGCCGGGACCGCCGGCCTGGAAATGCTCCAGCACGTCCTGGTCGATGCGCAGCGTGACCTGCTCCTTGACCCCCGGCGCCACGTTCTGTTTTGGCGGTGCTGCGGCGACCTTTGCCGTCACTTTCTTGAACGCCGCCTCGGCCTCCGTCCTGGCGTCGCCCAACGTCCGCGGCCGCCTCGGTGGTTGATCCGCCATGTCCTAGATTCCTTCAAACAGAGCCGTCGAAAGATACCGCTCGGAGAAGGACGGCACTATAGCCAGGATGGTTTTTCCCGCGGCTTCCGGCCGCTTGCCGATCTCGAGGGCCGCGGCGATCGCGGCGCCCGAAGAGATGCCGCCCGGAATGCCCTCATGCCGCGCCAGCGCCCGCGCGGTTTCGATCGCCGTCGTCGAGTTGATCTTGACGATCTCGTCAATCACCGAGCGATCGAGGATGTCAGGGACGAAGCCCGCACCGATGCCCTGGATCTTGTGCGGCGTATGCTGGCCGCCCGACAGCACCGGGCTCTCCTCCGGCTCGACCGCGACCACGCGCAGCGAGGGCTTGCGCGGCTTCAGCACCTGGCCGACGCCGGTGATGGTGCCGCCGGTGCCGACGCCGGCGACGAAGAAGTCGATGTTGCCGCCGGTGTCGTTCCAGATCTCCTCCGCGGTGGTGCGGCGGTGCACCTCGGGATTGGCGAGATTCTTGAACTGCTGCGGCATCACCGAATTCGGCGTCGTCTTCAACAGCTCTTCGGCGGTCGCAATCGCGCCCTTCATGCCTTGCGCGGCGGGTGTCAGCACCAGTTCCGCGCCCAGAAAGGCCAGCATCTTGCGGCGTTCGATCGACATCGACTCCGGCATGACCAGCTTGAGCCTATAACCGCGCGACGCCGCGACAAAGGCCAGCGCGATGCCGGTGTTGCCGGAGGTCGGTTCGATCAGCACGGTGTCCGGCTTGACGATGCCGGCCTTCTCCATCGCGATGATCATGGCCGCGCCGATGCGATCCTTCACGCTTGCGGCGGGATTGAAATATTCAAGCTTTGCCAAAATAGTCGCGTTCACGCCGTGCATGCCCGGCAACCGGCGCAAGCGCACGATCGGCGTGTCGCCAAAAGCATCGACGATCGAGTCATAGATCCGGCCGCGGCCGGGTTGGTGCGCTGCACCCGTGGTGGACGATGCGTCCATGATGAACTCCCTGTGGCGATGATTTATGCTTCTGTTGCAGCTCTTGCGAAGTTAGAGACAGCCTGCGGCGACACGCAAGCGACATTGCGGCACATGTTAAATACGCTGCATCGCAAAATCACGTGAGCAGTAATTATCAGAAAACCAACGCATTTGTGTTGCGACCTCGTCAACTGATTCTGCTTATGTTAGACTTAGGTCTCAAAGCAGAGAGGTCACCACGATGTCAGCAGTCGCTGAAGTGTTGTCGACCGTCGCATCGAACCGCGCTCCGCGGTGCAGTGAGTTGCCCACCTGTCCCGTCTGCGCCGACTCCATGGTCGCCGCCGAAGGTTCTGCGTATGTGTCGGAACACCTGATCAGCTATCTCTGGACCTGCGACAATTGCGGCTACGGCTTCGTGACCAAGCACGCCGTCAAGCAGCGCATTCTCTGCAACTGACGTTTCCTCTGCACTGACCCTTGCAATTGACCTAGCGCGGGGCGATGTCGCCCCTCGCCCAGTCCTCGCGCGTATGCCGATAGAACTCCTCGAACGTGCCCTGTGCGACCGCGTCCCTGATGCCCTGCATCAGGAACTGGTAGTAAGCGATATTGATCTCGGACAGCAGCATCGCGCCCAGCGTCTCGCCCGCCTTGACGAGATGATGCAAATAGGCGCGCGCGTAGCTGCGCGCCGACGGCCAGGAGCTCTCTACGTCGAGCGGACGGGGATCGTCGGCGTGGCGCGCGTTGCGCAAATTCACCTGGCCGAAGCGTGTGAAGGCAACGCCATGCCGCCCATTGCGCGTCGGCATCACGCAATCGAACATGTCGATGCCGCGCTTGACTGCCTCGAGGATGTCGTCCGGCGTGCCGACGCCCATCAGATAGCGCGGCCGCTCTTTCGGCAGCAGCGGCGCCGTCTCGTCGATCATCGCCAGCATCACGGCCTGCGGCTCGCCCACGGCGAGGCCGCCAATCGCATAACCATGGAAACCGATCTCGACGAGGCCTTGCGCGCTGGCATGGCGAAGCTGGGGGATGTCGCCGCCCTGCACGATGCCGAACAGCATGTAGCCGTCGGGCGCGCTCTCGAAGGCGCGCTTGCTTCGCTCGGCCCAGCGCAGCGACAATTGCATCGCGCGGTCGATGTCGGCGCGCTCGGCCGGCAGTCGCACGCATTCGTCCATCTGCATGGCGATGTCGGAGCCGAGCAAACGCTGCACCTCGATCGAGCGCTCCGGCGACAGCTCGACCTTGGCGCCGTCGATATGCGAACGGAAGGTCACGGCCTGCTCGCTGACCTTGCGCAGATCCGCCAGCGACATCACCTGGAAGCCGCCGGAATCCGTCAGCATCGGCCCGTTCCAGCCGGTGAATGTCTGCAGGCCGCCAAGTGCCGCGATCCGCTCGGCGCCGGGACGCAGCATCAAATGATAGGTGTTGCCGAGCACGATGTCGGCACCGGCCTCGCGCACCTCGCGCCAGTGCATGCCCTTCATCGCGCCGGCGGTACCGACCGGCATGAAGGCGGGCGTGCGCACCACGCCGTGCGGCGTGGTCAGGCGCCCGGTGCGCGCGCCGCCATCGGTGGCGAGCAGTTCGAAATGATTGGGCAGACCGGTGTCAGGACGATTCATGACGGTGCTTATTGCGTGTCGGAGCAGGCCGATCAACCCGCTCAGGCGATGCTTCGGCCGGCTTATGCATCAGACTGGGACAATGGACACCAATATCGGGGACACGGGATTGTGCACCGGCGGCGCTTGTTAAACAAAACGATACAGTGTAGTTTTACCTTGGGGGTTGGACGAGATGCCGCGGCGATGTTGCCGGCGGCGGTAGATGCGTGATCGCCAGCCACCGACAATGCCATTCCTTTCAAGTTCGACTGAGCCGTCCGCCCGTTCGCATGGCGGGACAAGGCAGACCGGCGCCCGCCTGTTCGGATTGCTGGTCCTGACGTGCAGCCTGGCGCTCGGCGCCTGCACCTCCCTGCCCCGCACGCCCTATACGGCCACCGAAGCCAGCACGTCGCGCGTGCTCGATATCGACGGCCTCCGGCGCTACGCCGACGAACCCATCACGAAATTCAGCTTCGAGAAGGACACCAGCACCGCGACCAAGTCCTACCTGGCGCTGTCAGGCGGCGGTGCCGATGGCGCCTATGGTGTCGGCGTGCTGAACGGCTGGACCGCGGCCAGAACCCGTCCCACCTTCTCGGTCGTCTCGGGCGTGAGCACCGGCGGCCTGATCGCCCCCTTTGCGTTTCTCGGCTCGCGATATGACGACACGCTGAGGGAGGTCTACACCAGCGGTGTCGCCGAGAGCCTGTTGAGCGATCCCAGCATCATGCGCGTGCTGTTCGGATCCGGCCTGTTCGGCAACACGCGGCTGCGCGAGCTCGTCGCCCGCTATGTCGGCCCCGAGATCATGGCGCAGGTCGCACGTGAAAACGCCAGGGGCCGAAGGCTGCTGGTGGTGACCACCGATCTCGACACCCAGCGGACCGCGATCTGGGACATGGGCAAGATCGCCGCGGTCGGCACGCCCGAGGCGCTCAAGCTGTTTCGCGACGTGATGGCGGCCTCCGCCAGCATCCCGCTGGTGTTTCCGCCGATCATGATCGACGCCGAAGGCGAGGGCCGCAGGTTTCAGGAGATGCATGTCGACGGCGGCGTGACCGCCCCGGTGCTGACACTGCCGGAAGCCCTGCTTTTCCAGGGCAGTCGCCTACCCGGCCCTGCGAAACTGGACATCTACATCCTCGTCAACAAGAAGATCGAACGCAATTTCGAGCTCGTCTCCAACAGCACCATCGACGTCGCCTCACGCAGCCTGTCGTCGATCACCCAGTCGCAGACACGTTCGATCATCTTCTCGACCTATGATTTTGCCAGGCGCAACCGCCTGGGCTTCCATCTCTCCTACATCGCGCGCGACTATCCGGCGGCTCCCTCGGAAGGGTTCGACACCGCCTATATGCGGGCGCTGTATCAGTACGGATATGAGAAGGCGGCGTCTGGCCAAGCCTGGACTTCGACGCTTCCGTGAGCGCTCGCCGAGGAACGGGGCCGTGCCGGGACGGTTGACGATGAGGCCCATTCGGCCAGATTAGCCATGACGCACCCGTTGCTGCGCGTTATAGAGCAATCACGGATGTCACGACCGCGCAGGAATCATTGGGCATGGGATTGACTGCGACCAGGACAAGACCGGCAGCTCAGCGGCGCGAGGTGCCGAAATCGCGCGGCGGCCGGCCGACGAAAAGCGCCGCGATCGAGCGCGATCAGCGGCTGATCGAAGTCGCCACCCGCCTGTTCCTGGATCGCGGCTTTGACGCGACCTCGCTCGATGCAGTCGCTGAAGCCGCGCGAGTGAGCAAGCCCACCGTCTATGCCCGTTACGGCGACAAGCGCGGCCTGTTCGCCGCCGTGCTACGGCGCGAGATCGCGCGATGGCTTGCACCGCTATCCGCGGCCGCCGAGACCCAGCTCGGGAGCCCCTCGGACATCTCGGTCGAGCAGCGGCTGGTCGAGATCGGGCGCGAGATGCTGACATTCACCTGCGGTCCCGATGCCGTCGCCTTCAGCCGCATGATGACGTCGCAGGCCATCAACTTCCCCGAGATCGCCAAGCTCGGCAAGGAGGAAGGCTGGCTCAAGGCCGTCGCCACCACGGCACGCTTCTTCGACCATCTGGTGGCGCAAGGCGCACTCAACATGGAAGACACCACGATCGCAGCCGAGGTGTTTCTCGACGTCGTCGTGGGACACACCCACCGCATGGCGACCTTCGGAACGACCCTCGAGCTGAAAGACGCCGAAAAGCGTATGCGGGTTGCAATCAAGCTGTTCCTGGCCGGAGCGCTTGGCCCCCCGGACCGCCTCCAGGACGCCGTCAAGACCACGCGGCGGCGGCGCCCATCCCGCTGACAATTCCGTGAGATTGCGATCTTTCCAGTGAATCCTGCGCCCGCGCCGTTGACCAAAACAAAACGATACGGTATGGTTTAGTTATAGGGCGATGCGGATCGCTTTTTCACCAGCCCCAAGAGGTCCGCACCGCCTCGATCGCCGCGGCGGTACAGCCCGTCACGACGCTCAGCGGCCGACCGATGCCCAAGGTCGGCCGCAAATTCTTTACGATCATCCGGCACACTCGCTGGCCGAGGGTTTCGAGCATGACGACAGCCAAACGACGTATCTCGGGATTGCTCGCAATCGCCCTGTCCGCACTCCTCCTCGCGGCGCCGGCGCGAGCGATCGTGAGCACGGGCACGCCGACCGCCCTTCACAGCGACACAGATGGTGACGCTGAGGCCGACCGCCAAGCGGTCAGTCGCGAGATCGAGCGCTTCCGCAGCTCGTCGATCTCGATCAACCAGGCCATGGCGATTGCGGAAGCCCGCCACGCCGGTGCCACCACGGCGGATGTGAGTTTCGACGGAGCCTCCGGCGTGCCGGTCTACCGGGTCAAGACCCTGCACAACGACCGGATCTGGCGCCACACCATCAATGCCGCGACCGGCGAGCTCGTCGGCGGCGAAGCCGCCCTCCCGCTCGCCGAGCTCGATCTCGACGACCGCAGCAACCTCGCAGCGCTCGGTGCCATCAAGCATCGGCTTGCGGATGCCGTGCACGTCGCCGAGCGCGCGGCCTCCGGCAAGGCGATCAGCGGCGGGCTGGTGCGCGAACGCGGCCGGCTGAATTTCGCGATCGTCGTCATCAGTGGCGACAACCTCAAGGAGGTCATCCTCGAACCGCCGGGCGCCCGGACCAAATAGCGGCAGCCCCATTCCGCCGAAAAGCCATTGACGGGCGCAAAACTCTCCCGCATAAGCTCCCGCCATGTTCACGACCACCAAACGCGCGACTAAAACCACCACGGCCTTCGGGGCCCGGGGAGGCGTGCGCGTGTAGTCGTCGACTAGAACGCAATCCACTCTACCGAAGCCCCGCCCTTGTTGGTCCGGGGCTTTTTTGTTGTCTGAATTCTCAAATCAATGGAGGACACAGTGAGTAACGATCCCGTCGTCGCGATTGTCGGCGTCACCGGTGCGGTGGGCGCCGAATTCATCGCCACCATGGACAAGCGCGGCTTTCGCGTCGGCAAGCTCAAGGCGCTCGCCAGCGCCCGCTCAGCCGGCAAGACGGTGTCGTTCCGTGGGCAAGACGTCGTCATCGAGGAGCTGACCGAACGCGCCTTCGAAGGCGTCGAAATCGCCCTGTTCTCCGCCGGCGGCAGCATTTCGAAGAGGTATGCCCCGATCGCGGTCAAGGCGGGCGCCGTCGTCGTCGACAACTCCTCCGCCTTCCGGATGGACCCGAACGTGCCGCTGGTGATCCCCGAAATCAACGCGAACCGCATCCGGGACCACAAGGGCATCATCGCCAACCCGAACTGTGCCGCCATCACGGCGCTGGTGCCGCTATGGCCGATCCACCAGACCAACCGCATCAGGCGCGTGATCATCTCGACCTACCAGGCCGCCTCCGGCGCCGGCGCCGCCGCCATGGACGAGCTGGTCGAGTCCACCCGCGCCAACCTCAACGGCCAGGTCTATACGCCGAAAGTGATGCCGCATCCCTACGCCTTCAACCTCTTCAACCACAACACGGCGATCGACCCCGACACCGGCTACAACGACGAAGAGACCAAGGTCATCAACGAAACCCGCAAGATCTTCGAGGACGACAAGATCGCGATCGGCGTCACCTGCGTCCGTGTGCCGGTGCTGCGGGCTCATTGCGAAGCCATCACCTTCGAATGCGAGAAGCCGATCAGCGAGGATCAGGTCCGTGCCATCATGGCGCGAGCGCCCGGCGTCAAGGTCGTCGACGACCGTCCCAAGAACTACTTCCCGATGCCGATCGACGCCACGGGCCAGGACGACGTCCTGGTCGGCCGCATCCGCAAGGACCTCAGCGACCCCTCCGGGCATTCGATCTCGATGTTCGTGGCAGCGGACCAGCTGCTCAAGGGCGCTGCGCTCAATGCAGTGCAGATCGCGGAGCTCTTGCCGCAGCGGGTGATGGCGTAACGGGAGGTGCGTAGGGTGGGTTAGCGACAGCGTAACCCACCACTGTCTCTACCGCGTAAACAGAAGGGGTGGGTTACGCCTTACGGCTAACCCACCCTACGGCGCCCGAAACAACAAACACGCATCGCCATACGAATAGAACCGATAGCCGGTCGCGATCGCATGCGCATAGGCCTGTTGCATCGTCTCCAGCCCGGAGAACGCCGACACCAGCATGAACAGTGTCGATTTCGGCAAATGGAAATTGGTCAGCAGAACATCGACGGCGCGGAAGCGATAGCCGGGGGTAATGAAGATCGACGTCTCGGCGGCGAATGGCTCGATGGTGCCGTCCTCGCTGGCTGCGCTTTCGAGCAAGCGCAACGACGTGGTGCCAACCGCGATGATGCGGCCGCCGGTCTTGCGCGCTGTGTTGAGCCGCTCCGCCGTTTCGGCCGAGAGCGTGCCCCATTCGGCATGCATCTTGTGGCCTTCGGTGTCGTCCACTTTCACCGGCAGGAAGGTCCCTGCCCCGACATGCAGCGTGACGCGGTTGATGCCGACGCCGCGCGCGTGCAGCGCCTGCTCCAGCGCCGGCGTGAAATGCAGGCCGGCTGTCGGCGCGGCCACGGCGCCCTCATTCGCCGCGAACATGGTCTGGTAGTCGGCGAGATCCTGATCGTCAGGCGTACGTTTCGAGGCGATGTAGGGCGGCAGCGGCGGGCTGCCGAGATCGGCGATGGCCTGATCCAGCGTCGGGCCGTGGAACGAAAATGACAGCGTCACCTCGCCTTCCGCGCCCTTTGCCTCGACCTCGGCGTCGAGATGGCCGAGCAGGCAGACCTTGCCCTCATTGCCGAAGCGGACGCGGTCTCCGGCTGCGAGTTTCTTGGCCGGCTTCACCAGCGCCTGCCAGCGCGAGCCGTCGAGGCGCTTGATCAGCGTCGCCTCGATCTTCGGCTCGGTCTCGCGGCCCATGCGACGGCCCTTCAATTGCGCCGCGATCACCTTGGTGTCGTTGACGACGAGCTGGTCGCCCGGCTTCAGCCATTGCGGCAGATCGGCGATGACCTGGTCGCGGAGCGTGCCGGGATCGACGACCAGCATCTTCGCGGAGTCGCGCGGGCTTGCCGGGCGCAATGCGATGCGCTCGGCGGGCAGGTCGAAATCGAAGAGATCGGTGCGCATCTCGGGCTCGGAGCCGTACAGTCACTCCTCATCCTGAGGAGCGCGGAACGCGCGTCTCGAAGGATGAAGGCCCCGCTGCTGCAGCTCGGCCTTCATGGTTCGAGACGGCGCTACGCGCCTCCTCACCATGAGGAGAAACGCCTACTCCGCGTCAGCCGCCATCCGCGCCTTGACGATCTTGTCGGGGTTCTGCACGGGTTCGCCGCGCTTGATCTTGTCGACGTTCTCCATGCCCTCGGTGACCTTGCCCCACACCGTGTACTGGTTGTCGAGGAAGCGGGCGTCGTCGAACACGATAAAGAACTGGCTATCGCCGGAATCCGGGCTGGCGGCACGCGCCATCGAGGTGGTGCCGCGCACATGCGGCTCCTTGTTGAACTCGGCCTTCAGCTTCTTGCCGGAGCCGCCGGTGCCGGTGCCCTGCGGGCAGCCGGTCTGCGCCATGAAGCCGTCGATTACGCGATGGAACACGATGCCGTCGTAGAAGCCTTCGCGCACGAGTTCCTTGATGCGCGCGACGTGGCCGGGCGCCAGATCAGGCCGCATCTCGATGGTGACGGGGCCCTGCGTGGTTTCGAGGATCAGTGTGTTTTCGGTGGCGCTCATGCTCGTCTCTCTTGGGTTGGGGGTGAAGTCTTGCCAGGTGAAGTCTTGCGGTTGCGAAACTGGATCGCGAATGGACGCCCTGCAGCGGCGCCGGCCATCGCATCGGTAAATGGCATCGGCGTGCAGCGTTGCAATGCCTCCATCACCGCGACCCGGTATTGCAGCCGGTCCTCGTCGGAGGCCTCGGCGGATTCATAGGTAATCCTCGGATGGCCCAGAATGTTTCCAGCCCGGTTAAAGCTCACGACGACGGTGATGTCGATCGGGCGGGCCTTGGCGGCGGGCGGCGGCTTCCAGCAGGTGCGCAGATGCCGGAAGATGTCCTGGATGGTGTTGACCTGTGCGTCCTCGGCGATTGCGCCGGGGACGCCGAGCAGCAGCACCGCGGCAACCAGCAGGAGCTTGCCACAGGCGCGCGCCATCGCCTCTCCTACTTGATGTCGGAAGCGACCTGCACCTTCACCATCTTGTCGGGATCGGTGACGGTGCCGCCGCTTGATCCGGGAGGCGCCTTCTTCAGCTTGTCGACGACGTCCATGCCCTGCACGACCTCGCCGATCACGGTGTACTGGTTGTCGAGGCTGCCGCCGTCGGCGAACATGATGAAGAACTGCGAATTGGCGGTGTCGACGCTGTCGCCGCGCCGGGCCATGCCGACGATGCCGCGCGCGAAATGCACCTTGGAGAATTCCTGCTTGAGGTTGGGATATTTCGAGCCGCCGGTGCCGTTGAAGTTCTGACCGTCGCCGGTCTGCGCCATGAAGCCGTCCATGACGCGGTGGAACGGCACGTTGTTGTAATAACCCTCGCGCGCGAGCTGCTTGATGCGCTCGGCATGCTGGGGCGCGAGGTCCGGCCTCAGCTTGATGACGATGCGGCCCTTGGTGGAGTCGATGACGATGGCGTTGGCCTTGTCGAGGCCGGCCGGCAAGGCTTGCGCGAAGGCCGGCACCGCGAACAGAACCGCGGCCAGAACTGCGAGAATTCGGATCATGATAACTCCCGATCAGAGATGAGAAAGGAAACGCGCCGTTATCAGGCGAATTTTGCCTTGAGCTGTGCCGCAACCAGCGGCGGGACGAAGGCCGAGACATCCCCGCCCATGGCGGCGATCTGGCGCACCAAAGTGGCGGTGATCGGGCGGACCATGGGAGAGGCCGGCAGGAAGACCGTATGCACCTCGGGCGCCATCGCCTCGTTCATGCCGGCGAGCTGCATCTCGTAGTCGAGATCGGTGCCGTCGCGCAGGCCCCGAATCATGATCGTCGCACCGTACTTGCGCGCCGATGTCACCGACAGGTCGTCAAACGTCACTGCTTCGAGCACGCAGCCGGCCTGGGCCGCCACCGGCCCGCAGACGTCATGGAGCATCTTCAGCCGCTCCTCGGTCGAGAACAGCGGCTTCTTGCCGGGGTGCACCCCGATCGCGACAACGAGCCTGTCGCACAGCGACACGCTGTGCCGGACCACGTCCAGATGGCCGTTGGTGATGGGGTCGAAGGAACCTGGATAGAAGGCAATGCGCGGCATGGCCACGTCCTACCGCGCCCGGCCCGGCCCGGCAAGCCGGTCAGGTTCCCTGGCGGTTTTTCCGCAAAACCGTGTCGGAATGCGCCCAATTGTTTCGTCCTGAGGGCGGCCACGAAACAAAACGGAGCGCGAACGAAACCATTTCCCGCGTTCGCGAAGACGTCCGGAAACTGGCCATGGTTACTAATCCGGCCAACGAACGACGGGCCGCACAAATGGGCGTAGCGGCCGCATCACAGGGGACTGTCATGATCAAGGCTCTTTCGGCGATCGCCATCTCTGCGTGTGTTGCTGCCGCTCTCACCCTCCTGCCCGGCTTCGCCCCGACTGTCGAGGCGAGCGTGCCGCAACCGCTCGCCAAGAGCGACCGGCTCGATATCCGCACCATCGGCAAGGACTGCTCGCAGCAGGCCTGGCCGAATTTCGAGGCGTCCTGCCTTCGCCAGGCCGGCACCAAAGCCGACATCCGCGAGGCTCGCCTCGTGACCGCAAACCGCACTCCGTAGCGGCGTCTGTCAGTTTCGCGTCAGGTAGCGACAAATCCCATAGATAAACCCCATGGATATTTGCGACGTCCCGTCGCAGACTGCCCGATGCTCGCGCCCGCCGGAATGACCCGTCGGGCGCGATCCCATCGAGGGGTCGCCATTGTCCAGTACGCCTGCAGTCGCCTCCGGCCATCAACCTGATCCACTGCCGCTTGCAATGACCATGGGCGCCCTCGGGGTGGTCTATGGCGATATCGGCACCAGTCCCCTCTACGCGCTCAAGGAAGCCGCCAAGGCCGCCGCCCACGGCGGCACATTGACGAACGATGCCGTTCTGGGCGTTGCCTCGTTGATCCTCTGGGCGCTGTTGCTGATCATCTCGCTGAAATATGCGCTGTTGATTTTGCGCGCTGACAACCGCGGCGAAGGCGGCATCGTCGCCCTGCTGGCCTTGCTGCATGCCCGCAACGCCCAACCCGGTACTTGGCGCGCGCATCTGCTGGTCGTCGGCCTCGTCGGCGCCGCCCTGCTCTACGGCGACGGGGCGATCACGCCGGCGATCTCGGTGCTATCAGCCATCGAAGGTCTGAAGGTCGACGCACCCTCGCTCGCGCCGGCGGTGGTGCCCGTGACCGTCGTCATCCTGATCGGACTGTTCATGATGCAGAAGCAGGGCACCGGCTTCATCGGCCGCATCTTCGGACCGGTGATGCTGGCCTGGTTCTTCGTGCTGGCAGCGCTCGGCATCCACGGCATCGTCAAGGCGCCGGCGGTGCTGGCGGCGCTGAGCCCGCTCTATGCGTTCGACTTCCTGATCCACCAGGATTTTCATGTCTCCTTCGCGATCCTGGGGGCCGCCTTCCTCGCGGTGACCGGCGGCGAAGCCATGTATGCTGACATGGGGCATTTCGGCCGCCTGCCGATCCGGCTGGCCTGGTTCGCGATCTGCCTGCCCGCGCTGGTGCTGAACTATTTCGGCCAGGCCGCGCTGCTGATCACCGACCCCTCCATGATCGAGAATCCGTTCTTCCAACTCTGCCCCGACGCCCTGCACTATCCGCTGGTCGCGTTCTCGGCGGTCGCGACCGTGATCGCCTCGCAGGCCATCATCTCGGGCGTGTTCTCGCTGACGCAGCAGTCGATTCAGCTCGGTTTCCTGCCGCGCATGCAGATCCGTCACACCACGAGCGCAGCGATCGGCCAGATCTACGTGCCGTTGGTGAACTGGCTGCTCGCCGCCGCAACGCTCGGCGCCGTGCTGAGCTTCGGCAGCTCGGAGGCGCTGGCCGGCGCCTACGGCATCGCGGTGTCGCTGTTGATGGCGATCACCACGCTGCTCGCTGCCCTGGTCGCGATCCAGTGGGGCTATTCGCCGTGGCTGGTGGTGGCCGTGAACGGCTTCTTCTTCGTGATCGACGTGATCTTCTTCTCGGCCAATTCGATCAAGCTGTTCGAGGGCGGCTGGTTTCCGCTGATGCTCGCGGGCTTCGTCGCTTTCCTGATGCTGACCTGGCGCAGCGGCGTGAAGCTCGTCGAAGCGGCACGCGCGAAGCTGCGCCAGCCCGAGGAGGATCTGATCGAAACCGCGGTCAACAAGTGCAGCGCCAGGCTGCCCGGCACCGCCGTGTTCCTGGCGTCGGCGCCGCGCGGCGTGCCGCTGGCGCTGACCCAGTTCGTCAAGCACAACCACGTGCTGCACGAGCGCATCGTCCTGGTCACCGTGCTGATCGAGGAGCTTCCTCACATCGACGACGAAGACCGAATCGAGGTGATCGAGATCATTCCCGGCATTACCCGCGTCGTTCTGCATTACGGGTTCATGCAGAACCCGACGATCTACGAAGGGCTGACCTTCGCCTGCCGCCACGGCAAGCTGCCCGGCATCGACCTCTCCGACATCACCTATTACGTCGGCCGCGAGACCATCATCCCGCGCGAGGACGTGCCGGGCATGTGGGTCTGGCGCGAAACCGTGTTCGCCTTCCTGCAGCGCAACGCCGAACGCTCCGCCGCGTTCTTCGGCGTGCCGACCAAGCAGGTGGTGGAGTTCGGCACGGAGCTGGAGATTTAGCGCAATTCGTAGCCCGGATGGAGCGACTTGTCCGCCGTAGCTCGGAGAGCGAAGGCGGAAGTGCAATCCGGGACAGCCGTTCGAATGAAGAACCCGGATTTCGCTTGCGCTCCATCCGGGCTACGAGGGGTGACGCATCACTCCCCGTTCGACTCCCCATTCGCCCCGTTTCCGCTCTCGGCCTCTTCCGTGATGTGCTCGACCGAGACGACGTGTTCGTCCTCGGCGGTGTCGAACACGATCACGCCCTGGGTTGAGCGGCCGGCCACGCGGATGCCTTCGACCGGGCAGCGGATCAGCTGGCCCTTGTCGGTGACCAGCATGATTTGATCGGCGTCTTCCACGGGGAACGACGCCACCAGGTTGCCGTTGCGGTTGTTGACGCTCATGGCCACGATGCCTTTGCCGCCGCGGCCCGTGGTGCGGTACTCGTAGGACGAGGTCCGCTTGCCGTAGCCGTTGACGGAGACGGTCAGCACGACCTGCTCGGCCGCCGACATTTCGACATAGCGCTCCTGAGCCAGCTGGAAGCTGCCGGAGGTCTCCTCGGCCTCGGCGTCCGCCGCCGGCTCCTCGGCCGCAGCTTCGCCGGCAACCGCACGACGCATCTTCAGATACGCCGAGCGCTCGTCGGACGTCGTCTCGACGTGGCGCAGGATCGCCAGCGAAATCACCTTGTCGCCCTCGGCAAGCGCAATGCCGCGCACGCCCATCGAGGTGCGCCCGGTGAACACGCGCACGTCGGTGACGGGGAAGCGGATGCACTGGCCGCCGGCGCCGGTCAAAAGCACGTCGTCGTGCTCGGTGCAGATCTGCACGTCGACGATAGCTTCGTTGTCGTCGAGCTTCATCGCGATGATGCCGGAGCGGCGGACGTCGACGAAGTCGGACAGCTTGTTGCGCCGGACGTTGCCGCCTGTCGTGGCGAACATCACGTCGAGATTGCCCCAGGTGGACTCGTCCTCCGGCAGCGGCATGATGGTGGTGATGCGCTCGCCCTGCTCCAGCGGCAGGATGTTGATCAGCGCCTTGCCGCGCGCGTTCGGCGCGGCCATCGGCAGGCGCCAGACCTTGATCTTGTAGACCTGGCCGCGCGAGGAGAAGAACAGCATCGGAGTATGCGTGGACGCCACGAACAGCCGGCTGACAAAATCCTCGTCGCGGGTCTGCATGCCGGCGCGGCCCTTGCCGCCGCGGCGCTGGGCCCGGTAGGCCGACAGCGGCACGCGCTTGACGTAGCCGGCGTGCGAGACGGTGACGACCATGTCCTCGCGCTGGATCAGGTCCTCGTCCTCGACCTCGCCTTCCTGCTCGATGATGACGGTGCGGCGCGGGGTCGCGAACTCGGCCTTCACCTCGGCGAGCTCGGACTTGATGATTTCAAGCACGCGGTCGCGCGAGCGCAGGATGTCGAGATAGTCGGCGATTTCGCCGGCGAGCTTGTCGAGTTCCTCGCGGATTTCGTCACGGCCGAGTGCGGTGAGGCGTTGCAGGCGCAAATCGAGAATGGCCCTCGCCTGCTCCATCGACAGCCGGATCGTACCGTTCTCGCTGATGCGGTGGCGCGGATCGTCGATCAGCGTCAGCATGTCCTCGACGTCCCGGGCAGGCCAGTCGCGCGACATCAGGGTGTCGCGGGCGGTGGTCGGGTCGGGCGAGGTCCGGATGACGCGGATCATCTCGTCGATATTGGCGACCGCGATCGCCAGACCGACCAGGATATGGGCGCGATCACGGGCCTTGGCGAGCAGGAACTTGGTGCGCCGCGTGACGACGCGCTCGCGGAAGTCGACGAAGATCGCCAGCAGGTCCTTCAGATGCATGATCCGCGGACGGCCGCTGTCGAGCGCCACCATGTTGACGCCGAAGCTCGTCTGCAGCGGCGTGAACCTGTAGAGCTGATTCAGCACCACATCCGGCACGGCATCGCGCTTCAATTCGATGACGACGCGGTAGCCGTCGCGATCGGATTCATCGCGCAGGTCGCCGATGCCTTCGATTTTCTTTTCCTTGACCAGCTCGGCGATGCGCTCGACCATCGTCGCCTTGTTCACCTGGTAGGGAATCTCGGTGATGATGATCGCCTCGCGCTCCTTGCGGATGGTCTCGATCGCGACCTTGCCGCGCATCATGACTGAGCCGCGGCCGAGGTGATAGGCGGCGCGGATGCCCTGCCGTCCGAGGATGACGCCGCCGGTCGGGAAATCCGGTCCCGGCACGATGTTGATGAGCTCGTCGATGGTAAGCGCGGGGTTGTCGATCAGCGCAACGCAGGCGTCGATGACCTCACCGAGATTGTGCGGCGGGATGTTGGTCGCCATGCCGACCGCGATGCCGCCGGCGCCGTTGACGAGAAGGTTCGGGAACTTGGCCGGCAAGACCGACGGTTCGGTCTCGTTGTTGTCGTAGTTCGGCTGGAAGTCGACCGTGTCCTTGTCGATGTCGGCCAGCAGAGCCAGCGCCACCTTCGTCAATCGGGCTTCGGTATAACGATAGGCAGCCGGAGGATCGCCGTCGACCGAGCCGAAATTGCCCTGGCCGTCGATCAGCGGCACGCGCATGGAGAAGTCCTGCGCCATCCGGACCATGGCGTCGTAGATCGACTGGTCGCCATGCGGATGATATTTACCGATGACGTCACCGACCACGCGGGCGGACTTGACGTACTTCTTGTCCGGCGTGTGCCCCTGCTCGTTCATCGAGTACAGGATGCGGCGATGCACCGGCTTCAGACCGTCGCGGGCGTCAGGCAGTGCCCGCGCCACGATCACGCTCATGGCGTAGTCGAGATAGGACTTCTTCATCTCCTCAAAGATGGAGACGGGGCGAATATCCGAGGGTTGCGCCGGCTGGTCGCCGGGCTTGTCGTCGTCGTCAGCCAAGGGGAAATCCGATGAGGTTTTATCTGGGAATCATATAGCGCATCCAGCCTCTGATAACCACCCTCGCGGCGATCTGGGAAGCGCTTTTTCTACCTATTTTTCCAACAACTTAAGCCCTTGCGAGCGCTGTCTCGGACAGCCCCCGCACCGACCTCGCAAAATCGCCGCTCGCCCGTGGAAAACCGCGCGGCGAGCTTGCCCCGTCAGCGCGTTTGCCAAGCCGCAATCCGAGCTCACCCCAAACATGAAGCGGGCCCGGAAATCCCGAGCCCGTCCTGCCGATTAGTGGGATTTTTTGACACGAGATGAGAAGCGCCGCCCACGCGGCCGGCGCCTCCGCATCGATATGCCTCGTTCTCAGAACGGAATCGCTCAGAACGGGATGTCGTCGTCCATGTCGCTGTTGCGGCCACCGCCGCCGGCGGCAACGGGTCGCCGCGGCGCGTTGCTGACGGGACCGGAGGAGCCGAAATCGCCGCCCGGCTCGTCGCCGAAGCTGCCGCCTCCCCCGCCGCCGCTACGACCGTCCAGCATCGTCAGGGTGGAGTTGAAGCCCTGCAGCACGACTTCGGTCGAGTACTTTTCGACGCCGCTCTGGTCGGTCCATTTGCGGGTCTGGAGCGCACCCTCGACGTAAATCTTGGCGCCCTTCTTCAGATACTGTTCGGCGACCTTGCAGAGCCCTTCATTGAAGATCACGACGCGGTGCCACTCGGTCTTTTCCTTGCGCTCGCCGGTCGCCTTGTCGCGCCAGGTCTCCGAGGTGGCGACGCTCAGATTGGCGATCGGCCGCCCGTCCTGGGTGCGGCGGATTTCAGGATCCTTGCCGAGATTTCCAACCAGAATGACCTTGTTGACGCTTCCCGCCATCTCCGCTCTCCGCTCCGAATGCCACTGAATTCAAGAAGGCCGGTCCGCTCCCCGCGCTCCACCGTGCCTGTTGAGGCGACCCTATACGCTCGCCGAACGCTTGCGGACGACGATCAGTCCGTCGCCCCTCCGGTTATCCCCACATATAGCATCGACCTCCGGCTTGTTCCAGATTTGTTCTTGGCGAACTTCAGCATCGAATATGTGGCGTCGATCGGCCAATGTACTGCGGGAAGGCACGCGTCGATTGGAACCTTTGTAGGTTCCCAAAAGCGAAGGAAAGAGCTTAACATTCAGCAAGTTATGGGTCCTCGCACGGCCCCGTTCTTGTTGCATTTCGGAGACGGACTTTGCCGCTCCGTAGAGCTACGGTTTCCTCGGACTTAAATCATATGGGCCCTCGTGCCTGATCAACCGCTTCGGGGAAGAAAGAAGCGGACGAACCTGGGGAGACTGGCAATGAATAAGCTTCTTATTGGTGCAATCAGTGCAGTGGCGATGGGCCTGTCGGCTCCCGCGAGCGCGGCGGATCTTGCCGCGCGTCCCTACACCAAGGCTCCGGCGCCGGCGATTGCCACCATCTACGATTGGAGCGGCTTCTACATCGGCATCAACGGCGGCGGTGGCTCGAGCCACACGTGCTGGGACTTCGTCACGCCCGCGACCGGCGTTTTGGTCGGGGAAGGCTGCCATAACGCGGTCGGCGGCACGGTCGGTGGCCAGATCGGCTATCGCTGGCAGTCCACCAATTGGGTGTTCGGCCTCGAAGGCCAAGGCAACTGGGCCGACTTCCGGGGCGACAACGTGAGCACACTTTTCCCCGGCACCGCCCTGGTCACGGGTGATCGCAACCGTTCCCGCATCGACTCTTTCGGGCTCATCACCGGTCAGATCGGTTACGCCTGGAACAACGTGCTGCTTTACGTGAAGGGCGGCGCCGCCGTCGTCGGCGACAAGTACGACATCTACGCTGCGGCGGGCACGCCCGGCGCGGGCGCGCTGCTGGCCTCGGCGCGGGAGACTCGCTGGGGTGGCACGGTTGGTGCCGGTCTGGAGTTCGGCTTCGCTCCAAACTGGTCGCTGGGCTTTGAATACGACCACATCTTCCTTGGCGATCGCACGATCGGCTTCACAACGCCCGCGGGTGCGGTTTTCGGCAGCGACCGGATTCGCCAGGACGTCGATATGGGCCTCGTCCGCTTGAACTATCGCTGGGGCGGTCCGGTCATCGCAAAGTACTGATCGCGCTGGAATAGAGCACTTCGAAGGCCGGCCTCGTGCCGGCCTTTTGCTGTGCGGTTCTGCGATATCAATAGGTCAATAGCCGTTCCGTTTTCCGATCGCTGTTGCTTTTCAGTGACACAACTTGCGGCTTCACCGGTGTATGGACGATATCAGTTGGACCACGGCGTCCGATGCTCTTCCGGAACAGGGAGGGACAACAGAAACTGGGACTGGGATTACTGAAGATGAAAAAGATTTGGTTGGCTTCGGCCTGTTTGTTCGCACTCGCTGCCCCGGCTTCGGCCGCTGATCTGGCGGCGCGCCCCTACACCAAGGCTCCGGTGGCCATGGCTTCGGTCTACAACTGGACCGGCTTCTACCTCGGTATCGTCGGTGGCGGCGCCTGGGAAAATTCCTCGACCGACCCGAAGATGAAGGGCGGCTTCGTCGGCGGTACTGCCGGCTACAACTGGCAGACCGGCAATGTCGTGTTCGGCATCGAGGCCGATGGTTCCTGGGCTGACGTCAGCGCGTCGGTCACCGGCCCCGTTGCCGTCCCCGGCTTCGGCCTCGTCAGCACCACCCTCAGCTCGAAGACCGATGCGATGGGCACCGTGCGCGGCCGCATCGGCTACGCCGTCAACAACGTCCTGTTCTACGGCACCGGTGGTTACGCCTGGATCGACAACAAGCTCAGCATCAGCGCGCTCGGCGTGACCGCTTCCGACAGCAAGTGGCACTCCGGCTGGACCGTCGGTGCGGGCGTCGAAGCGTTCTTCGCTCCGCAGTGGTCGGTCAAGGGCGAGTACCTCTTTCGCAGCCTCGGCGGCGAGACCTACTTCTCGGGCGCCCTGCCCACCGGCACGCTCGAGTTTCACACCGTGCAGGTCGGCGTGAACTATCACTTCGGGGGCCCGATCGTCGCGAAGTACTGATCTTCGCTATCGACGCCATCGTGTTACGAAAGGCCGGCCTCGCGCCGGCCTTTTTGTTTGAACGGGACCGGTCACGCGCAGTTCCGCAAGCCGTGCTCCTGCCAGATGCCGCCAGCGCGCCAACAATCCGTTGACGATTCGCAAACGCCACTGGAAATCCGTCCCTGTTCTTCCTACGTTCGCTTACTTACCCATCGGCGCCGATCCCGGTTCCGGGCGATGCGCGCCTGTCAAGTTGGCGCGATCGCGCGCTTTTGGATTCCCTGAGGACCACCAGGATGGATGAAGTGATCAAGGCGAAGCGCCAACAACAGAACGCGGGAGCACACCTGCGCGCGATTACGATCCGTGGCGCGCGCGAGCACAACCTCAAGAACGTCGACGTCGAAATTCCGCGCGACAAGCTCGTCGTGTTCACGGGGCTGTCAGGCTCCGGCAAATCCTCCCTCGCGTTCGACACCATCTATGCCGAGGGCCAGCGCCGCTACGTCGAATCGCTATCGGCCTATGCCCGCCAGTTCCTGGAGATGATGCAGAAGCCCGACGTCGACCAGATCGACGGCCTGTCGCCGGCGATCTCGATCGAGCAGAAGACGACATCGAAAAACCCGCGCTCCACCGTCGGCACGGTGACCGAAATCTACGACTACATGCGCCTGCTGTGGGCGCGCGTCGGCGTGCCCTATTCGCCCGCCACCGGCCTGCCGATCGAGAGCCAGACCGTCTCGCAGATGGTCGACCGCGTGCTGGCGCTGCCGGAGGGCTCCCGGCTCTATCTGCTCGCGCCGGTCGTGCGCGGCCGCAAGGGCGAGTACCGCAAAGAGCTCGCCGAATGGCTCAAGAAGGGCTTTCAGCGCGTCAAGATCGACGGCGCCTTCCATGAGCTCGCGGAAGCGCCTGTTCTCGACAAGAAATTCCCGCACGACATCGACGTCGTCGTCGACCGCATCGTGGTGCGCCCCGACATCGGCCAGCGCCTCGCCGAAAGCTTCGAGACCGCGCTGAAGCTCGCCGAGGGTCTTGCCGTGATCGAATTCGCGGACGCGCCGGCTGCAGCAGCCCCCGCGGAAGAGAAAAAGAAGACGGCCAAGATCCACGACAAGAGCGGACCCGAGCGCATGCTGTTCTCGGAAAAGTTCGCCTGCCCTGTCTCCGGCTTCACCATCCCCGAGATCGAGCCCCGGCTGTTCTCGTTCAACAATCCCTATGGCGCCTGCCCCGCCTGCGGCGGCCTCGGCGTCGAGCAGCATGTCGACGAGGACCTCGTCATCCCCGACAAGGAGCTAGCCATCGGCAAGGGCGCCATCGCGCCCTGGGCCAAGTCCTCGTCGCCCTATTACATTCAGACGCTGACTGCGCTCGGCAAGCACTACAAGTTCACGCTGACCACCAAATGGAAGGATCTGCCCAAGAAGACGCAGAATGCGATCCTGCACGGCTCCGGCGAGGACGAGATCAAGTTCTCCTACGAGGACGGCGTCCGCTCCTATGACACCAAGAAGCCGTTCGAGGGCGTCATTACCAACATCAACCGCCGCTATCGCGAGACCGAGAGCGAGTGGGCGCGCGAGGAGCTGGCGAAGTACTTCCACGACGTGCCCTGCGAGGCGTGCCACGGCTTTCGGCTCAAGCCCGAGGCGCTCTGCGTCAAGATCGGCGGCAAGCATATCGGCGACATCTCCGAGATGTCAGTGAAGGGCGCCGGCGCGTGGTTCGAGACCGTGCCGGAGGCGCTGAACACCCAGCAGAACGAGATCGCCGGCCGCATCCTCAAGGAGATCCGCGAGCGCCTCACCTTCCTGCTCGACGTCGGCCTCAACTATCTCACGCTGTCCCGCTCCTCCGGCACGCTGTCCGGCGGCGAGAGCCAGCGCATCCGCCTGGCCTCGCAGATCGGCTCGGGCCTGACAGGTGTGCTCTATGTGCTCGACGAGCCCTCGATCGGCTTGCACCAGCGCGACAACGCGCGCCTGCTCGACACGCTCAAGAGACTTCGTGACCTCGGCAACACCGTGATCGTGGTCGAGCACGACGAGGACGCGATCCTGCTCGCCGACCACGTGCTCGACATCGGCCCGGGTGCCGGCATGCATGGCGGCAACATCATCGCCGAAGGCACGCCCGCCGAGATCATGCGCAACCCCAACTCGCTGACCGGCAAATATCTGACCGGCGAGCTTGAGGTCGAGGTGCCGGAGCGGCGCCCGCCGAACCATCGCCGCACCATCAAGGTGGTCAATGCGCGCGGCAATAACCTCAAGAACGTCACGGCCGAAATCCCGCTCGGCCTGTTCACCTGCGTTACCGGCGTCTCCGGCGGCGGCAAGTCGACGCTGCTGATCGACACGCTGTACAAGGCGATCGCCCGCAAGCTGAACAACGCCAGCGAGGGCGCCGCGCCGCACGACCGCATCGAGGGCCTCGAGCACATCGACAAGATCATCGACATCGACCAGTCGCCGATCGGCCGCACGCCACGCTCCAATCCCGCGACCTATACGGGTGCCTTCACGCCGATCCGCGAATGGTTCGCCGGCCTGCCCGAGTCGAAGGCGCGCGGCTACGAGCCCGGCCGCTTCTCCTTCAACGTCAAGGGCGGCCGCTGCGAGGCCTGCCAGGGCGACGGCGTCATCAAGATCGAGATGCACTTTCTGCCCGACGTCTACGTCACCTGCGACGTCTGCAAGGGCAAGCGCTACAACCGCGAGACGCTGGAGGTCCTGTTCAAGGGCAAGAGCATCGCCGACGTGCTCGACATGACGGTCGAGGAAGCGGCCGAGTTCTTCAAGGCGGTCCCGCGCGTGCGCGAGACCTTCCAGACGCTGCATCGCGTCGGCCTCGACTACATCCATGTCGGCCAGCAGGCCACGACGCTCTCCGGCGGCGAAGCCCAGCGCGTCAAGCTCGCAAAGGAGCTGTCAAAGCGCGCCACCGGCCGCACGCTCTACATCCTGGACGAGCCGACCACCGGCCTGCATTTCCACGACGTCAAGAAGCTCCTGGAGGTGCTGCACGAACTGGTCGCGCAGGGCAACACGGTCGTCGTCATCGAGCACAATCTCGAGGTCATCAAGACCGCCGACTGGGTCATCGACCTCGGCCCCGAAGGCGGCGACGGCGGCGGCGAGATCGTCGCCTGGGGCCCGCCCGAAGACATCGCGAAAGCACCGCGGAGCTACACGGGGAAGTTTCTGGCCCCGGTGCTGGCGAAGGCGCGGAAGCCGAAGCGGAGACGCACGGCGAGCGAGGCGGCGGAGTAGGTTACGCAGCGGGAGCGTGCCGACACATTGTCTGAGGGAGGTCGCTTTTGCCTGCAGGACTTGTGCAAACCTATCGTGCGTTCGCCCACAATAATGCTTGGGCGAACCACCGGCTGCTCACTGCTTGCGCAGCGCTGTCTCAGGCTGACTTCGAAGCCGCACGAACCGGCTTCTTTCCAAGCTTGCAGCGCACGCTCAACCACATCTATGTCATAGACCTCTTCTATGTCGACGCGCTGGAGGGCGGATGGCTGGGACCGGCGGCTTGGAAGAACCAGATGCCCCACCTTTCACTCGCCGCGCTAAAGCCTGCGCAATCCGCGATCGACAAGCGCTTGATTGCCGTCTGCGATGGACTGACGCCCGAGCTTCTCGACGGTCTCGTGCGGATCAACCGCGACACCCGCGTGCAGATCGAACGTCGCGACCGGCTGCTCATGCATCTGTTCCAGCATCAAATTCATCATCGCGGACAAGCCCACGCGATGCTGTCCGAAACGCACCTTACCCCGCCCCAGCTAGACGAGTTCTTCGCCGAGGGAGAGGCGCCGCTCAGGGCCACCGAATTCGACCAACTCGGATGGACCGAGGAAACGGTGTGGAAAGCCTAGCGGTGTAGCTTCGCCTCCATGCCCTACTCCCTCGCCATCTTCGATCTCGACGGCACGCTGGCTGACAGCTTTCCGTGGTTCCTGCGCACCATCAACGACGTCGCCGACCGCTTCGGCTTCCGCCGCGTCGCGGATGAGGATGTCGAGGGGCTGCGGCATGCTTCGTCGCGCGAGATCCTCAGCCGGCTCGAGGTGCCCTTGTGGAAGCTGCCGGCGATCGCGCGGCATGCGCGGCGGCTGAAGGCTGAGGCGGCCGCCGAGATTTCGCTGTTTTCGGGCGTCGATGCGATGCTGCGGACGCTGGCGGAGAACGGCGTGCAGCTCGCGCTGGTGACATCGGACAGCGAAGCGAACGCGCGCGAAAAACTCGGCGAGGCCGCCGCGCTGTTCGCGCATTTCGACTGCGCGGCCTCGCTGTTCGGCAAGCCTTCGAAATTCCGCCGCGTCATGCGGCGCGCCGGCGTGGAGCCGGGCAAGGTCATCGCGATCGGCGACGAGGTGCGCGATATCGAGGCGGCGCGGGCTGTCGGCATTGCCTGCGGCGCGGTGAGCTGGGGTTATGCGGCGCCGGCGGCGCTGCGGGCGCTGGCGCCGGATCACATGTTTGAGCAGATGGATGAGATTGTATGGACGCTGTGCCCCGGTGCAATAGCCCGGATGAGCGAGGCGATACCCGGGAACGCCGGTGGATGAGGAGAGCCCTGCCCCGCATGTCGCTCCGCTCATGCGGGCTACGGCAGCCTACTCCGTCCTGCGCAAGAATGCCCCGAACGCGCGTGGGCCGTCGCCGGTCTTGACCTCACCGATCACCTTCATCTCGGTCGCGTCGATGATGCTGAGCGTATTGCTCTCCCAGCACGCGACGACGATACGCTTGCCGTCGGCGGTCGCGGCAATGCCTTCGGGATAATCGCCGACAGTGATGCGCTTCACCGGCTTCAGCGTTGCCAGATCGAACACGCTGACGGTGCCGCCATACTGGTCGGTGACGAAGCCGCGGCCCTGCGTCAGCGCCACCGCATAGGGACGCATCCCGACCGGCACGCGGCCGATCTCGCGCGCTTCGGCGATGTCGATCACGGAGACGTCGTTTGAGCCGACATTGGCGGTGTAGGCGCGCCTGCCGTCGGCATCGATGGTGACGCCGAACGGACGGGTGCCGACCTTGATTGTCGCCCTGCGCTGGCGCGTCGCGGTGTCCACCATCGAGACGCTGTCGTCGTCGCGGTCGGCCGAGAGCAGCAGCTTGCCATCAAGCGTCACTGCGAGCCCCGACGGCGAGGCGCCGACCGCGATGCTGGCCGTGACGCTGCGGCTCGCAGCGTCGATCACCCGCACGGCGGCTGCGTACCAGTCCGCGACATAGACGGTGCGGCCATCCGGCGCGACGGCAATGCCAAGCGGCCCGCCGCCGACCTCGATCCGCCCTGCAATCTGCCGCGTTGCTGCGTCCACCACCGTCACGGCCTTGGCGTCCGGGCTCGTGACATAGGCAAAGCGCCCGTCCGCGCTAACGGCCACGCCCGCCGGCTTGCCGCCGATCGGGATGGTCGCGACGCTGCGCGCGGTGGCGAGGTCCACCACCATCAAATCGTCGCTGAGCTGGTTGGTCACGAACGCCTCGTCGGCGCACGCGCTGCCGAGAGCGGCACGGTAAAGGCTGGCAGCGAGCGCCGCCAGGACCAACGCCCGCACGGTCAGCTTCCGCTCTCGATCTTCTTCTTCAACGACTCGAGGCCGGCCTTGTAGAGCCCGCTCACCGCAGTCTTAGCCGCCTCGTCGCTCAGCTCCGGCGGCGGATCGTTGTTGGGAAAGCCGCGGTAGAACGCGCCGGCCCATTCCAGGGTCGAGGCCTTGCCGTCGGCGCTCGGCGTGACGGTGAGCGTCGAGGAATAATTGGTGACCGGCAGCACCTTCACGTCCACATTGGTGATCCGGTAGGAATAGCTCATCGCGGCGGCGTCAAACTTGTAGAGCTCTTCGTCGACGGTCGCGCCTCCCGTCAGCGTCAGCTTCCGCGTCGCGCCGATCTCGTTGCCCTTCTCGCCCTCGGTCTTGGTAACAGGCGGCAGCCAGCTCATGTCCTGGAAATTGCCCATTGCGGTCCACACCTTGGCCGGGGCGGCGTTGATCTCGATGGATTCGCGGACCTTCTGCCGGGTCGGCCCGTGGGCCCAGGCCGATGTCGAAGCCGGGCCAAACGCCGCCGTCAAAGCTGCCGCGCCCGCAGCGGTCAGTACTACGCCCAAGACCGTGCGGCGTCCAATCGTCACCCTCATCTCGTTTCCTCATGCGTCTCATTGATCATGCGCGACTTGATGCGCGCTGGGATCATGGTAGCGCATTTTGCGGCCGAGGGGAGACCCGTTCGTGGCCACGTTGCGGCAGGCGTCCGCGCGCCCCACAACCCCTTGCTGCCCGGCGGGCAAAACACCCAATAAGCGGGTCAACCACGATCGGCAAAAATATTTCTCTTTATCCGTATTTCGGATTATCGTATAGAAAGCCATCCCAACCCGGCCGAGGGGCGGATCGCGATCGTCACGAACGCGGGATGGGACGTGGTGGACGTGGGCCACACCGGCGCGAAGGCTTCGCAGGGCGGGCAACCGTGAACGAAGGCGTCGCGCACACGACCGGTGTGATCCGCGTACGGCAAAATCGTGTGGTCCTGACGCCCGGGGTCTGTGCGTCAAGTCTTGTGGTGATGTGGGCGGCCCGACCGGGCATCCGCATCAGCCATCCGCAAGGCGACGGGGGCAATAGTGCATCGCTCCCCGGGGAGATCACGACATAAGCCGTAAAACCACTGCGCAGGGAAGGCCGTGTGTTGGGCTTCACCTGTATGCCGCTGTGCAGCCTCTTGTAGCGCAACCTTCGCACAGTGGACCGTGGGTGCCAGCCGGCACCCGGCCTTTCCTGCGCCCTCGGCATTTTTGGGGGCTAAGAATACCGCAAAGCTCGGGCCGCACAGGCCGCGAGAAGGCGAAGGTGCGCGGACTCTGTGGATTGAAATACGAAGATGGATTTTGGGCGCGTGCCCCGGACGCGGCGCAACGCCCCTTCGGCGGTGCGCCGCAGAGCCGGGGCCCACGCAGCGGCAAATGCACGGCTTCTGGGTCCCCGCTCTACGCCGCAACGCTTACGCGTTGCAGCTTGTCCGGGACACGAGCGTGGAACTTTATCTGGCGCGCTGGCGACCGCAACATGCCAAGCACGAAAGCCTCGCGAAAGCTGCATCTGGGAAACAGACAGAAACAAACGGCAACAAAACTCGTCATGCAGCATCGGACGCAAATTGTAACCTCAGCTTGTCAAACGGAATCGTCCTGGGAAGACGCAGCTCAGACAGTTTGCCGGCATGAGGCCAGCCCGACCTCACGACCCCGCAATGATTGACGGACGTCCGGGACCGCAAGAGCCGCGAGGAGTGCGCGATGGTATCAACCTATTTCAGCTACAGCTACATCACGCGCAATCTCAAACAGTCCCTGACGCGGGTCGAACAGCAGCAGGACGTGGCGCGAGAGGCCGCCTATTACAAAGCCCACATCGGCAAGGTGAAGTCCGTCGACGACTTCATGAAAGACTATCGCCTTTATCATTATGCAACGAAGGCGTATGGCCTGGAAGACATGGCCTACGCCAAGGCCTTCATGAAAAAGGTGCTGGAGAGCGATCTCTCCGACGCAAACAGCTTTGTCAACAAGCTGGTCGACAAGCGCTACCGCGAGTTCGCCGCGGCATTTTCCTTCAATGGCAGTGCAACGCCGGTTGCGCAATCGGAGAACCAGACCGACGAGATGATCGGTCTGTACACGGCGACCAGGAAGAGCCAGGTCGATGCACTTGCCGGCGACTCGAATTATTACAGTGCCGAAATCGGCAACATCAGCAGTTCAGACCAGCTCCTGAACAACGAGCGTCTTCGCAACTACGTCTATTCGGCGTACGGGATCGATCAAAGCAAGTGGTCGCGTGACACGATAAGCCAGGTCTTGCGCAGCGATCCATCCGATCCCAACAGCTACGTCAACACCACTTTCGCCTCTCAGTTGAGTGGCCTCAACGCCGACCTTGCTCAAGCCCGATCGGATGTCACCGCGGCCAATTCGAGGATCGCCGACTACACCGCCCAATTATCGCAACCGGGCGCGAATGTGACCCAGTTGAACGTCCAGATCCTGGTCGAAAAGCATCATTTGGAGTCATATGCGAGCAGCATTTCCAGCCTCAGCGACCAGATAGGATCGATCGGCGGGTTCGTCGACCTGGCTGGTGCGTTCGAGTTTTCCTCCGACGGGTCGCTTCCGTCAGGCGTGTCGGCGCAGACTGCCGCAAATGTCACGATCACGAAACAGAGGTTCGACGACAGCAAGTCCGCCGTCTATTCGGCGGCAAGCCCATTGAACGAAGCCTTTGCAATCAGGCAATTCAGAACCGCCATCCTCAAGATCAATTCAGTCCAGGCGTTCGTATCGACACCGGGCGTTTATGATTTTGCGCTGGGAGCCGTCGGCCTCGATCCCGCAAACGTGTCGCCGGCGACTGTCAAGGCCGTGCTCGAAAGCGACATCAACGACCCCAAAAGCTACGTCTATACCCTCAAGGACAATCGATATCTGGAGCTGGCCCGCGCCTTCAACTTCGACGCAAAGGGCAATCTGACCACCCCCTTGGTGGCTCAGGACTCGGCTGAAGTCCTCCAGATCGCGAAGGACTACGTCATTGGAGCGGTGAAGAGCGCCAGCACGGCAACGCCCCAGCAGCAGGCCGCAGTTCGGGCCCAGGCCACGAAGGATGCGTCGGAATATCAGCAGGCCATCGCCGGCATCGACAGTGTTTCCGATCTTCTCGCAAACAGGCCGATGGTCGATTTCATTCTCCTGGCCAAGGGTCTGGATCCCAGGAAGGTCAGCACCGAATTTCTCAAGAAGATCTTCAGCTCCAATCTGAACGATCCAAAGAGCTTCGCGAACACCGAGAGCGATCCTCGCTTTGCCGAAATCGCGGCGTCGTTCAATTTCGACAGTCAAGGCAACGTCGCGCGTCTTCCGATGATGGGTCCGCAGAAGCGGGATCAGTTTCGGGAAACACAAGCGAACTATGTCGAGCAAAGCCTGGAGCAGCAGCAAGGCGATGCGAATCCCGGCGTGCGCCTGGCGCTCTATTTCCAGCGAAAGGCGGGGGACATCACATCTGCGTACGACATCCTTGCCGACAAGGCTCTTTCGGAGGTGTTCAGGACCACCTTCGATCTGCCTGACTCGATGGCGGCGATGCCGATCGACCAGCAGGCCAAGTTCGTGGACAGATTCATGAAGATCAAGGACCTGTCCGATCCCGCGAAGGTTACAAAGCTGCTGAACCGTTTCTCCGCCATGTATGACATCAGAAACAGCCAGAGCACCGGTCAGGGTCAATCCCCCCTGCTCAACCTCTTTCAGGGATCCGGTTCGGGGATCAGTGACTCCACATACCTGGCCATTGCCAAGCTACGCACTCACTGACGATCGCCGCCGGGACTAGTCCAACACCTCGAGCACCAGCTCCATGGTCATGAGCACGGGATTGTCGCCACGGACCAGACGGCCCTCCGCCATGCCGCCGGTGTAGTCGATCAAGGCGACGTCGAGTGCGGCTTCGAGCGCGCCGGAGGAGCCGGCCGCAATCGTGCCGCCGGTGACCGCAAGCTCGGTCGCGAAGGGCTCGGTCACGCCGCCATGGCTGAAGCGGGCGCCGATGGTCGAGCCGACGCCGCCGTGGATCCTGGCGCGCGCGATGCCTTGCGCGCGGCAGAAGTCTTCGAGACAGAAGGCGAAATCCTGATTGGGGCGCAGCCGCAGCGCGAAAGCGCGGCTGGTCGTGCGTGCGCCGGTGCTCGCAGCCGGCACCGGCCCGAACAGCTTGAAGTTGGTCTCGGGATCGGGCTCGGCGGCAAACATCGCACCATCGATGCCGAAGGCCTCGACCTCGAACGGCTCGGCGACGTCAGTCTCGTCCGGCAGCATGTGGCCGCCACTGTCGCGGCCATCGGGCTCCGTCCACAGCCCATGGCAATGAAAGAACGGCGCGCCATCGCGCGTGCCCAGCGTCATGCTGCCGAGCCTGGTGCGCGTCACGCCGCCCGGCCGGAAAGTGTCGCTATAGAACGCGGCGTTCTCGCTGGTCTTCGACAGCGCCGGCATGACATAGGCGAACGGCCCGAGCGCGCCGCGCCCGAAGCTGAGCACGCCGCCGGCGAATCCCTCCGCGGCAAAACCGCGGCGCGCCGCCTCCAACAGCGGCAGACCTGCTCGAAGCGTGAAGGAGAAAGCGCGTCCCCTCGCCTCCACCCATTGGATGCGTTCGGCGACCGGCGCGCCGGGCTGCTTGATGCTGCGCATGACTTTCGCTCAGCCCGCCCGCGTCTTGTCGAGATCGAGCAGCCCGCGCGCCTCGAGCTCGTCGCGAACCATCCGTTTGGGAATCTTGCCGTAGCCGGATTTCGGCAAGGCCTCCCAGAAGAAGAACCGCTTCGGCATCTTGTAGCGCGGCACCTTGGGGCTGAGGAATGCCGCCATCTCCGCTTCGCTCACCGGCTTTGCGCCTTCGCGGGCGACGCAGACGGCAACGCCGACCTCGCCCCAGGTCGCATCGGGCACACCGAGCACCGCGACCTCGCCGACGCAAGGATGGGTCAGGATTTTCTCCTCGATCTCCCGTGGATAGATGTTGGAGCCGCCGGAGATGTACATGTCGGAGGCTCGTCCGGTGATGTAGACGAACCCCTCCTCGTCCATGTGACCGAGATCGCCAGTGCGGAACCAGCCGTTGCGGAACGCCTTCGCATTGGCATCGGGGTTGTCGTAGTAGCCGGCAAGCACGGCGGGGCCGATCACGCAGATCTCCCCGCTCTGGTTGGCGCCGAGTTCGCGGCCCTCGTCGTCCTGGATCGAGACCTGCATGCCGGTACGCTCGAAGCCACAGGTGCCGATCTTCGCGTGCGGCCCGTCCTCGGGATCATGCAGCGCCGCCGGCAGCACGGTGATGTTGCCGGTCACCTCGCCGAGACCGAAATACTGCACGATGACCTTGCCGAGCTTCCTCAGCGCAGCCTTCTGGTCCTCGCGATACATCGGCGCACCCGCATAGATCACCTGGCGCAGCGAAGAATGATCGTATTTGTCGGCGGCGGGATGCTCGACCATCATCTTCAGAATGGTCGGCACCACGAAGAGATTGCTTACCCGATGCGCCTCGATCAGGCGGAACGCCTCGTCGATGTCGAATTTCTCCGTCGGCAGCAGCACGGTGCACACGCCGCGCGCGGTCTGAACCAGCTGATGCACGCCGGCGCCATGCGACAGCGGCGCCACCACCAGCGAAGCATCCGCTTCGGTGACGCCGGGCGTGAGATCGGCGAGATGGTTGGTGACGACAAAACCCATCTGCCCGTGGGTGAGCACCGCAGCCTTGGAGCGGCCGGTGGTCCCCGACGTGAAGAAGAACCAGCAGGGATCGTCGTGCTCGACCGCGACGTTCTCGACCACGCTGCCAGCGCGCGACGCGACGGCATCCGCAACCGACGTCTCGGCAAATGGCGCCCGACCGTCGATGCTCCAGGTGAATTCCAGCGCGCCACCGCTCACGGCCGCGGCGTGTTCAGGAAAATCGACGTGGCACAGAAACGCCTTCGCGCCGGAGGCCTGCGCAAGATAAGTCACCTCGTCCGGCATCAGTCGGAAATTGGTGGGTACCCAGACCGCGCCGAGCCGGAACGCCGCGAACATCGAGAAGAACATCTCGTCGCCGTTCTTGGAATGGACGAGGACGCGGTCGCCCTTGGCGATGCCCTGCGCCGCGAGCGCCGCCGCCAGCGCCGAGACCTGCGCGTCGATCTCCCGCCAGGTCCAGGATCTGTCACCCCAGACGAAACCGGGACGCGCCCTATGCCGCCGCGCATTCTGGGTCAGCATGTGAGCGAGATTCATGACGCGGCGGGACATGCGCAGGGGCTGCATCGGGCTTCCTCTTCGGCGGCGGACGGCACGCAAGCCGCCCGCTCATTGCAGCCCATTTATCGCCATCGCCACGACCCCTGCAAGGCTGCCGGGCGCAGCGCAGCCCATCCCACCGTTCAGGAAATTTTAAACATGATCGGCGCAACCTCGCTCAGTTCTCGCGTACAGAGTGCCGCATCATGGTCAAAGCGCCCGCCCTCCTCCTGTTGTCGTTGGCGCTTGCCGGATGTGCCGTGGGCCCACAAGCGCACCTCGCCTCCGGTCCCGCCTTCACGCCTGCGCGCTATGCCTGGGACGGCGCTGGCGAAAATCCCAATCACCCGCGCGCTCCCTCAGGACCAGCACGCACGGCCCGATCCGAGCGCAACAGCTCGCAAGCCGGGCTTAAGCCCTACTCGAAGGAATGGTGGCAGGCGCAGGACGGCATCGAGGCGGAACAGGACGCCAGGGTCAACCGTTCCCTCGTCATCTGCCAGGGATGCCTGCGCCCGCAGGCGCAGTCCGAGGATTCCAGGCTCGCCAAGGCGACCGATTGAAACATCCGGACGATCAGGACCTGGTGGAAGTCCGGCCCCGTCGTCGCGAGAAGCGACCGGGAGCTACAACGCCCCGAGCTTCCGCAATGACTCCTGTGCGGTCGGCAGGCCCGGCTTCAATTCCAGCGCCTTCCTGAAATCGGCAATCGCGCCCTGTTTGTCGCCGAGCCGCGCGCGTCGGTCGGCGCAACACGGACCGCCTCGCCATAGTCGGCGCGGATCGAGCTTGATGGCTTGGTCGTTCGGCGATGGCACGATGAGGCTGAGCGGGACACGCATTTTCCGGATATCTCCCCTGCGGCAATCCCTCTTGGTCGCACCTTGGCAAGGGCCGGTTCAGGCGCCTAGATCAGAGGCAAGCAGCAGGTCGGAAGGATTTTGCATGGCGCCATCGGTACGGGACAACAAGGACAAAAGCCGCTTCGAGCTCGATGTCGGCAGCGAAATCGCCTTCGCCAATTACCGGCTGACGCCGTCGGCGGTGATCATCACCCACACCGAGACGCCGCGCGCGCTACGCGGCCGCGGCATCGGCTCCGAGCTGGTCAAGGGCGCGCTGGGATTGATCCGCCGCGACGGCAAGAAGGTGATCGCCGGTTGCGGATTCGTCGTCGACTATCTCGACAGGCATCCGGAAGATGCGGATCTCGTCGCCTGAATGCAAAAGGGCCCGCGCGATCGCGGGCCCTTGGGTTACGACCGGGCGACCGGTCAGTGCTTGATCTCCGGCGGCAGCTTGCCGCCATTGGCGGCGAGCTTGGACATCACCTGCTTGTGCAGCCAGACGTTCATGGTCGCGGAATCGTTGGTGTCGCCGCTGTAGCCAAGCTCCTTGGCGAGGTCCTTGCGCGCGGCGAGGCTCGAATCGATGTCGAGCGCCTTCATGAGGTCGACGATCGAGGTGCGCCATTCCAGCTTCTCGCCCTTGTGCGCGGCGGCCGCCGCGTCGACGATCGAGGCAACGTCCACCGTCGCCGCGGGCGCCGATCCGCCCGGCGCGGCCCCTGCGGGCGCGCTGCCCGACGGTGCGCTGCCTGCGGGCGCGGCGGAAGCTGGCTGGCTACCGAAGATCGCGCCCATAATTTTCCCGAAAATGCTCATGTCTGCTCCCCGAAAAGGACCCGCTGGAGGGCCTTGAGTGGCACTTATAGACCAAGTTGCGTCGTTGCGCCCGCAAAGTTCCGCGGACCAGCACGCAGCATCAGCTTATCTGCGGCGAAATGACGACCGAACGACATCATCGGGGTTGCGCTGCGGCATCGAATCTCACCCAAGCGTGAGGGACAGGACTCGCAAATGGGCGTAGGCTTGACGTTCAGTTCGCGATGCCATCCGGAATTCGCGTCTGGTTGGGGATCGTGAAACTCAGAATAGCGGCCGCTTGCGCCGTTTGCTGGCGCCAGATGCGGCTGCATGGCAAGGGAGCTAGCGACCATGGCCACACTCTACCAGGGCAATGTCCCCACCTTGGCCCAGACCGCAGAAGCGGCTGGACCGGTGATCCGAACCATCCAACTCTCCGATCTGCACGATGCGCTCAAGCGCGGCTGGGACGATTTCAAGGCGGTGCCGAGCCACGCCATCATCCTCTGCGTGATCTATCCTGTGCTGGGCCTCGTGCTTGCCCGCGTGGTGATGGGCTATTCAGTGCTGCCGTTGTTATTTCCGCTGGCCGCTGGCTTCGCGCTGATCGGCCCGTTCGCTGCTCTCGGTCTCTACGAGCTCTCCAGCCGGCGCGAGCGCCATGAGGAGGCCAGCGCCTGGGATGCCATGGAGGTGCTGCGTTCGCCCTCCTTCGGCGCGATGCTCGGTCTCGGCGCGCTGCTGCTGGCCCTGTTCGTGACCTGGGTTGCGACCGCGCAGGCGATCTACGTTGCCGCTTTCGGCTATGAAGGCGCATCCGGGATCTCGGATTTTCTGACGCGCGTGCTCACGAGCCGGCAAGGCTGGTGGCTGATCGTGGTCGGCTGCGGCACCGGCTTCCTGTTCGCCCTTGCCGCGCTCTGCATCAGCGCCGTGTCGTTCCCGCTGATGCTCGACCGCCATGCCGGCGCGTTCGAGGCAATGGTGACGTCGCTGCGCGTTGTCGCGAAGAACCCGGTGCCGATGGCGGCCTGGGGCCTGATCGTGGCCGTCCTGCTGGCGCTGGGCACGATTCCCGCCTTCCTCGGCCTTGCCGTGGTGGTCCCCGTGCTCGGCCATGCCACCTGGCATCTCTATCGCAAGGTAATCGCAGCCGATCCGGGCGCGCGTCCGGTGCCGCCTCCGCCGCATCGTCCACGCAAGCCGGCCGCCGACTTCCCCGCCAACCTATTCCCCTGGCGCAATCGGACCGACGGCTGACGATATCGTGACATGCGATCCTGCTCCGGCGCGGGCAGGATCGCGCACAGTCATACGCCTTGCTTTGGCCGCGGTTTCCATCGAGATTGCACCCGCCGTTCAGATCACTTCACGGAATTTATTTGCTCGAATGACCCCGACGATTTCTCGTCTCGCCCTCGCAGCCTTAGCCCTCACCGCGTCCATCCTATCCGCCCAGCCAGCGCTCGCCGCTGTTGCCTGCGGTTCGGGCAATTTCGACGCGTGGCTTGCAGACTTCAAAACGGACGCCGCGGCCAAAGGCGTCTCGCAACAGGCCATTTCCGCCGGGCTCGCCGGTGTGACGCTCGATCAGAACGTGCTCAACCGCGATCGCTCGCAGAAGGTCTTCAGCCAGACCTTCGAGGAGTTTTCCGGCCGCATGGTGCCGCCGCGCCTGACGCGCGGCTCCAACATGATGAAGCAATACGGCTCGGTGTTGTCGCGGATCGAGCAGACTTACGGCGTGCCTGGCGAGGTGCTGGTTGCGATCTGGGGTCTCGAGACCGATTTCGGCGTCAATACCGGCAAGTTCGCGACCATCCGCTCGCTGGCGACGCTGGCTTATGACTGCCGCCGCGCCGAGCAGTTTCGCGCCGAGCTGTTGGATGCGCTCCGCATCGTCCAGCGCGGTGACCTCGCACCGGCCGACATGAAAGGCGCCTGGGCCGGCGAGCTCGGACAGACCCAGTTCATGCCGTCGTCATGGATGAAATACGCTGTCGATTTCGACGGCAATGGCAAGCGCGATCTCCTGCACAACGCCCCCGACGTGCTCGCCTCCACCGCGAACTATCTCGCCGGTTATGGCTGGCAAAAGGGTAAGGATTGGCAGCCGGGCAGTCCGAATTTCGCGGTGCTACAGCAGTGGAACAAGAGCGAGGTCTACTCGAAGACTGTCGCTTATTTCGCCACCCAGCTCGCGCGCGCCCCTTAGAAGCCCCACGGTTCGGCGTGTGTGCACTGCACCAGCGCTCGCGTGATGTCGATCCGCCAGGTTCCAATCGCACTGCTGGCCAAGGCTGGCAAAAGTGCACTTGCGCGCCAGTTAATGAATCTAAGTTCACTATTGATACCCGATCATCATGCGATTCGCGCATGCGAGACTTGGGTATAGAAGCTATTCGATCAACTTGTGGACGAGCGCGAAGCAACCTATTTGGCCCTGAGTGGAACCGCCTCATCTGCAGTAAACCGTGAATTCACGGGCATTTTCAGCACTCTTTTTCCCGTTCCGCCTACCCTTTGGGCGGGAGTGCTCCTGGGTTAATCGACCGTTACCAATGCCATGCACCCAGCGCTTAGCTGCATCGCAACATCGGAACTTTCGCACTGCACCACTCTCACTTATATTCATTTCAACGATGAGGCTCGGGCAAGAGCTGAATCGAACTACAGGAGACTACCAATGCTGCTCTCGCTCATCCGCATGATCCAGGCTTTCCGGGACTATCAGCGCAATGTTGCCGAGCTGTCCCAGCTTAGCGATCGCGAACTGGCCGATATCGGCCTCGATCGCTCGGACATCCCGCGCGTTGCCGCCGGTCAGTATCAGGGCTGATATCGTTCAGCCCTAACCGGACGAACCGATAGCGCCCGCCTTGTGCGGGCGTTGTCGCATCCGGAGGCAGAAAACTCGATCTCGGCGATTCCACTGACCGCCGAAAAGCGCTACCTGTCCGCCCCATGACAGGACCCCAATCAAATACCGTGCACGTCATCGGCGCAGGCCTTGCCGGCTCCGAAGCCGCCTGGCAGGTGGCCAAATCCGGCGTGCCCGTGGTGCTGCACGAGATGCGGCCGACCCGCATGACCGAGGCACATCGCACCGACGGGCTTGCCGAGCTCGTCTGCTCCAATTCGTTCCGCTCGGACGATGCCGCCAACAACGCCGTCGGCCTGCTGCATGCCGAGATGCGCCGCCTCGATTCGCTGATCATGCGCGCAGCCGACGCCAACCAGGTGCCCGCCGGCGGCGCGCTGGCGGTGGACCGCGACGGCTTCTCAGCGGCCGTCACCAAGGCGCTGAACGATCATCCCCTGATCGAGATCGCCCGCGGCGAGGTCGCAGGCCTGCCGCCGGCCGATTGGAGCAACGTCATCGTTGCGACCGGCCCCCTCACTTCGGCGCCGCTGGCGGATGCGATCCGCGAGTTGACCGACGAGAACGCCCTCGCCTTCTTCGACGCGATCGCGCCGATCGTGCACCGCGAATCCATCGACATGTCGGTGGCCTGGTTCCAGTCGCGCTACGACAAGGTCGGTCCCGGCGGCACCGGCGCCGACTACATCAACTGCCCGATGACCAAGGAACAGTATGACGGCTTCGTCGCAGCGCTGGTCGCCGGCGAGAAGACTGAGTTCAAGGAATGGGAGACCAACACTCCCTATTTCGATGGCTGCCTGCCGATCGAGGTCATGGCGGAACGCGGCCCCGAGACCCTGCGCCACGGGCCGATGAAGCCGGTCGGCCTCACCAATCCGCACGATCCCAGCACCAAGGCCTACGCGATCGTGCAGCTGCGCCAGGACAACAAGCTCGGCACGCTCTACAACATCGTCGGCTTCCAGACGAAGCTGAAATATGGCGAACAGCAACGTATCTTCCGCACCATTCCGGGGCTGGAGAAGGCCGAATTTGCCCGCCTCGGCGGCCTGCATCGCAACACCTTTCTCAACTCGCCAAAGCTGCTCGACGGCCAGTTGCGCCTGCGCGCGCAGCCGCGGCTGCGCTTTGCCGGCCAGATGACGGGCTGCGAGGGCTATGTGGAATCCGCCAGCGTCGGACTGATTGCCGGCCTCTATGCGGCAGCGGAGGTGCGCGGCGAGACGCTTGCGGGTCCGCCTGCTACGACGGCACTCGGATCCCTGCTCGGCCACATCACCGGCGGCCATATCGAGACCGTCGAGCCCGGCACGCGCTCGTTCCAGCCGATGAACATCAATTTCGGCCTATTCCCACCGCTCGCCAGTGTACCGACGAGGAAGCCGGACGGAAGCCGACTGCGCGGCAACGAGAAGACGGTGGCCAAAAAGCAGGCGATGAGCGCGCTGGCGCTCGCCGATCTCGATCGCTGGATCGCCGATCACCTGCGCATTGCCGCCGCGGCGTGAGTTTTCGATGAACCTTCCCAAAGACGACGCCGCAACACTCTCGGCGCGCTGGACCGAGGGCGTGCTGCTCAAGCGCGACGTGTTCTCGACCGTCGAGCGCGGCCGATTCCGCGACGATGACGGCGAGGTCGACGCGGTGCTGCGCCGCCTCGACGAGGTGCCGTGGTGGTCATTCCTTTTGGCGCGCCATCTGTTCGCCCGCGAGACGCATGCGCTGGCACTCGCCAAGGGACTCGATGTCGGCCCGGAGCTGCTGTGGGCCGGACGCCGCGCGCTGGTGCGCAGCTTCGTCGATGGTGTCGCACTGCATCTGGCGAAACCGCATGGCGACCTCGCTTATTTTCGCTCGGCGAAGGCCGCGCTGCGACGGCTGCGCCGCGCCGGCATCTGCCACAACGATCTTGCCAAGGAACAGAACTGGCTGGTCGGCCGCGACGGTCGCGCCTATGTGACCGACTTCCAGCTCGCGGCCTGCTTCGACCGTCGCGGCCGGCTTTACCGGATCCTGGCGTATGAAGATCTCCGGCATCTGCTCAAGCACAAGCGATCCTACGCGCCCGAGGCGCTGACGCCGCGCGAGCGCAAGATCCTGGCGAAGAAGTCGTTCGCCGCCAGCCTGTGGCTCGCCACCGGCAAGAAGGTCTATCGGGCAATCACGCGCGGCCTGTTCAACTTCACCGACCGTGAAGGCGGCGGCCGAAGGCTCGTCAACGACGCGCCGGTGCTGGCGGAATTGATCCGCAAGAACCCCGCCGTGCGCGACACCGCCATCGTCGCGTTTGCCGACCGCCGCTCCGGTGTCGGCCTCTATGCCTTCGTCGAAGCCGATCAGGCCGCGCTCGAAGGCCAATTGCGGAACGAACTCACCGCCGCCAAGGGGCCGAAGCCCCCGGAACACATCCAGGTCGTGCACGCACTGCCACGCAACGCCGACGGCAAGCCGCGCACGGAGATCCTGCAACTGGTCGCCATGAACCAGCTCGACCTGATCGAGCCGATGATGAAGAACGACCAGGACCGTGCTTTCCTCAAGGACATCCTGGAGCAGCGCAAGAACTTGCGCGACCGCTTCAATTTCGAGGCCGACCTGCCGGCGGGCTAGCGTGGATCACGCCTTGAAGCGTCCACATTGGCGATAGAGAAGCGATCCGATAATTCGAGCTTGGTGGGGGACTTGGCGGGGTCATGGGCACTCGGGGGACGGTGATGCATCGTGTGGTAGGCGGCCTGATCGCCGGCCTTCTGCTGCTCGCCACCACGCCCGTAATGGCCGAGTCTCCCGCCGAACTGATCTCCAGCTTCCGCCTCAAGCATGGCGAGGTCCGCGTCGTCCGCGATTCGACCCTCGACCGCATCGCCATGGACCAGGCGCACGCGATGGCGACAAAGGACGACCTCAGTCACGACGCCCTCGGTCCGTTCAACCGCCGGGTCGCACCTGCCGGCGCAGGCCGCGCCGCCGAGAATATTGCCTACGGCTACGACAATTTCGAGAAGACTCTGGGGCAGTGGATCGACTCGTCCGGACACCGCAAGAACCTGCTGCTGCACAACGCTTCCCGCGTCGGGATCGCGAGCGCGAAAAACGCCAGCGGCAAGCGCACCTATTGGGCAATGGTGATCGCCGGCGACTACGAGCCGAAGGGCAAAGGCAAAGGCAAGAAAGACGGAGAGCCCCTCGTTGCCGTGAAACGCGAAGCCGTTCCTGCAAGCAAGCCGAAATCCGGCGGCTGCCACATCAAGCTGCTCGGCCTCTGCATCTGAGGCGTGACGCCGCGCCGGAAGCATTGTTGCGCGCGCTTCTCCGACCGGCCATTATGATCGCGCCGCTATCCTCAACCAACCTGAGGCGATCAATGGCCAAGAAGTACACCGCTCAATGCGCCTGTGGCGCCATCAAGTTCGAATTCAGCACCGATCCGTCCTTCATCGCCAATTGTCATTGCAACGACTGCAAGCGCGCTTCGGGCGGCGAGATGGCGACCTTCTTCGCGGTACCCGAGGACGATTTCACGCTTCTCTGCGGCAAGCCGAAGGCGTTTCACTACATCGCCAATTCCGGCAAAGGCCTGGATCGCAATTTCTGCCCGGAATGCGGTTCGCGGGTCTTTACCACTAATCTCGATAGCTTCCCCAAGACGGTCTTCGTCCAGTTGGGCAGCCTCGACCGGCCCGACCTCGTGGCACCGAAGCTCGAGATGTTCACCAAGCGTCGCATGTCGTGGAACATGCCGCTCAACCTGCCGCAGTTCGAGGAAATGCCGCACTGACGCGACGATAGTCCGAGCCGGAGATTTAGTTGATCAACATCGAGCGAATACGTGCCGACACGCCAGCCACCTCCCGGCTGGCGTACCTGCACAACGCGGGAGCTGCTCTCATGCCCGTTGCTGTCGTCGAAGCCATGAAGCAGCATATCGATCTGGAGTGCGAGATCGGAGGCTATGCGGCAGCCGATCGGGAGTCGCGCCGGCTTGATTCAGTCTACAGCTCTGTGGCCCGCCTGCTGAATGCCGCACCTGATGAGATCGCCCTCATGGAGAACGCGACGGTTGCCTGGCAGATGGCTTTCTACGCGCTTCCATTTAGCAAGGGCGACTGGATCCTGACCGCCGAGGCGGAGTACGCGGCCAACTATGTCGCTTTTCTTCAGGTCGCCAAGCGAACAGGCGCCGCGATCGACATCGTGCCGAGTGATGCCAACGGCGAACTCGACGTCGACGCGCTCGAACGCATGATCGACGAGCGCGTGAAGCTGATTGCGATCACCTGGGTTCCGACCAATGGCGGACTGGTCAATCCCGCAGCAGCCGTCGGCAAGATCGCGCGGGCGCACGGCATCCCCTATCTGCTCGACGCCTGCCAGGCGGTCGGACAGATGGTGGTCGACGTCGAGGCCATCGGCTGTGACATGCTGTCGGCGACGGGCCGTAAATTCCTCCGCGGCCCGCGCGGCACTGGCTTCCTGTACGTCCGCCGGGCGATGCTGCAGCGGCTCGAACCGCCGATGATCGACCACTACGCCGCACCCTGGGTCTCCCGGGACGCTTATCGGCTGCGTGACGATGCGCGCCGTTTCGAGACCTGGGAGAACAACTACGCAGCCCGGCTTGGGCTCGGCGCGGCTGTCGATTATGCCCTGGACATCGGGATCGGCCCGATCGAGCAGCGGTGCCGCATGCTGGCGGACCGCCTGAGGGGCAGCCTTGCGTCCATTCGCGGCATCAGAATTCGCGACCTCGGACGCACTCCGGGAGCCATCGTCAGCTTCACGGTGGACGGCTACGAGGCGGAGGCGGTCGTCAGCGGCGCGGCCGCAGCCAGCATCACGATCGGCGCCTCAGATCCGTCGAGCACGCGCATCGATGCCGAAATTCGCTCGCTGCCGCCGGTGGTGCGCGCCTCCCCCCACTACTACAATACGGAAGCCGAGATCGATCGGCTGATCGCCCATTTGGCGGGTTTGACGCCGCGATAGCGGCGGGCGCGCACAGCTCAGGTACAGCGCGCACTCAATCCGGATGCGCCAAGCTTCGCCATGACCTCGTCGAGATGGGCGCTGTCGCGGGTCTCGATCACCAATTGCAGCAACGTCGCCTTGGCCGGAAGATCCGAGAAGGTGCGCTGGTGCGAGACCTCGATGATATTGGCGCCGGCCTCCGCCAGCAGTGCCGCGACAGCAGCCAGTTGGCCGGGCCTGTCGGGGATGTCGAGCGACAATTGGGTGAGCCGCCCCTCGCGCGCCAACTCGCGGGTCAGGACCGATGCGATCAGCCGTGTATCAATATTGCCGCCGCTCAGCACCAGCCCGACCTTCTGGCCGGCGAAACGGGACGGGTCGGACATCAGCGCGGCGAGGCCGGCGGCACCGGCGCCTTCCACGACCGTCTTCTCGATCGAGATCAGGGTCGCGACCGCGCGCTCGAGTTCGGCTTCGTTGACCAGCGCAATGTCGTCGACGAGGCGGCGGACGATTTCGGTTGTGATCTTGCCCGGCGTTTTCACCGCGATGCCTTCGGCGAGCGTGTCGCCACGTGCCGGCAGATTGCCGTCGTGGATGGCGTTGTACATCGAGGGGTAGAGCCAGGCCTCGACGCCGAGGATCCGCAGCGACGGCTTGATCGATTTCGCGGCAATCGCGATCCCGCTGATCAGGCCACCGCCGCCGATCGGGACGACCAGCGTATCGAGCTCCGGCACGGCCTTGAGTATTTCCAGCCCGACCGTTCCCTGCCCCGCGATGACAAGCGGATCGTCATAGGGATGGACGAAGATCATGCCGCGCGCTTCGCCGTGGCTGCGCGCATACGCGGCCGCCTCCTCCAGCGTGGCGCCCGTCACCACCACCTCGGCACCGTGATGCCTGGTGTTCTCGACCTTCACCATGGGCGTGCCGACCGGCATGACGATGGTGGCGGGAATGCCGAGCCGCTTGGCGTGATAGGCGACGCCCTGCGCGTGGTTGCCCGCCGACATCGCGACGACGCCCCGCACGCGCTCCTCCGGCGTCAGCGCCGTGAGGCGGTTGAGCGCGCCGCGCTCCTTGAACGAGGACGTGAACTGGAGGTTCTCGAATTTCAGCCAGATATCGCAGCCGCAGATATTGCTCAGCGTACGACTGTAGCTACAGGGCGTCTCGACGACGGCGCCGCGGATCGTCTCGGCGGCGGCATGGATGTCATCAGGTGCGACCGGAAGGCCGCCCAGATCGGAAGATATGGTTTGGGACAACTCAGCCATAGGACAGCATAGAGCATTTGCCCGGCTCCGGCGATAAGCCAACCGCTATTTGGTAAATTCCCGCGAACGTGAAGCCCGCCAAAGCGTCCACAGCGTACGCAGCCGCGATGACGGTTGCGGCGCAAATGGATTGCGCCCGGGTTGCGACAGGCGCTTGAGGTCGGCCCTTACCTGGCTCAGCGGCAGAAACGCTGGCCGAGCCGACACCGGCACCTCGGGCAACAGCGACAAGGCCGTGGTCAAATGCTGCCCGGCCTCGCCCACGAGCTGGTCCAGGACGGCGCGCAAATTCGGCGTCTCCTTGCCGGCGAACACGTCCTCCATGTTGCAATCGTGGCTTGCCAGAACTTGCTGCGGCAGGAACAATTGCCGGTGCGCCGCATCACGCGGCAAGTTCGTGATGACTTGCGCGATGCCTTGAGCCAACCCCGCATGCCGCGCGAGATGCTCGGCTGGGTCCAGGGGTGACGCCATGATCCGCGCCGCAAGAGTAAACAACGCCGAACAGGTCGCGGCCAGATAGCCTTCGAGAGCCGTCATGGTCGGCATTGGGTCGTTGTAGAGATCGAATTGATGCTCGTCGACGAGCAGCGACAGCGGTTCGACCGGCAGGTCGAAATCACGGATTGCGCGGAGCAGCTCCGCCGCCACCGGATTGCCCTCGGCGCTGCCATGGACTTGGCCCGACAGCATGTCGGTCCACCATTGCAGGCGGATTTCACCAGGCAAGGGCTGGCTTACCTGGTCACGGACGCGGACGATCTCGACATTGAAAGCATAGAGCGCCAGCAGCGCGCGGCGCTCGGCAGCGGGCGCGAACAGGGTCGCGGCATAGCGAGCAAAGTCGTGGCTGCGCACGAGGTCAGCACAGAACGCGGCAGAATCCGGCGGCGGCGCGGAGCCACTCATGGCACGGCGATCAGCGCGGCCGCCACGCGCCGCCGTTCGCCGATCATGATGTTGTAGGTACGCACGGCGGGACCGGTCTGCATCGTGTCCAGAACCACCCTCGCCGCTTTAAGCGCCTGGCGCAGTTCCGCCGGCGGCAGCCAGACCCCGGTTCCGGTGCCGATCAGGAGCGTGTCGATGCTGTTGGCGGACTTGAAGACTCGATCCAGCGAATAGCGGTCGATCTTCGCGGGGTCGGTTATGTCCCAGGCCCAGATCGCGTCGGGCAGGCAAAGCAGCGATCCCCGATGCGACATGCCGGCAAAGGCAAAGCCGCCCTTGCCATAGGCTTCGATCGGCGCCGAGCGGGGGAAATGCGGTGCGTTGGGATCGCCGGCCATGAGCTTCGTCCGAATGAGCTTACTGCCCTCGCAAACTCCTGCGAGGGCATGCGGTTCGGATCATGCCTTGCTTTTCTTCGCCGGCGTAGCCTTATCGACCGCATCTTCGCGATGCTCGCCGACGCCGAGATAGATCAGGATCGGGGCTGCAATGAAGATCGAGGTATAAGTGCCGACCAGCACCACGCCGAACATCATGACCGCGGTGAAGCTGTGGATGGCATGGCCGCCGAACAGCAGCAGAGCCAGCAGCGCCAACGTCACGGTGAAGTGGGTGATGATCGAGCGCGACAGCGTCGAGTTGATCGATTCGTTGAGGAGCTGCGGCATCGGCATCTTCTTGTAGCGCCGCAGCATCTCACGGATACGGTCGTAGATGACAACGGTGTCGTTGAGCGAATAGCCCAAAATCGTCAGAAGCGCCGCGATGCTGGTCAGGTCGAAATCGACCTGACTGATCGACATGAACCCGATTGTCAGCACGATGTCGTGCACGTTGGCGATCATGGCGCCGAGCGCGAACTGCCACTCGAAGCGGAACCAGAGGTAGACCAGGATCGAGACGATCGCGAGCATCAGGCCGAGCATGCCCCAACTCAGCAGTTCGCCGGAGACACGCGGCCCCACCACCTCGACGCGGCGATACTCCACGGACTCGCCGAGCGCAGTGCGGACCTTGTCCACGGCTGCCTGCTGCGCCTTGTCGCCGCCCGGCTGCTCGGCAACGCGAAGCAGCACGTCAGCGGGGCCACCGAATTGCTGCAGCTGGATTTCGCCGAGTCCCAGGCTGCCAAGGGTCGTGCGCATCTGCGCAAGATCGGCGGAGCCCGACTTGGCCCTCACCTCCATCAAGGTGCCGCCCTTGAAGTCGATGCCGAAGTTCAGGCCATGGGTAAAGAACAGCGTGATGGCGACGATCGACAGCGCCGCCGAGATCGGGAAGCTGATACGGCGGAAGCGCGTGAAGTCGAAATGCGTCTCGTCTGGCACGATGCGCAGCGACGGCAGGAGGCCAAGCACGCTGACCACGGTCAGCACGGCAATCAGGACGCCGAGAGAAATGAGAACGAGTTGAGTAGTGGTCACAGCCGGCCTCGAATGATCAAATCGGCACAGTTTTCGGCCGCGTCCACTGCACCCACCATGCGACGATCAGGCGGGTCATGGTGAAGGCGGTGAAGACCGTGGTGATGATTCCGATGCCCAACGTCACTGCGAAGCCGCGCACCGGTCCGGTGCCGATCATGAACAGCACGGCAGCGGCAATGAAGGTCGTGATATTGGAATCGAGAATGGTCGCAAGCGCCCGCTTGAAGCCTGCATCGATCGCCGAGATCGGGCTTCTCCCGCCGCGCAACTCCTCGCGGATGCGCTCATATATCAGCACGTTTGAGTCCACCGCGATGCCGACGGTGAGCACGATGCCGGCGATGCCGGGAAGCGTCAGCGTGGCACTGAGCAGCGACAACAGGCCGAAGATCATTGCGACGTTGATGGCCACCGCGATGTTGGCGAACACCCCGAACAGCCGGTAGGTCAAGAGCATGAAGATAACGACCAGGATCGAGCCGACGTAAGCCGCAAGCTCGCCCTTCTCGATCGAGTCCTGGCCGAGACCCGGACCGACGGTGCGTTCCTCGACCACCGTGAGCGGCGCAGGCAGGGCGCCGGCGCGCAGTAGAATCGCGAGGTCGTTGGCCGACTGCACGGTGAAACTGCCGGAGATCTGGCCCTGGCCGCCGGTGATCGGCTCGCGAATGACCGGCGCCGAGATCACCTTGCCATCGAGGATGATCGCGAAGGGCACCCCGACATTCTCCTGCGTGGCCTGCGCAAACTTGCGCGCTCCAGAGGTATTGAACGTGAAGCTAACGACCGGCTCGTTGGTACGCTGGTCAAAGGTCGCCTGGGCGTTGGTCAGGTCGCCGCCAGCAACCAGCACCTGCTTCTTGACCACATAGTTGGGCGGCGGCGGCGTGGCCGCCGGCAGCAGTTCGGAATCCGGTGGAATCCGGCCCTGCTGCGCCTGGTCCGGCGGCACCGAGGGATCGACCATGCGAAATTCCATTTTCGCGGTCTTGCCCAACAGTTCCTTCAAATGGGTGGGATCCTGCAAGCCCGGCACCTGCACCAGGATGCGGTCGTTACCCTGACGCTGGATGATGGGCTCGACAGTGCCGAGCTCGTTGACGCGCTTCTCAACGATCTGAATCGACTGCTCGATGGTCTTGCGCATGCGGTCGAGCATCGCGGCCTCTGGAATACTGAGGCGGATCAATCCGCCACCAGCATCGGCGACCTCAAGGTCGCGCTGACCGCTGGACCCCATCAGGCCGCCAATCGGCTGCGCAAGCTCGCGCAACTTGGCGAGCGCCGGCTGCGCGTCGGTGTCCTTGGTGATGCGAACCTCGACCGCGTCGTTGCGCACGGTGACGCCGCCGGTGAACCCGATCTTGGCCTCGCGCAGCACGCGACGGACGTCGTCGCGGATCTGGTCGAGCTTTTCCTTCTTTACATAGTTGGAATCGACCTCGAGCTGCAGAGAGGAGCCGCCCTGCAAGTCGAGACCCAACACCAGCCGCCGCTGCGCCCAGGCGGGCCAGGTCTTGACCTGCGCTTCGGGGAAGAAGTTCGGGACCGCGCAGAGGCACACGATCAGCGCCGTCAGGATGATCCCGAGCGCCTTCCACCGCGTGAAATACAACATCGACTGGACCTGTCAGATCAGGAGACTTGCAGGAAGACTTGAGAGACTCGCGGAAGCACTCACTTCGCCGCGGCGTCGTCCTTGGCGCTTTCCTTGGATTCCTTGGCCGGCTCGCCCTTGGCGCGCACGCCGGAGACCATCGAGCGCATCTGCCGCACGCGCACGCCATCGGCGATCTCGAACTCGATCTGGTCGTCGTCGACGACCTTGGTGACCTTGCCGACGAGACCGCCCGAGGTCACGACGGTGTCGCCGCGGCGGATGTTCTTTACGAGGTCAGCGTGGTCACGGACCTTCTTCTGCTGCGGACGCAGAATCAGGAAGTACATGATCACGAAGATCAGGGCGAATGGCAGCAGCGACATCAGCATGCCGCTGGTGTCGCCGGCGCCCGCAGCCTGGGCATACGCAGGGGTAATCAACATTCGGACGATCCTCGTGAGAACGGGGGAAAACCGGTCAGGCCCAAATGGCGACCGGTTCGGTCAAATTCGCGCGGACTATAGCGGCCATTGCCCCAATTGCAACGCTGCCAGACCGCCCTTTTAGCCACCTTGCGGCGCGCGCTCAGGCCCGATAAGGCTGCATTCTCAGGAACTTCGGACATGCCCCAAAAACCAAGCAAAAGCCCGGCCCGCAAAGGCCCCCGCACCCCTGCCGCGAAGCCAGCCCGCGTCGCGGCAAAACGTCCCAAGGCAGCCCTCAAAGCTGCTTCCAAAGCGACTTTCAAGACGATTTCCAAGGCGACTTCCAAGGCCAACCAAAGCGTCTCCCAGGAGCGCATCGTTCGCGCGCTGGAGACGATTGCGGCGCACCTCTCCGCTCAAGGCAAGCCCGCCGTCGAACGCGAGTCGTTCAAGCAGGCGGATGCTTTCGTCTGGCACCCGGACGGCCGTCTTGCCGCGGTGCCGCGGGTCAGCCGCGTCGAATTGTTCCTGCTCAAGGGCGTCGACCGGATGCGCGACATCCTGATGGAGAACACGGAGCGTTTCGCCAACGGACTGCCCGCCAACAACGCACTGCTCTGGGGCGCGCGCGGCATGGGCAAGTCGTCGCTGGTGAAGGCGGCGCATGCCAGCATCAACGCGGAGCGCAAACCGGCCGACAGACTGAAGCTGATCGAGATCCATCGCGAGGACATCGAGAGCCTGCCCGCGCTCATGGAGCAGCTTCGCGCCTCATCCTTCCGCTTCATCGTGTTCTGCGACGATCTCTCCTTCGACGGCAATGATGCGTCCTACAAATCGCTCAAGGCGGTGCTCGAAGGCGGCATCGAAGGTCGGCCGGAGAACGTCATCCTCTACGCCACCTCGAACCGCCGCCATCTGCTGGCGCGCGAGATGATCGAGAACGAGCGCTCGACCGCGATCAATCCCGGCGAAGCCGTCGAGGAGAAGGTCTCGCTGTCGGATCGCTTCGGTCTCTGGCTCGGCTTCCACCGCTGCAGCCAGGACGAATATCTCGCGATGGTGCGGGGCTATTGCAGCCATTTCGGCGTCAAGGTCGACGATGACGCGCTGGAGCGCGAGGCCCTTGAATGGTCGACGACGCGCGGCTCGCGCTCCGGCCGCGTCGCCTGGCAGTTCGTGCAGGAGCTTGCGGGACGGCTCGGCGTCAAGCTGACGGCGACGTAGCGGGAGCTAAGAGCCGCACTCACACCTGTCGTTCCCCGCGCAAGCGGGGAATCCAGTATTCCAGAGACAGTTTTGATCGATCGAGACGTTGCGGCGTACTGGGTCGCCCGGTCAAGCCGTGCGACGACAGCTTTCGTGCCGAGGCAACGCTGGCCTCACGCCCCGTTCAGGAATTGAAGCGGGTCAACCGGGCTCGATCCCTTGCGGATCTCGAAGTGGAGCTGCGGCGACGCCACCTCCCCGGATTGACCCGACTTGGCAATGACCTGGCCGCGCTTGATGGTATCGCCGCGCTTCACCATCAGCTCACTCGCATGGGCATATGCAGTGACGTAGCCGTTGGAGTGCCGAACCAGGACGAGATTGCCATAACCTTTCAGCTCGTTGCCGGAATAGGCAACGACTCCGTCTTCAGCCGCCTTGACCGGCGTACCCTCGGGCACCGCGAGATTGATGCCGTCGTTGGACTTGCCATTGGTCTTGGCGCCGTAGCTCGTGACCACCTTGCCGCGCACCGGCCAGCGGAAAGTCGGCAGCGCGCTGGTAGTCTCCGCAGCTTTCGCCGGAGCTTCAGCGGTCTTCTCTTCGACATTGGCAGTGGCCTGGGCCAGGCGCGCGCTTTGCACCGGCGCGACGGCCGCCATCTTGGTGGCGGGCGCAGGCGCGGCCGCAACGGGTTGCAGCGTTCCGGCGACGGGAGCGGCTCCAACCGGAGCCGCGGCAAGCGGTGCTGCGACGGCGGCGGTCTTGGCGCCGGGCACGGCCAGCCTGGTGCCGAGCTTCAGTTTCGCAGAGGGATCGAGCCCATTGGCGCGGGCCAGTTCAGCCGCCGAGATATGGTTCTTGCGGGCAATGCTGGCGAGCGTGTCGCCGTGGTTCACGAAGTGCGTGCTTGACGGCGCGGCAACGGCTGCAACCGGCTTCGCAGCAGGCGCCATCGCGGGGGCAGCGGCAACGGGAGCCATGAGCGGCGCGGGCGCAGCGGCCGTAGCCTGGTGCGGAATGATCAGTTGCTGGCCGGGCGAGAGCGCGCGCGGCCCCTTATAGCCGTTGGCGGCGAGAATCGCCTGCGGCGTAACGCGATAGCGTTTGGCAAGCAGGTCGAGCGTATCGCTGGTGCCGACGATGATTTTGGTTCCACCGACCGGCTGGGCGGCTGCGACCGAACGCGGCGGCACGGTGGCCGTGGTCTCCAGATGCGGCTGCGCCGGGGGTGCGTAGGAGCCGACACCGCGACCACCTCCGGACACGCCGCCTGCCGCAACGGGGTAGGATTGCGGCGCGGACACGGCCGGCGGCAAAGGCTGCGACTGATAATAACCCGACTGCGTCTGCGGCCGCGAATATTGCGGCAGCTCACGCTGGGGCGGCGGTGCCTGTTGCACCGAACCGGTCGATTCCTGCGCGAAGGGATTGGAGAAGTTCGACTGGGACATGCGCGACGACATGTCGGCGCTGCATCCTGCGAAGCTGAAGGAGATCAGCGCCAGCACCGCGACCTGCGGCACACGGCGCGAGTAAAGCAACTCGGCGGCAACGGACATGGTTACTCACTCGTACGCAACAGAACTGGTGTTTTAAGTAAACACGCGCCGAGTAAATAACGGCTTAACCCTCCCAATAAGATGTTGGCAGCACAGCCAATCCGGAATTCTACAGCTCCCGCGCCACACCGGGCAGCGCCGGCACGAAGCGGACCTCGACGAGTTCCTTGCGCTCGATCCCGGCTTCCGTCCGGCTCAGGCGGATCAGCGTCTGCACCCCCTGATGCGGACCGACGGGCGCGATCAGGATGCCGCCCACCTCCAGCCGCTCGATCAGGTTCTCCGGAAGCTGCTCCATCGCGGCCGTGACAATGATGCGGTCGAACGGGCCGATATTGGGGGGCAGATTGAGCCCGTCGCCCAGCATCACCTCGACGTTGTGGTAGTTGAGCTTTTCAAGCCTGATCCGTGCGGCATCCGCAAGCTTGCGGTAGCGCTCGACCGTCAACACCTGGCCGGCGAGCCGCGACAGCACCGCCGCCTGGTAGCCCGAGCCGGCACCGATCTCGAGCACGCGGTGCCTCTTCTGAAGCTGGAGCTGCTCGGTCATGTAGGCGACGACGAAGGGCTGGCTGATGGTCTGCCCGCAGGCGATCGGCAGCGCGCTGTCGCGATACGCGCCGTCGCGATCGGCGTCGTCGACGAATTGATCGCGCGGCACCTCCTCCATGGCCCGCAGGACCGCCTGGTCGCTGATGCCCCGACGCCTCAGCGTGAGCTGAAACATCATCTTTTCCGGCGGGTGCTGATGGGAAGTCATTGCCTGCTTGTGCTGTCTTTGCGGTCCGGGACGCCGAGCTGGGGCGCTAGATTCTTGTTCCGGCCAGGGAACCCATGATAGGCTTCGGATGGGAGTAGTTGACCACAAATTGGCTTGCAACGGGCAAGCCGCGACGGCCATTTTCATGCATCCGTTCGTCAAAACGCGCATTGCGTCGATTCATGTTATCTGCGAACGTTTTTGACAATGGGCAAGGACTCGACCATGACCGCGACGGGGCTTACCGGCCGCTCTGTATTCCTCGTCGAAGACGAGGTGATGATCAGGATGATGGTCGCGGACATGCTCGAAGAGCTTGGCTACAAGATCGCAGCCGAGGCTGGCGACATCACCGAAGCCATGCGGCTCGCCCAGGCAACCGAGTTCGACATCGCCATTCTCGACGTCAACGTCAACGGCAAGGTCATCTCGCCGGTCGCCGACGTCATCAAGGCAAAGGGCTGCCCGTTCATCTTCGCCACCGGATACGGTTCCTCCGGCCTGCCCGAGCAGTACCGCGATCGGCCGGCGCTTCAGAAACCATTTCAGCTCGACGCCCTCGGCAAGACCATCGAAGCCGCGCTTCGCGGCGGCTAGGCCCCGTTCCAAGTCGGATTACTTCAGCGTCGGACTTACTTCAGCGTCGCACTCAGCGCCTCCGAAAACGCCTCGTTGGTGCGGTCGAGCCGGAGCGGCGTGACGGAGACATAGCGTTCGCGCAGCGCCGCGAGATCGGTGCCATCGGCGGGTGTATCAATCATCGCGGTGCGCTCGAAGCCGATCCAGAAATAGGGATTGCCACGGCCGTCCTTGCGCTCGTCGATCTTGAGGAAGCCGAGATTGCGCTTGCCCTGCCGCGTCACGCGAATGCCCAGCACATCCTCCGGCGCGCAAGCCGGGAAGTTGACGTTGATGACGGTGTCCTTCGGGATGCCGGCAGCGATCACCTTGCGCAGGATGTCGGGCCCGAATTTGCGCGCGGTGTCCCACAGCGGCCGGTCGCGGGTCTCGACGCTGAACTCCTGCGACAGGGCGAAAGACGGTAGTCCCAAGATGGTTCCCTCCAGCGCGCCGGCGATGGTGCCGGAATAGACCACGTCCTCGGCGACGTTGCGGCCCTTGTTGACGCCGGACAGCACGACATCGGGCAGCTTGGCGCCGAGGATGTGGCGCGCGCCCATGATGACGCAGTCGGTCGGCGTGCCGCGCACCGCAAAGTGCCGCGGGCCGACCTCGCGCAGCCGCAGCGGATCGTTCAGCGACAGCGAATGCGACACGCCGGACTGGTCGAGTTCAGGCGCGACCACCCAGACGTCATCGGACAATGCGCGCGCGATCTCCTCCAGGACCTTGAGGCCGGGGGCGTGGATACCGTCGTCATTGGTGCAGAGAATGCGCATGGGAAAGGTCGATTCCTGAAGCGGGTCTCAGCCGTCTTATCCGGCCGGGGCCGATCAGGCAAACCGGCCGATCGGGGCCGGCTGCCGGTACCGGCTTGGCCGGCTATCGGCGAACGCGCCATTGCGGCAGGAAGCGCGCCAGCCGGCCCTCGGCGTGCAATTTCATCGCCGGCACGACCGGGTTCACGATCGGCGCCTCGATGACGCCGAGCGCCTCCAGCTGTGCGACGAACGGGTCCGCTACCGACGCCTGCGGAAAGCGTTCGCGTGCCAACGTCAGCGCCTGGTCGAAATCGGCTGCATTCACACCGGGCTTGGCCCGCCGGCTCTGGACCAGATCGTCGTCCCAGAGCCGCGTGATCGCGATGTCGAGCACGCCACGCAGCCGCTGATCGACAGCCTGGATGCCGGCACCCGTCACCGCCCATTGTCTGCCGACCCAGAAGATGTCGCGGTGCAAGGCCATGAACGATGAGTTCGCGTTGTCGGGTGGCCGGCAGGATAACCGGCCGCCCGATCTTCGCAACCAAACGTTTCTCCGTTTCAGATCGCAGCACGCCTAGTCGCGTGCGACCACCTTCAACCCGCCCATATAGGGCTGGAGCACGCTGGGGACCGCAATCGAGCCGTCCTCCTGCTGATAGGTCTCCATCACGGCGATCAGCGCGCGGCCGAGCGCGGTGCCGGAGCCGTTGAGCGTGTGCACGAACCGCGGCTTGCCATCGGGGCCGCGCGAACGCGCGTCCATCCGGCGAGCCTGGAAATCGCCGCACACCGAGCAGCTCGATATCTCGCGGAATGCCCCGCCGTCGCCCTGACCCGGCATCCAGACCTCGATGTCATAGGTTTTTTGCGACGAGAAACCCATATCCCCGGTGCACAGCGTCATCACGCGGTAATGCAGCTCGAGCCGCCGCAACACTTCCTCGGCACAGGCGAGCATGCGCTCGTGCTCGTCCTTGCTCGTCTCCGGCGTCGTGATCGAGACCAGTTCGACTTTGGTGAACTGGTGCTGCCGGATCATGCCTCGGGTATCGCGCCCAGCGGCGCCCGCCTCCGCGCGAAAACACGGCGTCAGCGCAGTCAGGCGCATCGGCAGCTGCTTTTCGTCGAGGATGGATTCGCGGACGAGATTGGTGAGCGCCACCTCCGCGGTCGGAATGATCCCGAGACGCTCGGTCCGGAGCCGCTCAAGGTCGGGCGCGGCGAGCAATTCGCCCTTGATCGCCCAGAACTGGTCGTCCTCGAATTTCGGCAATTGTCCGGTGCCGAACATGATCTCGTTGCGCACGAGCAGCGGCGGATTGATCTCGGTATAGCCGTGCTCGTCGACGTGTAGATTGAGCATGAACTGGCCGAGCGCGCGTTCGAGCCGCGCCAGTCCCTTCTTCAGCACGACGAAGCGCGCGCCGGAGAGCTTTGCCGCGGTCTCGAAATCCATGTCACCGAGCGCGGCGCCGAGATCGTCATGGGGTTTTGGCGCGAACGCGTAGTTACGCCTGTTGCCGAAGACATGGCGCTGCACATTGCCGTGCTCGTCGACACCATCGGGCACCTCGCCGAGCGGCAGATTGGGGATCGCCGCCAGCTCCCTGGCTAGCTCCTCGTCTGCAGCCTTCGCGGTCGCCTCGAGCTCCGGCATGGTGGTCTTGAGCTCGGCGACTTCCGCCATCAGCTTCGCCGCGCGCGCCTCGTCCTTGGCCTTCTTGGCATCGCCGATTTCCTTGGAGGCCGCATTACGCCGCGCCTGCGCCTGCTCGGAAGCCAGGATCGCCGCACGCCGGGTCTCGTCGATCGCAAGCAGCGAGGCCGACATCGGCTTCAGGCCGCGCCGTGCGAGGCCGGCGTCGAAGGCTTGCGGGTTGTCGCGGATCGATTTGATGTCGTGCATGGCCGAGGTCCTGGGGCTTGTTGCAACCCTGCAAATCCTGGATTTGCATTCATGCAAATGGCTGCTTCCCCTAGCACGGCTGTCATCGCCCGCGAAAGCGGGCGATCCAGTATTCCAGAGACATCACTGATTCTCCGATAGGCCGCGGGGTACTGGATTCCCCGCCCCAGGGCGCAATTGTGCACAAGGCGGGGAATGCCAGCGAGGGGTGTCGCCCTACTCCGCCGGATTAGCCGGCGTCGATACGTCAGTGCCGGTGGTGGCCTTTGAAGCTGCCGCCTTCTTCTCCACAATTCCCACCGCGATGATCGAGCCCTCGTAGAGCGCGAGCAAGGGGATCGCGAGCGAGCACTGGCTAAGCACGTCGGGCGGGGTCAGAACGGCCGCGATGACGAAGGCGACGACGATGAAATAGCGGCGCTTCTCGCGCAGCATTTTTGACGTGACGATGCCGATGCGCCCGAGCAGCGTCAGGATCACCGGAAGCTGGAAGGCGATGCCGAAGGCGAAGATCAGCGACATCATCAGCGACAGGTATTCACCGACCTTGGGCAGCAGCTGGATCTGCGCGGTCTCGTCGCTGCCAGCCTGCTGCATGCCGAGCGAGAAGCGGACCAGCATCGGCAGCACGACGAAATAGACCAGTGCTGCGCCCAGCACGAAGAAGAACGGGGTCGCGACCAGATAAGGCAGAAAGGCCTGCTTCTCGTGCTTGTAGAGGCCCGGAGCGACGAACTTGTAGATCTGCGTCGCAACGATCGGGAACGAGATGAAGCCGGCGCCGAACAGCGCGAGCTTGAGCTGAGTAATGAAATATTCCAGCAGCGCAGTGTAGATGAATTTCGAGTTCTCGGGACCCGCGACCCACACGAACGGCCAGACCAGCACGTTGTAGATCTGCTTGGCGAAGAAGAAGCAGAAGATGAAGGCAATGCCGAAGCCAAGGAGCGCTTTGATCAGCCGCGAACGCAGCTCGATCAAATGGTCCATCAGGGGAGCTTTGCTGGCCTCGATATCGGCGGCGCTCATGACGCTTTGGCGTCCTTGATCGCCTCGGCCGGCGCAGTGTCCTGGATGACCGAATCTTGCGTGACCGAACCTTGAGCGACCTGCGCCTGCTCGACCTCACGGGTGATGGCGAGCGGCTCGTTCACCGCCGCATGTGCCTCGGCCTCCACGAAGGTCTCGGGCGTCGGCGCTTCCGGCGTGGTAGGCGTCGCCGGCAATTCGCTTGAAGTCGCCAGCGCTTCGCTTGAAGTCGCCAGCGCTTCGCTTGAAGTCGCCAGCGCTTCGCTTGAAGTCGCCGGCGGCTCAACAGCGGCGGTGGTCGAGGTCTCGGCCGGCTTGTCCAGCGCATCGACGCGGAGCGCGTCGCTGACGTCTTTCTGAAGCGAGGTCATCAGATTGTTGCCGGCGAACCCGGAAGCCGCTTCCTTGACCTCGTCGAAGCTCTTCTTCAGGTCGGCCATTTCGGCCTCGCGCATCGCCTCCTGGAACTGGCCCTGGAATTCGGCGGCCATCTTGCGCGCCTTGCCCATCCACTGCCCGACCATGCGCAGCACGCCCGGCAGCTCTTTCGGGCCGATGGCGATCAGGGCCACGACCCCGATCAGGACCAGTTCACTCCACCCGATATCGAACATGAGGTCTTCCGTTCACGCCAGCCGCAGCCGGCCCAATCCCTCGCGCGCAGGATCGGGTCCGCTACCCGCGTCTCGCGTGCTCTCTGGCTCAGACGGCCTTGCTGCCGACGTCGGACCGTGCCGCGGTCGGCGCAGCATTGTTGTGCTCGATGGACTTGGCCGGCTCGGGCTTGTCGGCGACCTTGTCGTCGTCCTGCATGCCCTTCTTGAACGCCTTGATGCCCTGCGCCACGTCGCCCATCAGATCCGAAATCTTGCCGCGACCGAACAGCAGCAGGACCACTGCGATCACCAGGACCCAGTGCCAAATGCTGAGTGAACCCATCCTGCAACCCTCCAAACGCGCATGGCCGGGACCCGGCCGATCTTCACCGAAACCTAGGCTTGGCAGGTGTCAAAAACAAGGACCAAGGCAGCGCCAATTCGCTGTTGGCGCTACGTAATTTTGCTAGTGTTAACTGGTCGCAGGTGGCCGGTAGAAGGCCGGGACGTCAGTCCTCGCTACCGCCCTCGCCGCCCTCATTGCCGCCTTCCGGCGGCGTCTCGGGCTCGACCGCAGGCGCCAGCGCGAGATCAAGGTCCTCGCCTGGTTCCAGCGGATCCTCGTCCTCACGCAAAGTCGGGTCATCCGACGGCGTCGGCACGCTGAATCCGGTCGGCAGACGCGAATCCAGAAGGCCCGTGCCCTTCAGCTCCTCCAAACCCGGCAGATCGCCGAGCTGTTCCAGAGTGAACTGCGACAGGAAGTCCTCGGTGGTTCCGAAGGTCAAGGGACGGCCCGGCGTCTTGCGACGGCCGCGCGGCTTGATCCAGCCGGTTTCCAGCAGCACGTCCAGCGTGCCTTTCGAGGTGACGACGCCGCGGATCTCCTCGATCTCGGCGCGCGTCACCGGCTGGTGATAGGCGATGATTGCGAGCACCTCGATCGCGGCGCGCGACAGGCGGCGGGTTTCGGTGCTCTCGCGGGTCATCAGCCAGGCGAGATCGCCCGCCGTGCGGAAGGTCCATTTGTTGGCAACCCGGACGAGATTCACGCCGCGCAGGGAATAGTCGGCCTGCAACTGCTCAAGCGCGGCCTTCACGTCCACGCCCTCGGGCATGCGCTTGGCCAGCGTCGCGGTGTCCAGCGGTTCATTCGAAGCGAACAGCAGCGCTTCCAGCAGCCGCAATTCTTCGGGACGTGCCTGGGACTCGTTCTCCATCGGCTCGGCCTCTTCTACCCGCACTTCAGCCAGGCTTGCCATGGCAGATTCTCCTTGTTGCACTTAAGCGACCGGCGCATCGGGCGCAGGAGCTGCGTCCATGACCGGCTTGGGGCGCCCCTTCCGGAAATAGATGGGCGCAAACGCCTCTTTCTGATTCAGCTCGAGCTGACCTTCGCGCACCAGTTCGAGCGCAGCCGCGAAACTCGAGGCGAGCACCGTCGCGCGCTGCGTCGGATCGGCGACGTGCTGCAGCAGAAAATCGTCGAGAACGCCCCAATCGTCTTGCTCGCTGATGCTGCCGACCAGCCGCTCCAGCGTGGCGCGCGCCTCCGCAAGCGACCACACCGTGCGCTTGGCGAGATGCACGCTCGCCAGCACGCGCGACTGGCGCTGCGCGGCATAGGCGGTAAGCAGGTCATAGAGCGTTGCGGTGTATTTCGGATGCTTGATCTCGGCGATCTGCTCGGGCTCGCCGCGCGGGAAGATGTCGCGCAGCAATTGCTGCCGGTTCATCAGCCGGTTGGCGGCTTCGCGAATGGCCTCCAGCCGGCGCAGGCGGTTGGCGAGCGCCGTCGCCATCTGCTCGGCGCTCGGGCCTTCCGCACTCGGCGGCTCCGGCAGCAGCAGGCGCGATTTCAGAAAGGCGAGCCAGGCCGCCATCACGAGATAGTCGGCGGCAAGCTCGAGGCGGATCTTTCGCGCGGCTTCGATGAAGTGGAGATACTGGTCGGCGAGCGCCAGGATCGAGATCTTGGCGAGATCGACCTTCTGCTGCCGCGCCAGTGCGAGCAACAGGTCGAGCGGACCCTCATAGCCCTCGACGTCCACCACCAACGCCGGCTCACCCTCGGCGAGCTCTGCGGGCCGCCCGGTTTCAAACGATAGGATTTCTGCGGTCATGCCGATGCCGTGTTTGCCCGTGCGATCAATGCGTCCAGTTCGGCGCGTGCGGCCGCGCGATCGAACGGTTGCGGTCCTCGACGCGCGGCGAGCGCGGCGTTCGCCCGCTCCAGCGCCCTGCCCGCCAGTTCGGGTGTCTGGCCGGCGACCTCACGCATCTCCGCGATCTTGCCGTTGCAATGCAGGGCCATGTCGCAACCGGCCGCAAAAATCGCGCGGGTCCGCTCGGCGATATTGCCCGACAGCGCGTTCATCGACACGTCATCACTCATTAACAAACCCTGGAACCCGATTGTGCCGCGAATCACCTCAGCGATCATTGTCGCAGATGTCGTCGCCGGATGGGCGGGGTCGACCGCGCTAAACACAACATGTGCAGTCATGGCCATCGGCAAATCCGCTAAAGGCTTGAATGCCGCGAAGTCGGTGCGCTCCAGTTCGTCTCGCGACGTGTCGACGGTCGGCAGATTGAAATGGGTATCGGCCGTAGCTCGGCCATGGCCGGGGATGTGCTTGAGCACCGGCAACACGCCCCCCTCTTCCAGGCCCTCGGTGACCGCGCGGGCGATCGCGGCGACTTTTCCCGGTTCGGTGCCGTAGGCCCTGTTCCCGATGACGGCGTTGGCGCCAGCCACCGGCACGTCGGCCAGCGGCAAGCAATCCACGGTAATGCCGAGATCTGCGAGATCGGCCGCGATCAGCCGTGCGCTGAGGCGCGCCGCGGCCAGCCCGAGCGCCGAATCAGTATCGTAGAGGCCTGCGAAAATAGCGCCCGGCGGATAGACCGGCCAATGCGGCGGCCCTAGGCGCTGCACCCGTCCACCCTCCTGGTCGATCAGGACAGGGGCATCAGCGAAACCCGCGACCGCCCGCAATTCCGCAACGAGTGCAGCAACTTGAGACGGCGTCTCGATATTGCGCTTGAAGAGGATGAAGCCCCACGGGCGTTCGCTGCGGATAAACTCCCGCTCGGCGGCGGTTAGTTCCGTTCCGGAAACGCCGGTAATGAAGGCCCGCGTGCTCATACGGCCGATTAACCCTGACCCGCGAGACGGTCAAGGAAACGGCCGTTAATTCCTCTGGACGAAGCAGGCCGACAGGCCCGCGGATTTCAAACTGTTGCAGGCCTGGTTCGCCTCTTCGAGCGATCCGTAGGGCCCAGCGAAGGCGCGGTAGACGATTCCCTTGCCCTTGTCGGTCAGGTCGACCCGCTTGACCACCGGAGCGCGGGAGCCCAGCACGCTGCCGTACTTGCTCTGAAGCACCCGGTAGGAGGCGTGGGCGCTATCCTCGGTCTGCTGCGAGGAGACCTGCACGACGTAGCCACCGCCACCGCTGCTCGCGGGCGCAATTTGCGTCGGATTGGTCGCAGCCATCCGCTGCGGCGGCTCCGCAGCCGGCGCCGATTGCGGCGCCAGCGAGAGCGGCTGATTGGCACTGGCATTGGCCGAGGTCGGCGGCGTGCGTGGTGCAGCGGGTGCCGCAATGGGCTTCGGTGGAGCTGCCGGCTTCGCGACGGCGGCGGCTTGCGACGCGGTGGCGTCGGTCTGATCGCCCTTCACGGCCACGGTCCTGATCGCGCGCGGCGAATTGTTCGGCAGCGTGCCGTTACTCGGATTCGGGCCCGCACTCGACAGCGGAATGCTGGACGGCGACACGCTCGCGACCGGCGGCGGGTTCGCGTTCTGGTTCAGCGGCGGGAACACCACGCGGGGACCTCCCGCCTTGGCGTTGACGTCGACAGGCGCCTCCTCGCGCGGCACGATCTTCTCAGCGCCATCACCGGTGACCATGCGGTCCGGCACCTTGGCCGAGGAGTCCGACGGAGCCGGCACGATTTTGGTCGGCGTGTTGTCGGCCTTGATGATGGGCGGCTCGCCGCTGCGGGGCGAGCCCACATAGGTCTTGTAGGCGAACGCAGCGCCGGTCCCGACCACGGCAAGCGCCAGGATCGCCGCGACCGTCATCATGCCGCCGCGCTGCTTCTTGGGCTCGTCGAGATCGGCCTCGGGATAGTCGCTCTGGAATGCGTAAGGATCGTCGGGATAGGCGGCATCGCGCTGGTAGTCTTGTTCGCCCGCCTCCAGCCGTCCGTAGAGCGCATCGTCGTAGCGCGCCGGATCGGGCTGCTGCTGATAGGCTTGTTCCTGATAAGCCTGATCGTGCTGCTGGTAGGCCTGATCCTGATAGGCAGGAGCTTGATAAGCAGGAGCTTGATAGCCCTGATCCGGATAGGCCTGCGGCTGACGAAAATCAGGTTCGGGCTCGGGCGCAGTCGGCTGGGCTGAATAACGATGCAGTGGATGAACCGGGTTTACGGAAGCGGGATAGGCAGGCTCAGCTGGCGCCGTCTGCGGCTGCACATTGGCGCGCCGCATCCATGAGGGCGGTCCGGGCGGCGGCGGAGGAGCCTGCTCGGCATAGTCCTGCGGGTCATCGTCCTGGCGATAGTCGTCGTCCTGATAGCTCTGGGCAGGCGCGGGCGCTGCTGGCGGGTGCGCACCCGGCCGCCCTTGCGCCGCAAACGGATCGGTCTGCCCGATCAGGCGAGCGAGTTCGGCCAAGGGATCGCCGCTCCCATGCTGATCGCCACCGCGACCATAGTCATCGGAAGGAAACGGTCTGTCCTGATATCGTTCGGCCATCGTGATGATGCGTCCCTTCGGGAAAGCCGCGCGCCCCTCGACCAAGGCACGGCTTTCGACCCACAAGGCTTTCAACCAAGTCTAAGCGATCCGGCTTCTGCCGGTTACCCCCGAAATCCCTTAAGTAGTTCGCCCCAAACTACCGCATCTCGTCCGGAGCATGGACGCCGAGGATGGCGAGGCCCGATGCCAGGACAGAGACGACGCCCTGGACCATGGCCAGCCGCGCCTTCGTTAGATCTGCATCATTATTGATAATGAAGCGTAAATAGGGCAAATCGCGACCCTTCGTCCAAAGTGCGTGAAATTCGCTCGCTAAGTCATAGAGATAGAAAGCAATTCGGTGCGGCTCGTGGGCGCTTGCCGCCGCTTCAAGCATGCGCGGAAAAATTGCGAGCCGCTTAAGAAGGTCGAGCTCAGCCGGGTCTGACAGCCGTTCCACCGCCGACTCACCGAGCCAGGCGATGCGCTTCTCGGTTTCCTCGGGGAGTTCCGGGAACACCTCGGCCCGGGCGTTGCGGAAGATCGAATGGCCGCGGGCGTGGCCGTACTGGACATAGAACACGGGGTTGTCGCGCGACTGTTCCATGACCTTGGCAAGGTCGAAGTCGAGCACCGCGTCGTTCTTGCGGTAGAGCATCATGAAGCGGACGGCGTCCTGGCCGACTTCATCTACCACCTCACGCAAGGTGACGAAGTCCCCGCTCCGCTTGGACATTTTCACCGGCTCGCCGTTGCGCAGCAACTTCACGAGCTGGACGATCTTGACGTCGAGCGCCCCCTTGCCGGAGGTCGTCGCCTTCACCGCCGCCTGCATGCGCTTGATGTAGCCACCATGGTCGGCGCCCCAGACGTCGATCATTTCCGCAAAACCACGGTCGAACTTGTTCTTATGGTAGGCGATATCGGCGGCGAAGTAGGTATAGGAATTGTCCGACTTGATCAGCGGGCGATCGACGTCGTCGCCATAAGCAGTCGCCTTGAACAGCAACTGCTCGCGATCTTCCCAATCCTCGGCCGGGGCCCCTTTTGGCGGCGGCAGACGGCCCTGGTAGACATCGCCCTTGGCCTTGAGGAAGTCGATGGTCTCGGCGACCTTGTTGTTGCCGGCGTCCTGCAGCGAGCGCTCCGAGAAGAACACGTCGTGGCGGATGTTGAGCGCGCCGAGATCTCCCTTGATCTCGTCCATCATCATCGCGATGGCCTTGGCGCGTACCGTCGGCAGCCACGCGCCCTCGCTCATGGCGAGGAGCTTGTCGCCGTGTTCGTTGGCCAGCGCCTGCCCGACCGGCTTCAGATAGTCGCCGGGATAAAGGCCTTCCGGAATCGCGCCGATGTCCTCGCCGAGCGCCTCGCGATACCTGAGGAACGCGGAACGTGCGAGCACGTCGACCTGCGCACCGGCGTCGTTGATGTAATATTCGCGCGTGACGTCACGGCCTGCGAACTCGAGCAGGCTCGCCAGCGCGTCGCCGAACACGGCGCCGCGGCAATGGCCGACATGCATCGGTCCGGTCGGGTTGGCCGAGACATATTCAACGTTGACCTTGGAGCCGCCGCGGACGCGGCCGTAATCGGCGCCCTCGCGCAGCACGGTCCGTAGCGCCTCCGCCCATGCGGCCGGCTTCAGCGTCAAATTGATGAAGCCGGGACCGGCGACGTCGACCTTGGCGATCAGCGCATCCGCGCGCAGCCGTTCGGCGATCTGCTCGGCGAGATCCGGTGGCTTTGCCTTTGCCTCTTTCGCAAGCACCATGGCCGCGTTGGTCGCCATGTCGCCATGGGAGGTATCGCGCGGCGGCTCGACCACCACGCGCGAGAAATCGATGCCCTCGGGCCAGTTGGCGTCCGCCGCAAGCGCGCGGCAGACCGCGTGCACGCGTGCGAGCACGTCGGCGAACAGGTGCAGTGCTGAGGATGTGTCGGGCATGGGCGCCGCCTAACGCAAATCCGGGGTCGAGTCAAAGAGCCGCTGGTGCTCGGTCAGGGCGAAACGGTCGGTCATTCCGGCAATGAAATTCCCGATCCGTCGAGCCCGGTCGCCCTCATTGTCCGCCTCCGCCCCGACCAGCCATTCCGGCGGCAGTTCGCCGGGCGATGTGAGGTATTTCGCGAACAGGTCGAACAGGATCTGTTCCGCCTCGCTCATCACCCGCATGACCCGCTTGTGGCGGTACATGTGCTGATAGAGAAAGCGCTTGATGGCGGCCTCCTCCTCGGCGACCGCGGCGGGGAACGCGATCAGTGCCCGGCTCTGCTGGCGCACGTCCTGGGCGGATTGCGGTTTCACGGCGGCAAGGTTTGTCTGCGCCTCGGCGAACACGGCACCGATCAGGTGCGAGATCAGCTCGCGCACCAGCTCGGCGCCGCGCCTGACGTCTTCGAGATCGGGGTAATGCGCAGACGTCTCGGCGATGATCTCCGCGGTCAGCGGCATGACCTTGAGGTCGTCGAGGTGAAACAGGCCGGCGCGCAGGCCGTCGTCGATATCGTGGGCATCATAGGCGATGTCGTCGGCGATCGCGGCGACCTGTGCCTCCAGCGAGGCGAAACTCCACAATTCGAGATCGTAGGTCTTGATGTAGTCGGCGATGCCGACAGGAATGCCGTGCTCGCGATAACGCCCGACCGGCGCACCGCTGCGATCGGTCAGCGGGCCATTGTGCTTGACGATGCCTTCCAGCGCTTCCCAGGTCAGGTTGAGCCCGTCGAATTCGGGGTAGCGGTGTTCCAGCGCCGCGACGACGCGGAGCGTCTGGGCGTTGTGGTCGAAGCCGCCGAAATCCGTCAGGCAGGCGTCCAGTGCCCGCTCGCCGGCGTGCCCGAACGGCGGATGGCCGAGGTCGTGGGCGAGCGCCAAGGTTTCCGTTAGGTCCTCGTCCAGCCCGAGCTGCCGCGCCAGCGCCCGGGCAATCTGCGCCACCTCCAGCGAATGGGTCAGCCGGGTCCGGTAATGGTCGCCCTCGTGGAACACGAACACCTGGGTCTTGTACTTCAGTCGGCGGAACGCGGTGGAATGGATCACCCGGTCGCAATCCCGCCGGAACGGGCTGCGGGTCCGGCTCGGCGGTTCCGCGACCAGCCGGCCGCGGCTGCGATCGGGATCGCAGGCATAGGGCGCGTGGGGGGCAGCCATTCCGACGGACACGGCGAATTTAGTCCCTATCCATTTGATTCTGCGTATGGTGGCACTTAACTATGCCGGACGCGGGATACCAACTGAATTGGGCAACCGACCTTCGGGCGACCTTGGTGTGACCGCGGGGCTATCGGAGACGAACGATGACGACTGACGTGACCATCAGTGACAAGGCCGCACGCCGGATTGGGGAGATCCTCAAGGGCGAAGGGTCTGGCGCGATGCTGCGGATCTCGGTCGAGGGCGGCGGCTGCTCCGGCTTCCAGTACAAGTTCGACATTGACCGTGCCCGCACCGACGACGATCTCGTGATCGAGCAGGACAATGCTGTGGTGCTGGTCGATTCCGCCTCGCAGCCGTTCCTGGCGGGCTCGCAGGTCGATTTCGTCGACGATCTGATCGGCGCCTCGTTCCGGGTCAACAATCCCAACGCCACGGCGTCCTGTGGCTGCGGGACCAGCTTCTCGATCTGACAGGCTTTAGGCGCCAGTCATCTGCCTTTCCTCGTCCGTCCACTCCACGTCGACAGACGTGAGCTCCGGCTGAAGTGGTGCGTCTTCCGCCATCACATGTCCATCGAGCGCACGCAGCAGCGCCGCCACCAGCGCAGGCTTGCGTAGCGGCTTGGCCAGGAAGTCCGACATCCCCGCCTCGCGGCAGATCTTGACGTCCTCGGGGAAGGCATTGGCGGTCAGCGCGATGATCGGTAGGGCCGCGAAGCGTCCGCCCTCGGCGCGGATCGCGCGGGTCGCGGCAAGCCCGTCCATCTCGGGCATGCGCACGTCCATCAGCACGATATCGTAATCGCCTTCGGACACGGCCGCGACGGCCTCGACACCGTCGGTCACGACGCGCAACTCGACGTCGAAGGCACCGAGCATCTTGCTCACGACCATGCGGTTGACGGCGTCGTCCTCGGCGACCAGCACCTTCAGCGGTCGGTCGAGGCCCGCGATGCGCGCCTTGAGATCGTCGGCTTCCTCGCGGCCAGCGTCGTGATCGGACGTTTGCACCTGACTCCACGGCAGTACCAGCGTGAAGCGGAAGGTCGAGCCTTCGCCGGGCGTCGAGGTGACGCCGATGGTGCCGCCCATCTGCTCGATGATGCGCCGGGAGATCGCTAGGCCCAGCCCGGTGCCGCCGAAGCGGCGGCTGATCGAGGCGTCGGCCTGGGCGAAGTCGGAGAAGAGCTGGCCGAGCTTCTCGGGGGCGATGCCGATACCGCTGTCGGTCACGCTCCATTCGACGGTGGCGAGCAGATCGCGGCGGGCCTGACAGATAGCTGCGATCGTGACTTCGCCTCCGTCAGTGAACTTCACCGCGTTGGATGCGAGATTGAGCAGGACCTGGCGGATACGCGCGACATCGCCGCGCAGCGTCGGCGGCAGGTTGGGATCGAGCTCGACCTTGACGGCGAGCCCCTTGCTCTTGGCGCTCGCGCGCACGATGGTCGCCACGGCTTCGACCATCGCCTGCGGCGCGAAGTCGATCACCTCGAACGCGAAGCGTCCGGCCTCGAGCTTGGACAGGTCCAGGATGTCGTTGAGGATGCGCTGGAGATTGTCGCCGGACTCGCGGATCGTGGTGACAGCCTCGCGCTGCTCCGGATCGAGTTTTGTCTCCAGCAGCACGCTGGCAAGCCCGAGCACGCCGTTCATCGGCGTGCGGATCTCGTGGCTCATCACCGCGAGGAAATCCGATTTGGCACGGCTCTCGGCCTCGGCCTTTTCGGCGCGCCAGCGCTCGGTCACGTCGCGGCCGAAGCCGCGATAGCCGAGGAATTGACCGTCGCGGTCGTAGGCCGGCTTCGCAGTGAGCGACCACAGCCGCGCCTCGCCGCCGGCGACGACCTTGAGGTTCATTTCGTGCAGCGGTTCGGCGTGCTCCATCAGGCCGACGACATTGTAGGCCGCGCTCTTGTCTTCGGGGCACAGCATGTCGAGCACGTCGGCGAAATGCGAGCCCTTCAGCAACGGCAGTGGCAGCTGTGCGACGGCGGCGAAGCGCTCGGGCACGTCGACCAGATGCCCTTCGGCGTCGGTCTGCCATAGCCAGTCGCTGGCGTTCTCCTGAAAATCCTTCAGCAATAGCGAAATGATCTCGGTCTGGCGCTCGAGCTCGAGCCGGGCCTTGAGATTGCCGAGGAACAGATTGCCTTGCGAGACGATGTTGCGCGCCATGAAGAACGCGAACAGCAGCAGAAACACCGCGGTCAGGAGGTAAGGCCCGGTGCCGCACAACAGCAACGCCGCGGCGCAGGCAATCGTCGTCGTCGCGAGATAGACAAGGCCCGCGCGCGGGAAGGTCGAGAGCATGAAGGCGCCGCCGGACATCGTGCCGACCATCAGGCAGGCCAGGACGAGCTGGCTGGTCGGCTCGATGCGGCTGAACAGCGCGATCGGCAGCGTGCCCCAGATTGCGGCGAGGAAAAACGCCTGCCGCAACATCTGCCGCGCGGCGCGGGGCGAGGCTTCCTGCGGCGGGCTCCGGTGGGAGCGCCGCCACGCGCGCACCGCGAGCGAGGCGGCGGTCGCGAGGGTCATGCCCCAGATCGCGAGAAAGTCGTTCCAGCCACGGCCCCAGAACAGGACCAGCACGACTGCGACGTTGAGCATGGTGACGGCCATCGTCACCGGGATCAGGCGTATCACCGCGTCGATCTGCTTGGCGCGGATGCGGCTCAGCTCGCGCTCGCTGAGACCGGCGGTCAGGCCGTCCTCGATCTCGTAGCCGCCGAGCCAGTACAGGAACGCGCCGATCAACCCGTCGCGGGGCTCGGTTCGCTTCATGGATTTGTCCGGCCGTCCCATTCGAAAAACCTTTTCACGATCAATGACCCAGGCCCGACTTAAGCCGGGTTAATTTTGTGGGAGATTTCGCAGCGTCCTTGACGGGCGCGTTTGCATTTTGTTCTAACCATGGCCCCTGCCCGGAGCCCGTCGAAATGCCCATCAGAATAGCCACCTGGAACGTGAACTCGGTCCGGCAGCGGATCGACCTGTTGCTGACCTGGCTGAAGGAGTGCCAGCCGGACATCGTCTGCCTCCAGGAGATCAAATGCGTCGACGAGGCCTTCCCGCGGCTGGAGATCGAGGCGCTCGGCTACAACGTGGTCACCCATGGGCAGAAGACGTTCAACGGTGTCGCCCTGCTCTCGAAGCTCCGGTTCGACGAGACCAAGTCGGGGCTGGCCGGCGACGACGAGGATGCGCATGCCCGCTTCCTCGAAGGCGTGGTGACGCTCAAGAGCGGCGTGCTGCGCATCGCCTGCCTCTATCTGCCCAACGGCAATCCGGTCGGCACCGAGAAATATCCCTACAAGCTCAAATGGATGTCGCGGCTTCTTGAGTATTCGAAGGAGCGCCTCAAGACCGAGGAGCCGCTGATCCTCGCAGGCGACTTCAACGTCATCCCGCATGCCCGCGACGTCCATAATCCCGCCGCCTGGACCGAGGACGCCCTGTTCAAGGCCGAGACGCGGGAGAGTTTTCAGTCCCTGCTCGGCCTCGGCCTGACCGATGCGCTTCGGGCCGTCACCGACGAGCCCGGGCTCTACACGTTCTGGGACTACCAGGCCGGCGCTTGGCAGAAGAACCACGGCCTGCGGATCGACCATCTGCTGCTGTCGCCACAGGCCAGCGACCGGCTCGGCAATGTCGGCATCGACAGTTATGTGCGCAGCTGGGAGAAGCCGTCGGACCATGTGCCGGTGTGGGCGGATCTCGACCTCGAGGCGGCGTGAGGCCGCCTCAACCCATCACTCCCGGCGACCCTGGACCCATTGCTCCAGCATCTGCAGGCACATGGCGCGATCGTCGTCGGAGGCCTTTGCGAAGGCGCGGTTGTAGTTTTCCTTGATCCAGGTCTCGTCGCTACCTGCGCTGTCGCGCGCCAGCGTCAGCCACATCAGGCCGCGCGCGGCCTGCCGCGGCAGGCGGTCGCCGTTGAACAGCATCTGACCGAGCAGCGCCTGGGCCTCGTGCTGGCCCTTCTGCGCGGCGAGCCCAAGCCAGCGCGCGCCGTAGCGGAAATCCTCGCGCGAAGCGTCTGGTGTCTTCAGGTACAGGCGGGCGAGATCGTATTGCGCATCCGCGTTGCCGAAATAGGACGCGGCATAGGAGAACATCTCCCGCGCCCGCTCCTGGTCCGGCTTGACCTTCGAATTCGGGATGCCGCTGAGATAATAGCGGCCGAGCGCCACAAAGGCGTTGGCGACGATCTGCGCCTGCGGCGCCGACGGGCTGTCCTCGGCGTGCGCGTTGGCGATCCGGGTGAAATACTCGAACGCACGAACATCGTCCTGGGCGACGCCGTCGCCATTGGCATACATGCGGCCGAGCTTCCACTGCGCGATGGGGTGGCCCCCTTCCGCGGCATATTGCAGGGCGCTGAGCGAGGTTTCCTGGGGCACGACTGGCGGTACATTGCGCACCTTGCCTGCTGCGCCCGGCAAGGTCGTGACCACCGGGATGGTCGCATCCTTCTGGCTGACGGGTGCGCCGTCAAAGGCGAGCGCCGGCGCGGCCAGCGCGGTAGCCCCCAACACAAACGCAACGATGGTACGCCTAGATGTCCGCATAGCACTGTTTCTCGTGCGCGCCGCCCGGATGGGTCACTGCCCCACCGACCGCTGGTCCAACCTGCTGAGCATATTTCCAGAGCGCGCCCGTCGTGTGGTTAGTCGCGCGAGCGGTCCATTTGGTCTTGCGCTGGGCAAGCTCCTGGTCGCTCAATTTTACGTTAAGGGTACCGGCGACCGCGTCGATCTCGATGATATCGCCGTCCTCGAGCAGCCCGATGGGGCCGCCGATGGCGGCTTCCGGCCCGACATGGCCGATGCAGAAGCCGCGGGTGGCGCCCGAGAAGCGGCCGTCGGTGATGAGCGCGATCTTGCCGCCCATGCCCTGGCCGGTCAGCGCCGCGGTGGTCTGGAGCATTTCCCGCATGCCGGGACCGCCCTTGGGCCCCTCGTAGCGGATCACGATGACTTCGCCTTCGCGGTAGGTGCGCTGCTGGACGGCCTCGAAAGCATCCTCCTCACGGTCGAAGCACCTGGCCGGACCGGTGAACCTGAGGTTGGACATTCCCGCGACTTTCACGATCGCACCTTCTGGCGCCAGATTGCCCTTCAGACCGACCACACCGCCGGTGACGGTGATGGGTTTGTCTGCCGGGTGCACCACGTCCTGGTGCGGATTCCACTTCACGCTTTTGAGGTTTTCGGCGATCGTTCGACCGGTGACGGTCATGCAGTCACCGTGGAGAAATCCGTTGTCGAGCAGCGTCTTCATCAGAAGCGGTATGCCACCTACTTCAAACATGTCTTTGGCGACATAACGGCCGCCCGGCTTCAAATCCGCGACGTACGGTGTCTTTTTGAAGATTTCGGCGACGTCGAACAGGTCGAACTTGATGCCGCACTCGTGCGCGATTGCTGGCAGGTGCAGTGCAGCATTGGTCGAGCCGCCCGACGCGGCGACCACGGCGGCGGCATTCTCCAGCGCCTTGCGAGTGACGATGTCGCGTGGCCGGATGTTTTGGGCGATCAGCTCCATGACCTGCTCGCCCGCGGTCATGCAGAAGGCGTCGCGAATTTCATAGGGGGCCGGAGCACCGGCCGAGTACGGCAGCGCCAGCCCGATCGCCTCGGAGACGGTCGCCATCGTGTTGGCGGTGAACTGCGCGCCGCAGGCACCCGCCGAGGGGCACGCCACGCGCTCGATCTCGTCGAGGTCCTCGTCGGACATTGCGCCGACCGAGTGCTTGCCGACGGCTTCGAACATGTCTTGCACGGTGACCTGCTGGCCCCGGAAATTGCCGGGCAGGATCGAGCCGCCATAGATGAAGATCGAGGGCACGTTGAGGCGGACCATCGCCATCATCATGCCCGGCAGCGACTTGTCGCAGCCGGCCAGGCCAACGAGGGCGTCATAGGCGTGACCGCGGATCGTCAGCTCGACGGAATCGGCGATGCATTCGCGCGACGGCAGCGAGGAGCGCATGCCGTCATGGCCCATGGCGATGCCGTCGGTCACGGTGATGGTGCAGAATTCGCGCGGCGTGCCTCCGGCGGATGCGACGCCCTTCTTCACCGCCTGCGCCTGGCGCATCAGGGAGATGTTGCAGGGCGCGGCCTCGTTCCAACACGAGGCGACGCCGACGAAGGGCTGGTGGATCTGGTCGGTGGTCAGACCCATGGCGTAGAGGTAGGACCGATGGGGCGCGCGCGCAGGGCCTTCCGTCACGTGACGGCTCGGCAGCCTCTGCTTGATGTTGCTCTTCGCGTCCATCGCAAACCAGTTTCCCCGGCGAACCCTTTCAGACCCGAAAAATCAGTGCCAAGATTTGAATCGACCTTTTGAATCGACCTTGGGGATTTCCGTCGCCTTCCAGGACCACCGCTGCCGCTAAAACATTCGAGTGATTTTATTCATGTTCGGGTGTGGCCAAAAAGCGGCGTTGATGGGAACGGACAGAGATGATGGTTAAATCCGTGACGGGTGTTGCGCGGACGGCACAATCGTGGCCTGGAGGACACGATTTAGCTTACTGCGATACCCCCGGCGGGAGGACAATCCACAACTTCAGGCCAGTCGATGCCCGCACCGCAACTCAGGCGCGACGACGAGGCGCAGCCAAGGTGAGTCGGCGCCTTCATCATCCCCCGCGCGTGCCCCTACGCGCTGCAAAGGCCTCTGCGCTGCGCATCGGAGACTCAAGGGTTGAGTGTGGCGCACACTCTCTCAAAGCGTCATTGCGAGCGAAGCGAAGCAATCCAGAATTGATCTTCCCCCAAAAAAGTGGACATGGATCAAGCCGATTTTAGCTCCATCTCGACCGGGCTGATATAGCCGATGGCCGAGTGTCTTCGGGTCTGATTGTAGAAGCCTTCGACGTAAGCGAAGATGTCGCGCTCGGCTTCATTGCGGGTCTCATATTGACGGTGATGGATCAGTTCGGTCTTGAGGGTGTGGAAGAAGCTTTCCATCGGGGCATTGTCGTAGCAGTCGGCTCTGCGGCTCATTGAAGGCCGGAAGCCGGCGGCTTGCAGTGCTTGGCGGTACTCGGTTGAAGCGTATTGGGCGGATTCAAACGGTCGTCGCAACACCAGTTACTTTCACTCATAACAGAAGATCGTCAAGCGCCTCCGCCGGCGTTTTCCAGCCTAGTGTCTTC